>JBGPSI010000074.1:0-20895 GCA_041490045.1 Bradyrhizobium sp.
ATTCCCGGCTTTCTGGTAGGCTCGGAAATCGCTGCAGGAGTGCCGGTTTTGCGCGCCGTCGGCGCAAGGGACGGCGCGATGCTGCTGGCGCTGAAGTCGGGCAATTTCGGCGGCCCGGCGTTCTTCTCGGACGCCCTCACGCTGATGCCTTGAGGCTAACGCCAGCCTTCGAACAGGCGGACGTCGTCGACCGCGGCCCGTTGAGCCGCTGCGAAAACTCGGCGCGACTGGCGGAACTGCCCAATCGCAAGGATGCCGAGCTGCTGCTGTATCAGGCTGACGGCAAGGTTAAGGAGATCAGCCGCCAGGTGCAGGAATCGGCAAGGATGGCCGGCGATGCCGTCGACCAGGCGCGCAAGACCAACGACCGCGTCGGAGAACTGTCGAAGGCGGCCGCGCGGATCGGCGACGTGGTCGAACTGATCAACACCATCGCAGGGCAGACCAATCTGCTCGCGCTCAACGCCACCATCGAGGCCGCGCGTGCCGGTGAAGCGGGTCGCGGCTTTGCCGTAGTCGCCTCGGAAGTGAAGGCGCTCGCCGAACAGACCGCCAAGGCGACCGGCGAGATCGGTCAGCAGATCAGCGGGATCCAGGCGGCGACGCAGGAGTCGGTGGGAGCGATCAAGGAGATCAGCGGCACCATCGAAAAGCTGTCGGAGATCTCATCGACCATCGCTGCAGCCGTGGAAGAGCAGGGCGCGGCGACCCAGGAAATCGCCCGCAACGTCCAGCAGGCCGCGCACGGCACTCAGCAGGTCTCCTCCAACATCACCGACGTGCAGCGCGGCGCTACCGAGACCGGCTCGGCTTCGTCGCAGGTACTCTCGGCGGCGCAGTCGCTGTCGGGCGACAGCAATCGTCTCAAGCTCGAGGTCGGCAAGTTCCTCGACTCGGTGCGCGCGGCCTGACACGCGCAGCTGTCTGTTTCGCTGGCTTCGGTTGGCCTGAGCGGCATGGTTGCCCGGAGCGACCGAAATGGCACACTGATCACCTTAAAGACAACCGCAGCCACCGAGAAGCTGGTGGAAGACCTGGTCAACGGCCGGCAGCGCGCCGCCTGAGGCGACTTTCGATCTGGCCCAGATCCGCCGCCTCCGGCTAAGGGAGCGCCGCTCAGGGCTGTCGAGGATGTGAAGGTGGAAAGGCCGCCTGAGATTGGCTATTTGCCGCGGTTCGGGTAAATCTGGGTCAACGAACAAGCTTTTGGAGGGCGGTTCCCGCCCTTCACCTGCACCTGACTTGGGGCCCCCCGTTTTATGATCGCACTGGTGCGCATCGCGCTAAGCCGGCCGTATACCTTTGTCGTGCTCGCGCTGCTTCTGCTGATTATCGGACCGCTCGCCGCGTTGCGCACGCCGACCGACATTTTCCCGGATATCCGGATCCCCGTCATCGGGGTGGTCTGGCAGTATACCGGCCTGCCGCCGGATCAGATGGCCGGACGCATCACCACGCCGTTCCAGCGGGCGCTGACGACCACGGTCAACGATATCGAGCATATCGTCGCCAACTCCTATAACGGCTTCGGCATCGTCAAGATCTTCTTCCAGCCGAATGTCGACATCCGCACCGCGAACGCCCAGGTCACCGCGATTTCGCAGACCATGATCAAGCAGATGCCGCCCGGCGCCACGCCCCCCTTGATCCTGAACTACAGCGCCTCCACGGTTCCGATCATCCAGGTCGCCTTGTCGGGCGAGGGACTCACCGAGCAGAACCTCGCCGACATCGGCATCAACCAGCTGCGCACGCCGCTGGTCACGGTGCCCGGCGCCGCGATCCCCTACCCGTTCGGCGGCAAGCAGCGCCAGGTGCAGATCGATCTCAATCCCCAGGCTTTGCAGGCACGGGGGCTGTCGGGGCAGGACGTTGCCAATGCGCTGGCTGCACAAAATCTGATCACGCCGGTCGGCACCCAGAAGATCGGCACCTTCGAATACAACATCCAGCTCAACAACTCGCCATTGAAGATGGAAGACCTCGGCGGTCTGCCGATCAAGACCGTGAACGGCGCGATGGTCTATGTGCGCGACGTCGCCAGCGTGCGCGACGGCAATCCGCCGCAGACCAATATCGTCCATGTCGACGGCAACCGTTCGGTGCTGATGATGGTGCTCAAGGCGGGCTCGATCTCGACGCTGGATATCATCGCCGGCATCAAGCAGAAGGTCATCGACGTCAAGGACCAGCTGCCCGAGGCGCTCAAGATCGGGTTCATTGGCGACCAGTCGATTTTCGTCCGCGGCGCCATCACCGGCGTTGCCTATGAGGGCATCATTGCCGCGCTCCTGACCAGCGTGATGATCCTGCTGTTTTTGGGAAGCTGGCGCTCGACCGTCATCATTGCGGTGTCGATTCCGCTGTCGGTGCTGGGCGCGATCATCATGCTGTCGGCGATCGGTGAGACCCTCAACATCATGACGCTCGGCGGCCTCGCGCTCGCGGTCGGCATCCTGGTCGACGACGCCACCGTCACCATCGAGAACATCAACTGGCATCTGGAGCACGGCAAGGGCGTCGAGACTTCGATCATGGACGGCGCCAACCAGATCGTGACGCCGGCCTTCGTGTCGCTGCTCTGCATCTGCATCGTGTTCGTGCCGATGTTCTTCCTGACCGGCGTGGCGCGCTTTCTGTTCGTGCCGATGGCTGAAGCTGTGATGTTCGCCATGATCTGGTCGTTCATCCTGTCGCGCACCCTGGTGCCGACCATGGCGAAATACCTGCTGCAGCCGCACACCCATCACGAGGGCGAGCCGCCGCCCACGCGCAACCCGCTGGTCAAATTCCAGCGCGGCTTCGAGGCGCGGTTCGAGCGCATCCGCGGCGGCTACCGCGACCTGCTGACGCTGGCGATGCGGCGGCGGCCGCTTTTCGTGATCGGGTTCCTGGGGCTGGTCGCGGCTTCCTTCCTCCTGGTGCCGTTTCTCGGGCGGAATTTCTTTCCTTCGGTCGATGCCGGCTCGATCCTGATGCATGTCCGCACCCAGGTCGGCACCCGGGTCGAGGAGAGCGCCAATCAATTCGCCGACGTGCAGAAGGCGATCCGTAAAATCATTCCGCCGTCCGAAATCGACACGCTCGCCGACAACATCGGCATGCCGATCAGCGGCATCAACCTGACCTACAACAACACCGGCGTGGTCGGTACGCAGGATGGCGATATCCAGATCAAGCTGAAGGAGGGGCACCGGCCGACCGAGGAATATGTACAAGCGCTTCGCGAGCAACTGCCGCGCGCGTTTCCCGGCATGACGTTTGCGTTCCTCCCCGCCGACATCGTCAGCCAGATCCTGAATTTCGGCGCGCCGGCGCCGATCGACCTGCAGATCCGCGGCGCCAACGTGAATGCGAATTTCGCCTACGCCAATAAATTGCTGAGCCGGATTCGCCGGATACCGGGCATCGCGGATGCGCGCATCCAGCAGTCGCCCAACAATCCGACCTTCAATATCGATGTCGACCGCACCCGTGCGCAATATGTCGGCTTGACCGAGCGCGACGTCACCAACAGCCTCGTCGTCAATCTGGCGGGCAGCGCGCAGGTCGCGCCGACCTATTATCTCAATCCGGACAACGGCGTGTCCTATTCCATCGTGATGCAGACGCCGCAATACAAGATCGATTCATTGAGCGCGCTGGAGACCCTGCCGATCACCGCGGGCTCTACCGCCACGCCGCCGATCCTCGGCGGCATCGCCAACATCACGCGCTCGACCTCGAGCGCGGTGGTCTCCCAATACGACATCCAGTCGATGGTGCAGATCTACGCGACGCCGCAGGGACGCGACCTCGGCGCGGTCGCCGCGGACGTCAAGGCGGTCATCGCCGATACCGCGAAGGACGTGCCGAAGGGCTCGTCGGTGGTTCTGCTCGGACAGGTGCAGACCATGAACAGCGCATTTTCCGGGCTACTGTTCGGGCTAATGGCCGCGATCGTGCTGATCTACCTCTTGATCGTGGTCAACTTCCAGTCGTGGTCCGACCCTTTCGTGATCATCACCGCGCTGCCGTCGGCGCTGGCCGGGATCGTCTGGATGCTGTTCACCACGCAGACCACTCTGTCGGTTCCGGCGCTTACCGGAGCGATCATGTGCATGGGCGTCGCCACCGCCAACAGCGTGCTGGTGATTTCTTTCGCGCGCGAGCGCTACGAGGAACTGGGCGATCCGATTGCCGCCGCCATCGAGGCCGGTTTCGTGCGCTTCCGGCCCGTCCTGATGACTGCGCTGGCCATGATCATCGGCATGCTGCCGATGGCGCTGGCACTCGGCGAGGGCGGCGAACAAAATGCGCCGCTGGGCCGTGCGGTAGTCGGAGGGCTGATCTTCGCTACCGTGGCTACCCTGATGTTTGTTCCCGTGGTTTTTAGTATGGTACACAAGAAGCAAGGCGCCAAAGCAGCCGCCGCCGTTCCGGAGACTTCGCATGCCCACTGAACGTAACTCGCCGGTCTCTCGCCGGAAGTTGGGCATTTTCGGGGTGGTGGCGGGGATCGCCGCGGTGCTGGTGGTGGTCACGGGGATCCGGGCGCGCGAGGATTCCAGCGCCAAACTACGCGAATGGACCGACGAGCAGGCGATTCCGACGGTCGCGGTGGTACTGCCCGACGCCAGGGTTCTGAACGCCACGATCGATCTGCCGGGCCGGCTGGAGGCCTATTACCGCGCGCCGATCTTCGCCCGCGTCAGCGGCTACCTGAAGAGCTGGAGCGCCGATATCGGCGCCAAGGTCAAGGCCGGCCAGGTGATCGCCGAGATCGAGGCGCCGGACCTCGATCAGCAACTATTGCAGGCGCGCGCCGATCTGGCGAGCCAGGAGGCCAGCGCGAAATTGTCGGAGGCAACGTTAACGCGGCGCAAATCGCTGATCGCCTCGAATTTCGTTTCGATGCAGGAGATCGACGAGCGCTCCGCCGACCTTTCCAACAAGAAAGCCGCGGTCAATTCCGGCCAGGCCAATGTCGAGCGGCTGGAGGCCCTGGCCGGCTACAAGAAGATCACGGTGCCGTTCGACGGCGTGGTCACCGCCCGCGACACCGACGTCGGCGCCCTGATCAATGCCGGCGGCGGCAGCGGTCCGGCGATGTTCGTGATTTCCGATATCAGCAAATTGCGGGTCTATGTCAACGTGCCCCAGAGCTACGTGCCGGCCATCAAGATCGGCGCCAAGGCCAGGATATCGATGCCGGAATACCCGAACCGCACCTTCGATGCGACCGTCGAGGCTTCCTCGCAATCCGTCGATGTCTCTTCCGGTACGACGCGCATGCAGCTCGCGCTCGACAATCCCTCCGGCGAACTGATGCCGGGCGGCTATGCCAACGTGCGCATGAGCCTGCAACGCGACGCCGTGCCGCTGCATATTCCGGCCAGCGCCCTGATCTTCAACGGCAGCGGCCTGCGCGTGGCGACCGTCAGCGCCGACGACAAGGTCAAGTTCAAGGCCGTGACCATCGCCCGTGATCTCGGCAAGGATATCGAACTGGGCTCGGGCATCTCCGCGGACGATCGCGTCATCGTGGCGCCGCCCGACGGCCTTGCCGATGGCGATCAGGTCCGCGTCGCC
The DNA here is from genome assembly GCA_041490045.1 of Bradyrhizobium sp. Classification (GTDB taxonomy): domain Bacteria; phylum Pseudomonadota; class Alphaproteobacteria; order Rhizobiales; family Xanthobacteraceae; genus Bradyrhizobium. Next base: position 5,572 of record JBGPSI010000074.1, read on the forward strand.
GGCGCCGGCCCCAAGGGCAAGCCGGAGAAAGTCTCGGAAAAGCAGGACGTGAAGGGGTAGGGGGCCTAGCGCGCTCTCTCGTTGATCATGGCCGGGACAAGCCCGGCCATGACGCTAGGCCTGCCACTCCAGCACGCCGTCATCCGCAGTGACGATGTCGCCTGACGACCCCACCGGCGTGCGGTCCAGGTTGAGGAGATGCGCCAGCGTCGCCCCATCGCTTGCCGGCACCCGCGCCAGCGCGCGGGCATTGTCGGACGTCCGCAGCATCACCACGCCGTGCTCGACCTCGTTCCTGCGGCCATAGATCACCGTAAAACTCTCAACCGTCCCCTTGCCATTGGCTTCGGTGACGAATTCGGGCACGCGGCCGCGATGGCTGTCGGCCTCTGCCTGCACGCTGGTGTCCTGCGCCAGCGCGGCGGCGGGCGCCTGCCGCGACAGAACGAGGCCATGATGTTTGGTCACGAACCCGCCCTGGCCGTAGAGCAGGCCGAGTCTGGCGCCGTCGCGCAGCTTGCGCACCATCGCGCAGGCTGCATGCGTCATGTAGGTGTTGAGCGGCGCGCCGAAGAACGTCAGCCCGCCGGTCACCGTCGGCTGCATATCGGGGCCGAGCCCCAGCGTCCGCCGCGCCATCTTGGGTACGCAGGGAAAGCAGCTGTAGAGTTCGATGGCGTCGAACGCGCGGCCGTCGCCGTCGACGAGGTCCATCACCGCCCTCAGCACCGCGTTCTGCGGGTGGCTCTGGAAAAACTGGTCGCGGATCAGGTAGTCGCGCGGCTCTTCCGCCGACGCGCCGCCCCAGATGTGAATGAAGCGATCCTCGGCGATGCCGGCCGCCCGCGCCTTCGCGAGGCTGGTCATCAGGAGCGCTGCGCCCATGTTGACGGTCGGGTTGGCCACCTGGAGCTTGGTGTAGGGCCACGCGATCAGGCGGTTGTCCGCCGTTGGTGTTGTGATCTCTTCAGGCGTGAAACGACGCTTCAGCCAGGCATTGGGATTTTGCGCGGCGACTTGCGAATAGCGCGACCATAATTCGCCGGATTCCGCCATCGCCTGCCGTGGGGTCTGGCTCCAATGCGCCGAGGTGGCGGCCTCGTAGAACGGATAGACCGTCACCGGCCTGAACACGCCGAGTTTCACCGCCATCGACTTCTGAAACGCGGCGCCGCGTTTGGGCTCGGGAACATCATGGGCGAACGGCGTCCAGGGCAGTTCGACGCCGGCGCGTTCGGCCTTGGTCGCAGTGGATTGCGCCTCGGCGCCGCAAACCGCGGCTACGCTGCATTCGCCGCGCGCGATGCGCTGCGCGGCCTCGTGCAGATAGCGGATCGGGCTCTCGCCGCCGACCGGACCGTAATAGGCATGCTTCGGCGTGATGCCGAGACGTTTCGCCAGCGCAATCTCGGGATCGCGGTAGCGCCAGCTCAGGAAATTGACGATGTCGAGCGAACTGATCTCGGCCAGGAGCTTTGCGCCGCTGTCGGTTTCGGCGCGCCTCAGCGCCTGTTCTAGCAAGATGAGCGGTTCGAGGCCTTCGGTGATTTCCTTCGGGCGATCGACGATTTCTCCGATACCGACGATGACGGGAATGCGGTCGTCGGCGACGGGGGAAGCTGGATTTTTCATTCGTTTTTGTTTTCACTTTCTCAACAAGGCAGACCTCATCCTGAGGAGCGGCCGCTTGGCCGCGTCTCGAAGGATGGACGCAACGAATAGACTCGCGGCCATCCTTCGAGACGCGCGCAAAGCGCGCTCCTCAGGATGAGGTCGGAGGTTCCGTCAAAAACTCATCACCATGAGGCTCGTCCTATTCCGCCACCAGCGTATTCATGTGCTCGACCGCCTCGACAAAATCTTCCTTGAATTCCTGCACCACGGCGCCCGCGGATTTCACGCTATCGATCAGGCCGACGCCTTGCCCGACGAAGTAGGTGACGAGATCGCGCGCCTGCGCGTTGCCGCTCGCCGCGGCGCGGTCGATCGAGTTGAAGGCGTCGCGGCTGATGATGCTCTGCAGCGGCATCGGCAGCGCGCCCGGGCTGTCGGGCCCGCGGTCCCAGGCATCGGTCCACACCGAACGCAGTTGACGCGCGGGCTTGCCGGTGCGGCCCTTGGAGCGGACGGCGTCGCGCGAGGAAGCCGCGATCATCTTTTCGCGGAAGATCTCGGTGGTCTCGGATTCGACGGTGGCGAGCCACACCGAGCCGGTCCAGACGCCGGCCGCGCCCATCGCCATGCACGCCGCCATTTGGCGCCCGGTCATAATGCCGCCCGCCGCCAGCACCGGCACGTCGCGGATCGGCTTGATGGCCTTGATCACCTCGGGCACCAGCACCATGGTGGAAACTTCCCCGCAATGGCCGCCGGCCTCGGTGCCCTGCACCACCAGGATATCGACGCCGGCCGCTACCTGGCGCAGCGCATGCTCCTTGGCGCCGACCAGTGCCGCCACCGGGACGCCGTGCTTCTTGCCCATGTCGATCATCGCCTTCGGCGGCACGCCGAGCGCATTGGCGATCAGCCGGATCGGGTGGCGGAACGAGGCGTCGAGGACTTCGAGCGCGCATTGCGCATCGAACGGCTGCGGCTGGTTCTTCGGTACTTCGGTCGCCGTCAGCTCGATGCCGTATTTCTTCAGGAGGTTGCGGGTGAAGTCGCGATGCTCCGGCGAGATCCGTTGCTCCAGGCTCTTCCAGGTGACGTCCTTTTCGCCCGCGGTCGAGATGTTTTCCGGGATCAACACGTCGAGCCCATAAGGCTTGCCATCAACGTGATCGTCGATCCATTTCAGTTCCTGCTCGATGGTTTCGGGCGTATGGACGGTGGCGCCCAGCACGCCGAAACCGCCGGCGCGGCTGACGGCGGCCACCACGTCGCGGCAATGGCTGAAGGCGAGCAGGGGAAATTCTATTCCCAGCATGTCGCAGATCGGCGATTTCATGGCTGTGTCCACTCCCGCTGGCTGCCTTTTCGGCACGGCTTGTTGTTGGTCTGAATGACAAAATCTCCGGCGACGCTAGCCCATCCCGGACACCGAAGCCAAGCCGGTTCGGCGCGCCAAATCTTGCGTGGAGACGTCAGGAAACGAGCGTCGCCGGGGATGCATTCCGTGCGGCAAAATATGCGGTGCCGTGCTGCCGTATTGTCTCTTGCGCTTTCGGGACGGCGGTAGAATGCTGGCTCGCGACAGCAGAAAAATATCGAGGGAGTTCGAATGTCCGCCTTGCAACCCGCTTCCGGCAAGAGACCCGCCAAGGACACCGAGGCCTACGACGTCGTCGTGGTCGGCGCAGGCTTTGCCGGCATGTACATGCTGCACCGGCTGCGCGGGCAGGGTTTTTCGGTCCGCGTCTACGAGCAGGGTGGCGACGTCGGCGGCACCTGGTACTGGAACCGTTATCCCGGCGCGCGCTGCGACGTCGAGAGCATGCAATATTCCTATTCGTTCTCGGAAGAACTGCAGCAGGAATGGAATTGGAGCGAGCGCTACGCGCCGCAGCCCGAGATCCTGAAATACGCCAACCACGTCGCCGACCGTTTTGAGCTGCGCTCCGACATTCAGCTCAATACCCGCGTGGATCGCGCCGCCTTCGACGAGACTGCGAGCCGCTGGTCGGTGACGACGTCCGACGGCACGATGGTCACCGCAAAATACGTCGTGCTGGCGACCGGCTGCCTGTCGAATGCGCGGATGCCCGATATCAAGGGACTGAACGATTTCAAGGGCAAGGTCTATCACACCGGCCACTGGCCGCATCAGCCGGTCGATTTCACGGGCCTGCGCGTCGGTGTGATCGGCACGGGCTCGTCGGCGATCCAGTCGGTGCCGATCATCGCCGCGCAGGCGCGCCAGCTGACGGTGTTTCAGCGCACGCCGAATTTTTCGATTCCCGCCCGCAACGCGCCGCTGACTGCGGAGGAGCGTGAGGGGTTTCGCGCCAAATACCCGGAAATCCGGCGCTTCGCGCGCGAGGAGGCGCGCAACGGCATCTATATGGAGATGCCCGACCGCGGTGCGCTCGACGACGGCGAGAACGAACGGCGCGCGAAGTACGAAGCGCGCTGGGACCGTGGCGGCCTCACCTTCATGGGGGTCTACAACAACCTCGCCATCGACAAGGCCGCCAACGAAACCGCCGCCGATTTCGTCCGCGAGAAAATCGCCGAGATCGTCAGGGATCCCGAGACTGCAAAACTGCTGCAGCCCAACAACCATCCGATCGGGTCGAAGCGCATCTGCATCGATACCGACTATTTTGCCACCTTCAATCGCCCGAACGTGACCCTGGTCGACATCAGGACCAATCCGATCGAGGAGATCACCGCGAATGCCGTGCGCACCGGCGGCAGGGATTACGAAGTCGACGCGCTGGTGCTGGCCACCGGCTTTGACGCCATGACGGGCTCGGTGGCAAAGATCGACATTCGCGGCCGCGACGGGCAGACGCTGAACCAGAAATGGGCGGAAGGTCCGAAAACCTATCTTGGCCTGATGAGCGCCGGCTTTCCCAATCTGTTCATCATCACCGGCCCCGGCAGCCCGTCCGTGCTCTCCAACATGATCGTCTCGATCGAGCAGCATGTCGACTGGATCACCGACTGCATCGCGTGGATGCGCGACCGCGGCCTCGATACCATGGAGGCGAACAGGGACGCCGAGGACATATGGGTGGCGCATGTCAACGAGGTCGCGCACGCCACGCTCTATCCGCAGGCCAATTCCTGGTACATGGGCGCCAACATCCCCGGCAAGCCGCAGATATTCATGCCTTATATCGGTGGCGTCGGCGCCTATCGTCAGATCTGCAACGACGTCGCGGCGAAGGGCTATGAGGGGTTTGCGATGGCGGCGGCCGAACCGGCTCAAAAACGCGCGGCGTCGTGATCCCCGAATAGTCCAGGTGCGGCCGACGATGGCTGACCTGTCGTGCCCGGGCTTGTCCCGGGCATCCACGTCCTTACTTTCCCCATGCCGCAAGACGTCGATGGCCGGGACATTAGCGAGCGGAAGCGACGCCGTCCTTCGGACGGCAATGCCGGGCCAGATGAAAACAACCGCCAGGAGCCGAATAAGTGAGCGAACCATCGCCCTACGTGCCGCCGAAAGTCTGGACATGGAACAAGGAGAACGGCGGCCAATTTGCCAGCATCAACCGCCCGATCGCCGGGCCGACGCATGACAAGGAGCTGCCGGTCGGCCGCCATCCGATGCAGCTTTATTCGCTGGCCACGCCGAACGGCACCAAGGTCACGGTGATGCTGGAAGAGCTGCTGGCGGCAGGCCATAAGGGCGCCGAGTATGACGCCTGGCTGATCAAGATCGACGGCAATCAGTTCGGCAGCGGGTTTGTGGCGGTCAATCCTAACTCCAAGATCCCGGCGCTGATGGACCGCAGCGGACCGACGCCGATCAGGGTGTTCGAATCCGGTTCGATCCTGATGCATCTTGCCGAAAAATTCGGGGCGTTCCTGCCCTCCGGCGGTCAGGAGCGCGCCGAATGCCTGTCCTGGCTGTTCTGGCAGATGGGCAGCGCGCCCTATCTCGGCGGCGGCTTCGGGCATTTTTATGCCTACGCGCCCACCAAGATCGAATACGCCATCGACCGCTTCGCGATGGAGGTGAAGCGCCAGCTCGACGTGCTCGACCGGCGGCTGGCCGATAACGAGTATCTCTCGGGCGACGGCTATTCGATCGCCGACATCGCCGTATGGCCCTGGTACGGCGGCTTGGCGAAAGGATTGCTCTATGGCGCGGGCGAATTCCTGTCGGTGCAGGAATACAAGAACGTGCAGCGCTGGACCGACGCCATCGCCAAACGCCCGCCCGTGCAGCGCGGGCGCATGGTCAACCGCACTTGGGGCGATCCCGCCAGCCAGTTGCACGAGCGCCACGACGCCAGCGATTTCGAGACCAAAACGCAGGACAAGATCGAAGTTACCAGCAAGACGTGACCGAGACTGGGGAAGGGGGAACTGTCATGGGTATTTACGAAAAAGGCGCCGTTCGCATTCACTTTGAAGAGGCCGGCTCCGGCTTCCCGTTGTTGCTCATCGCCGGCGGCGGATTGAACTCGACGATCTCAGGCATCACCGGCAGTTACCCGCCCTTCAACGCCATCGAGGAGTTCAGGGACGAGTACCGCTGCATCCCGTCCGACCTGCGCAACGCCAATGCCGGTCGGTCCAGCGGCCCGCTGGAGATAGACCGTCCCTGGGATTCCCATACCGATGACCATCTCGGTCTGATGGACCATCTCGGCATCGACAAGTTCATGGTGCTGGGCTTCTGCATCGGCGGCCCCTTGATCTGGAATCTTCTGAAGCGCGCGCCCGGCCGCGTCGTTGCCGCCGTGCTGGCGCAGCCCAGCGGGTCGCGCCCGGAAATGCGCGACCTGTTCTTCGATAACAATATGAAGGGTTGGGCCCCGGAGCTGATCAAGCGCCGGCCCGACCTTACCATGGAGATGGTCGAAAAATTCCTGACCAGGATGTACCGCACCAACCCCGACTTCGTGTTCACCGTGACGCGCGATTTCGTGCGCAATTGCCAGACGCCCGTGCTGATCCTCCCCGATGATGTTCCGGCCCATCCCTATGCGGTGGCCATGGAGACTGCGATGCTGGCGCCAAAGGCCGAAGTGAGCATGTTCCCGTGGAAGGAGCCCAAGGAGCGCATTCCGCTGGCTGTGCGCCAGATACGTTCCTTCCTCCGCGCGCATCGGCCTGCTTCCGGCGGGCCGGCCGTCTAGAGCTTCGGTTCTGATCGAATCAGAACCGAAGCTCCAGATTCCTGTTTCGACGCGTTTTCTTCACGCGAACCGGTATCCACTTCGCTCAAAAACGCTCTAATCGGCCAACGTTTCGCCGGAGCCGCCGAGGTCGGCAGGGAGATCCTGGTACTTCGGCAGGCCGTCGCGCACGGAAACCATCTTGCTCGCGTAATTCGCATGCAGCGTCGGTTCATGCGCATAGCCCTGCAACAGGTTGGCGTAGACATCGATCAATCGCATGCGCGGATGCTCGGTCATGAGGTGACCGCCGCACAGCTTGCAGAACTTGCGGTAGGAATTTTCGGTCTTGTGAAAGGTGCCGATATCGGCTTCACCCCTGGTGATCCGCACGCTGTCCGATTTCCACAGACTGAAGGCATTGATCGGCGCGGCCGACCAGGCCTGGCAGTCATGGCAGTGACAATAGCCTGCGAATACCGGCTTGCCCGTGACCTCCAACTCGACGGCGCCGCAAAAACAGCTGGCATTGTAGGTGGCGGCGTCTGTCTTCTGCCCTTCGCCAGGCGCCAGCAGATCGTTGTATTCCGGATGCTTCGCCATGAAGTTCCGGATGAAATCGCATTCGACGCGGAGTTCGCGCCCCTGAGTCCGCACGGAGTCCAGCGTCGCGCGCCCGAGCTTCGAGCCTACCCCCCGTCCGCCCAGTTCCGGCGGCACCTCGGTGTGCACGAGCGTGATCGCTTCAGGCGACTTGCGGTAGGTGACGAAGGCGGTCGTTCCCTCGACATCGAGCTCGAACCGATTGCGGTCCTCGCGGTCGCGGAAATGGTCGGTCATGCGCGCTCCTTTTTCCGTACCGGCACGAACCGGTTATGCCGCAGGCGCCCCTTGGGCCGGCGGGAACACGATCCGGTCGTCGGTCCGGCAATAGCGGTCGGCGAACATGCGGCCGACCGGATGATAGCGCTCCATGTGCACCCGCATGGTGCTGTCATCCCACAATTCGTCGCGGATGTGGAAATGGATGCCTTCACCCATGATAAGCTGGCGATCGCCGTTCACATCGATGGTTTTCCAGGTCTTGCACTCCATCGCCCAGGGCGCGTCGGCCAATCGCGGCACGGCAACCTTGGTCGACGGCGCGAGCTTCAGGCCGAGATAATTGGGCTCGCCGATATCGGGCGGAAAGTCGCCGCTGGAGTCGTGCATCGCTCGCGCCAGCGGTTCATCGGCGAGGTTGACCACGAACTCCCCGGTACGCTCGATGTTGGCCTGCGTGTCCTTGGGGCGACCGTCGGGCCGCTGGTTGACGGCGAACATGCAGAGCGGCGGATCCTCGCAGAACACGTTGAAGAAGCTGAACGGTGCGGCGTTGACCACGCCGGTGGGGCCGATCGTCGTCACCCACGCGATCGGCCGCGGCAGGACGAAACCCGTGAGCACCTTGTAGCGCTCACGGGGGGTGAGATCGTTGGGAGCGTATTCCATAGCGCGAGCCCTACGGCATGCTCAGTTCGTGGCGGCCGACGACCATCCAGTGAACTTCGTCGGGGCCGTCGGCGAAGCGCAAATGGCGCACGTCCTGATACATTTCGGCGAGCGGGGTCCATTGCGAAATGCCGGTCGCACCGTGCATCTGGATAGCCTGGTCGATTACCTTGCAGGCACGCTCCGGCACCATGGCCTTGACCATGCTGACCCAGACCCGTGCTTCCTTGTTGCCGAGCACGTCCATCGCCTTGGCGGCCTTCAGAACCATCAGCCGCATCGCCTCGATCTCGCAGCGCGCCTGCGCGATGATCTGCAGGTTGCCGCCGAGATGGGCGATCTTCTTGCCGAAGGCTTCGCGGGTGAGGCCGCGTTGCACCATCATGTCCAGCGCCTTTTCGGCCTTGCCGATCGTGCGCATGCAGTGATGGATGCGGCCCGGGCCGAGGCGGACCTGCGAAATCTCGAAGCCGCGCCCTTCGCCGAGCAGCATGTTGTCCTTCGGCACCCTGACATTGTTGAAGCGCAGGTGCATATGTCCGCGCGGGGCATGGTCGTGCCCGAACACGTGCATCGGTCCGATGATCTCGACGCCCGGGGTGTCCTTCGGTACCAGGATCTGCGACTGTTGCTTGCTCGGGGCGGCGTCCGGATTGGTTTTCACCATCACGATCATGATCTTGCAGCGGGGATCGCCGAGGCCGGAGATGTAGTATTTCTCGCCGTTGATCACCCATTCGTCGCCGACCAGTTTGGCGGTCGTCGAGATATTCTTGGCATCCGACGAGGCGACATTCGGTTCGGTCATGGCGTAGGCGGAGCGGATCTCGCCGTTCAAGAGCGGCTTCAGCCACTTCTCCTTCTGTTCCTTGGTGCCGACGCGCTCCAGCACTTCCATGTTGCCGGTATCCGGCGCCGAGCAGTTCATGGTCTCCGAGGCCATCGGGCTCTTGCCGAGTTCGGCGGCAATATAGGCGTAGTCGAGATTTCCCAGGCCTTCGCCGGTTTCGGCATTCGGCAGGAAGAAATTCCACAGACCGACTTCCTTGGCCTTCGCCTTGGCTTTCTCCAGCACCTCGATCTGGCCCGGCGTAAAACTCCAGCGATCGGTCTTTTTTTCGCCGAGCCGGTAAAATTCCGCCGCCATCGGGTCGACCGTCTCGCGAATGAATTGCCGCACATGGTCGTAGAGCGGCCGAACCTGTTCGGACATGCGCAGATCGTTGAGTTCGTCCTCCGGGTTCAAGCTGTAGGAGGTCGTGCGGGGCACGTAGGCGTGTTTCATGTCATTCTCCCATTCGCGCAGCTCGTTTATTCCCGGCTCGGGCGGTCTGACTGCTCGTTGCCGTCAATGTAGACGGCGGGGCGGGCCTTGCACAAGCAGGCGGGGGCGCCCGCGCCTTCGGGGTTTGTACGGGAAAGCGAGCGAAATCTCCCGCGAAAGGTGCAGAATTGCGCGCCGGCCCGCCAGAATCAGTGCAAGCGGGGCGACACGAAGCCTTCAATAATTATTGGCACGGTCGAGGTTGGGTCCCGCCGAAAGGCAAGATCCGGTGCACCAAACAGGCGGCTTCACAAGCGTACAGTCGGCCTTCTTCCCCAAAATCGTCAGATTCCGGCTTCAGCGTGTGGGGGGCGGCAGAACGGGGTCCAGTGGAAAAGGAAGCAAAAACCGACGCCGAACTCGAGGACATGATTCTTCAGAGGCTGGTGATCGGCGGCGTGTTCGTATCGGTGCGCAGAGATCCCATCCTCGGCTGGCGACCGACGGTGGTGACTGCGCCGAAGCATACCAGGAACGCGCAGGAGCTCGCCGACAAGATTGCTGCGGAGCTGCGAAAGAAGTTCACGCTGAAGGAATGAGGTCGTGCCCGCATCGTTCGCGGCCGGCGAATTCCCTAGACGGGTTTTCGGTTGCAGTTACGCCGCGGCGGCGGCGAGTTCGCGCGGGTTCACCACGTACTCCTTCAGGACCGTGCCTGTCGGGTCGACTTCGGCGAGCGATACGTCATAGCTCCAGAGATCGGCCAGGTGCTGAAGGACGCGCTTGGCATCCGCCTCGTTCAGCTGGGCTCCCTTCACCACCGAGTGGCGCAACATCAGGCGGCGATCGCCGGCCAAGTCGACGTCGATCACCTCGATGTTGGGGTCGATGAACCCGACATCGTACTGCCGCGCCAATTCGCGGCGAACGCGACGATAGCCGCGCTCATCGTGAATGGCGTCGACCCGGACGCCGGCGCTTTCCGCCGGGTCGTCATGCAGATGAAACATCCGCAAGTGCCGCATCAGCCGCGGACTGAGGAACTGACTGATGAAGCTTTCATCGCGGTAATTAGCCCAGATGTCGCGCAGTACCGCCATCACGTCGCCGGTGCCGGCAATCTCCGGAAACCACTGCCGATCCTCATCGTCGGGGACGGTAACGACGCGTTCGATATCCCGCATCATCGCAAAGCCGAGCGCATAGGGATTGAAGCCCGAAAAGCGCTGGTCGTCGAAATCGGGCTGAAACACCACATTGGTGTGCGACTGCAGGAATTCGAGGAAATTGCCGTCGGAAATCTGTCCCTGTTCATGCAGCCGGGTCATGATGCGGTAATGCACATAGGTGGCGGTGCCCTCGTTCATGACCTTGGTCTGGCTCTGCGGATAAAAATACTGCGCGATGTGGCGCACGATCCGGAGCACCTCGCGTTGCCAGGGCTGCAGGCGCGGCGCCGTCTTTTCAAGGAAGTACAACAGATTTTCCTGCGGCAGCCCGAGCAGCTTGCGGCGCCGCTCGGTGTTCAGCAGTTCCGGGCTCTTGATCGGCCCGGTCGGAACCGTCCGCCACAAATCGTTGAACGCGCTTTCCTCGTGCTGACGGCGGTCGCCGGCACGCTTTTCCTCGGCACGAAGATCGAGCTTCTTCTTGCCGGGATAGCGGTCGATGCCGTGCGACATCAAGGCATGCGCCGCATCGAGGGTCTGCTCAACCGCGAGCCGGCCATGACGCTCCTCGCATTGCGCCACGTAGTTCTTGGCAAAATCGAGATAATCGAGAATGCCGTCCGCATCCGTCCACTGCTTGAACAGATAGTTGTTCTTGAAGAAATGGTTGTGGCCGAACGCCGCGTGCGCAATCACCAGCGTCTGCATGGTCGCGGTGTTCTCCTCCATCAGGTAGGAAATGCACGGCGAGCTGTTGATCACGATCTCGTAGGCGAGGCCCATCAGGCCCTTGCGGTAGGACGCCTCCTGATGGGCGAAATGCTTGCCGAACGACCAATGCTTGTAGAACAGCGGCATCCCGACCGAGGAATAGGCATCCAGCATCTGCTCGGCGGTAATGACCTCGATCTGGTTCGGGTAGGTGTCGAGCCCGAGTTCGGACCGTGCGATCTCCTCGCACGCATCGTGGATACGCTGCAGGGTCTGGAAGTCCCAGTCCGCTCCCTCGAACAGGCGTTCGGTCGTTGCGGTCATGACGCGGCCTTCTCTTGTTTTCGACGGCGCTGAAACAGATCGTGAAACACCGGAAAGATCTCGCTTCGCTCGCTGACCTTGCGCATCGACAGCGGCGCTCCGTCGGTGCGCAGACGCTGGTACAGCGTCCAGAGCGAGGAATCGGGCATCTCGAACGTGCTGCCGCCGGTCTCGCCGACTTCGAGATAGGCAAAGAACTGGCTGACGGGCAGTATCTTCTCGGTCAGCAGCCGGCTTACGGCGTCGCTGTCCGACGTGGAATTGTCGCCGTCGGAAGCCTGGGCGGCGTAGATGTTCCAGTCCGCGGGGCGAAACCGCGACCTGACGATTTCGTGCATGGCCTCCAGCGCGCTCGACACCAGGGTGCCACCCGATGCCGGCCCGTGAAAGAACGTATCCTCGTCGACTTCCTCCGCCCGGTCGGTATGACGAATGAAGACGATCTCCACATGCCGATAGCGCCGCGTCAAGAACACGTAGAGCAGCATGTAGAAGCGCTTGGCCAGGTCCTTCATATGTTCGGACATCGAGCCGGACACGTCCATCAGACAGAACATGACAGCCTGGGCTACCGGCTTCGGCACGGTTTCGAAGCGACGGTAGCGGATATCGATCGGGTCGATGAACGGGATCCGCCGGATCTTTGCCTTCAATGTCTCGATCTCGGCCAGCAACTCGGCGCGGCGCGCCTCGTCGCAATCGGCGAGTTCGGCCTCGAGTTGGGCGATCGTTGCCGGCCGCGGCCGTCGTAGCGCGACCCGCCGCGCCAGCGCGAGGCGTACCGTACGGCTTACCGAGAGATTCGCCGGGGAGCCGGAGGTCGTATAGCCGGCCCGGCGAAGTCCCTCGCTCTCCGCCTCGGCGAGCTTGCGCTTGGCGAGATCCGGCAATTCGAGGTCGTCGAGGAACAGATCGACAAATTCATCGCGGCTCAGGACGAACCGGAATGCGTCTTCGCTGTCGCCTTCGCCCGGCCCTGATGCCTTTCTCCGACTTTCGCCGGAGCGCGGAAGCATGTCGCCTTCGACGAACTTCTTATTCCCGGGCAGCACCATGTCGCGGGTGCCGCCTTCGCGGCGGAAGCGGGGTTCATGCATCCCGTCGAGCGGGATCGATACCTCGCCGCCTTCCAGGACATCCTTGATGTCCCGGTCCTGCGAAGACTTCTTGACGGCGCCCTGAACCAGCGCCTTGGCTCGGCGCAGGAACCGCTGGCGGTTCTCCAGGCTCTTGCTGCCCGGATTCAGCCGCCTGTCGATGATGTGCATTGCCACTGCTTCATCCGTCCTAGCCGGCCTGTTTCACGCGCATGTACCACTCGACGAGCCTGCGAACCTGGCGTTCGGTATAGCCGCGCCCGACCATCCGCTCGACAAACTCGCCGTGCTTCTTTTCGGTGTCGCCGTCCTTCTTGGTGCCGAACGAGATGACGGGAAGAAGGTCCTCGACCTGCGAGAATATCCGCTTCTCGATCACTTCGCGGATCTTTTCGTAAGAGGTCCATGACGGGTTCTTTCCGCCGTGCTGGGCGCGCGACCGCAGCGAGAACTTGACGACCTCGTTGCGGAAATCCTTCGGGTTGGCGATGCCCGCGGGCTTCTCGATCTTGGTCAGTTCCTGGTTCAAGAGTTCGCGATTGAGCAACTGCCCGGTGTCGGGATCCTTGAAGTCCTGGTCCTCGATCCACGCGTCGGCATAATCGACGTAGCGGTCGAACAGGTTCTGGCCGTAATCCGAATAGGATTCGAGATAGGCTTTCTGGATCTCGTGGCCGATGAATTCCGCATAGCGTGGCACGAGCTCGGCCTTGATGAATTCGAGATAGCGCTTCTCGATTTCATCGGAGAGTTGCTCGCGGCGGATCGCATGCTCGAGCGTGTACATCAGATGGACGGGATCGGCGCCGAGCTCGTTGGTGTCGTGATTGTAGGTCGCGGCGAGAACCTTGAATGCGAAGCGCGTCGAGATGCCGTCCATGCCCTCGTCGACGCCGGCGGCGTCCTTGTATTCCTGGACGCTGCGGGCCTTCGGGTCGGATTCCTTGAGGCTCTCGCCGTCGTAGACCCGCATTTTCGCAAACACGGTCGAGTTCTCGTGCTTGCGCAGGCGCGACATCACCGAAAAGCGCGCGAGCGTCTCCAGCGTTGCCGGCGCACAGGGCGCGGAGGCGAGTTCCGATCCCTGGATGAGTTTCTCGTAGATCTTCTGCTCCTCGGTCACCCGCAGGCAGTAGGGCACCTTGATGACGCAAATACGGTCGATGAAGGCCTCGTTGTTCTTGTTGGCTTTGAAGCTCTGCCACTCGGATTCGTTCGAATGCGCGAGAATGACGCCGGTAAAGGGAACCGCGCCGATATTTTCGGTGCCGATATAGTTCCCCTCCTGCGTCGCCGTCAGCAGCGGGTGCAGCATCTTGATGGGCGCCTTGAACATCTCGACGAATTCGAGGATGCCCTGGTTGGCGCGATTCAGGCCGCCCGAATAGCTGTAGGCGTCAGGATCGTTCTGGGCAAAGGTCTCCAGCTTGCGAATGTCGACCTTGCCGACCAGTGACGAGATATCCTGGTTGTTCTCATCGCCGGGCTCCGTTTTTGCAATCGCGATCTGCCGCAGGCGCGAGGGCTGGATCCGCGCGACGCGGAACCGCGAAATGTCCGCGCCGAAAGCCTCGAGCCGCTTGTAGCACCACGGGCTCATCGGACCGTTGAGGCGGCGGCGCGGAATGCCGTACTTCTCCTCGATCATCGGTCCGAGTTGCTCCGGATCGAACAGACCGAGCGGACTCTCGAACACCGGACTGAGTTCGTCGCCGGCCTTCAGCACGTAGATGGGATGGACTTCCATCAACGATTTCAGCCGCTCTGCCAGCGACGATTTTCCACCGCCCACGGGGCCGAGCAGATAGAGAATCTGCTTGCGCTCTTCCAGACCCTGGGCGGCGTGCCGGAAGAAGCCGGCGATCCGCTCGATGGTTTCTTCCATGCCATGGAATCCAGCGAAGGCCGGATAGGCGCGCATGGTCCGGTTCAAAAAGATACGGCCAAGGCGGGCGTCCTTGGCCGTATCAATCATTTGAGGCTCACCGATCGCGGCTAACAGCCGCTCGGCCGCATTGGCATATCGCATCGGATCGCCCCGGCACGATTCCAGATATTCCGCCATCGACATATCGCTTTCGTTTCGGGCCTCGTAGGACCGAGCGAACGCATTGAACAGAGAATCGTTGTACATGATCCTTCTCCTCATATGGTTTGCTGCTCTGCTGGAACGTGTTCTCTTTGAACTTATGAATTATGTCCGCGGGTGTCGGTTGTGCCGGTGACGGTGCAACACTGTACTCCGTTTCGAGGCTTTCGCCTTTGCGGTTGATAGTGATGCTGTAACCCTTCCGACACGGTACGCAGTCAGTGACTATTCAACACGTTGGCCCGCACGCCAGCCCATTTCCCAGAAGTCGGCCTCGAGCCGGGTGGCTTCCTTGAAGATCACGATCAGCTCTGCCTCGCGGGCCGGCGTGACGTAGAGATCGGCGAGACCCTCCAGGTGCGCCCGCGCTTTCGCCGCGACCTCCTGGTATGGTGCACCGGCATACTCGGCGATCCAAACGCGATATGGGTTCGTTGCAGCGTGC
>JBGPSI010000075.1:0-20839 GCA_041490045.1 Bradyrhizobium sp.
ACACCAGCGGGATCTGACGCTGACAGCACAATTCGATGAAATGCGCGCCCTTCAGCGAACTCTCGCTGAACAGGATGCCGTTATTGGCGATGATGCCGACCGGATAGCCCCAGATATGCGCAAAACCGCAGATCAGCGTCTGGCCGTAAAGCTTCTTGAATTCGTCGAATTCGGAGCCGTCGACGAGGCGCGCGATGATGTCGTGGACGTCGAACGGCTTGCGACCATCGGCGGAGACCACGCCATAAATCTCTTCCGGCGCGAACAGCGGCTCGCGCGGTTCGCGCATGTTCAACGCGGCCCGCGCGGGCTGCTTCAGCGTGGCGACGATGCGCCGCGCGATGCCGATCGCGTGGCTGTCGTTCTGGGCATAGTGATCGGTGACGCCCGACTGCCGGGAGTGCACGTCGGCGCCGCCGAGTTCTTCGGCCGTCACCACCTCCCCGGTCGCCGCCTTCACCAGCGGCGGTCCGCCGAGGAAGATCGTGCCCTGGTTGCGCACGATGATGCTCTCGTCCGACATCGCCGGAACATAGGCGCCGCCGGCGGTGCAGGAACCCATCACAATGGCAATCTGCGGAATGCCTTGCGCCGACATCTGCGCCTGATTGTAGAAGATGCGGCCGAAATGCCGCTCGTCCGGAAAGATCTCGTCCTGCTGCGGCAGGAAAGCGCCGCCGGAATCGACCATGTAGACGCAGGGCAGATTGTTCTGCCGCGCGATATCCTGGGCGCGAAGATGCTTCTTGACGGTCATCGGATAATAGGTGCCGCCCTTGATGGTCGCGTCGTTGGCGACGATGACGCATTCCCGCCCCGAGATCCGGCCCACCCCGGTGATGACGCTGGCCGAATGCACGTCGCCGCCATAAAGGCCGTTGGCCGCCAGCGGCGACAGTTCCAGAAACGCCGTGCCCGGATCGATCAAGAGATCGACGCGCTGGCGCGCCAGCATCTTGCCGCGCGAGGTATGCCGGATACGCGAGGCCTCGCCGCCGCCGCCGGCAACCTGGTCGAGCTTCTGCCGGAGCTCGGCGACCAGCGCGCGCATGGCCTCCGCGTTGCGGGCAAAATCGGACGATGTGGGGTCGATCGTGGAATGAAGCGGCATGGCCTTCTGCTGTTTATGGTGCGCCGCAATTTGCGCATCGGGGCGGACGGCATGGTGTCATTGCGCCGCCGCCTTACGCAACCCAGAACTTTCTGGCCCTGGGACCGGGATAGACCTCGGGATCATGCCCCTAGTGGGTCCAGGGCTCGCCGCGCCGGAAGGCAAAATTGTCGGCATAGGCGGCCTGCCGGCGGGCCGGGGCCTTGGGCTCGATCACCTGGTACGGGATGCTCTTGCGCTCGCAATAAGCCACCGCCTCCTCCTTGGTGTGGAAGCGGATGGTGAGCTGCTGCTTCATGTCGCCGGAAGAGGTCCAGCCCATCAGCGGCTCGATGGCGCGCGGCTGCTCGGGCTCGTAATCAAGCTGCCATTCCTTGGTCTTGGCGGTCCCCGATTGCATCGCGTTTTTGGCGGGCTTAAAGATGCGTGCGGTCATGGTCGATCGGGCCCCGTGGGATCTGCGGCATGGAAGCGCGTGGTGGAAACGCCCGGGATAGTATAGAGACACCTTTCAGAATCTTGATCGGTGATTCCCGTCCCAGATGTTACATTTTCCCGACCGGTATAGTCATTATGCTGCGGTGTGACAATCTTTGCCGCATGCGCGGCTGACACGCCTATCCTGCTCTGCCCGATCCCTTCCGGAAGTATAATTCGAAACGGCACCCATGAAGATCAATGCAACCCTCCCCGAAAAAGGCCGCGACCTCCGCCTCGACCTGTTTCGCGGGGTGGCCAATTGGGCGATTTTCCTGGACCACATCCCCGACAACGTCGTGAACTGGATCACCACGCGAAACTACGGATTCAGCGACGCTGCCGACCTGTTCGTCTTCATCTCCGGCTACACCGCCTCCTTCGTCTACGCCCGGATGATGCTCGAACGCGGCTTCATCGTCGGCGCCACCCGGCTGACCAAGCGGGTCTGGCAGCTCTATGTCGCCCATATCATCCTGTTCGTCATTTATATCGCCGCGATCAGCTATCTTGCGCTGCGGTTCGGTGATTCCGAGATCATCAACGAGTTCAACGTTGCAGGACTGGTCGACAATGCGACCGAGACCCTGCGGCAGGGCCTGCTCCTCAAATTCAAGCCGGTCAATCTCGACGTGCTGCCGCTCTATATCGTCCTGATGGGGCTGTTTCCGCCGGTCCTGTGGCTCATGCTGCGCCAGCCCAATTGGACCATGCTGGCCTCCATCGTGCTGTGGCTCGCCGCGCGGCAGTTCGGCTGGAATTTCACCGCCTACCCCGCCGGGACCTGGTACTTCAACCCGTATTGCTGGCAAGTGCTGTTCGTGTTCGGCTCGTGGTGCGCACTCGGTGGCGCCCGAAGGTCGATGGGCATCATCAATGCGCGCTTCACGCTCTGGTTCTGCATCGCCTATCTCATCCTTGGCCTTGTCATGACCATGGCCGGCCGATTCCCGGATTTCGGGGCGATGTTCCCGCACTGGCTATATTCGACCTTCAACCCCAACGACAAGACCAACCTCGCGCCCTATCGCTTCATCCATTTCGTGGTCATCGTGATCATGGTGATCCGGTTCGTGCCCAAGGACTGGCCGGGGCTGGAATGGCGGGTGTTCGATCCCTTGATCGTCTGCGGCCAGCAATCGCTTGCGGTGTTCTGCGTCGGCGTATTCCTGTCCTTTGTCGGACATTTCGAACTGATGATGAGTTCGGGCTCGCTGTTTGCGCAGATCTTCGTGAGTATCACCGGCATCGCGATCATGACCGTCGTCGCCTACTACATCTCCTGGTCGAAACGGCAAGACAAGCCGCTGAAGGCGGCGCCGGCCAAGGCCGGCTAGCTCCGGCCCGATCAGGCGCCGGGCGGCCTGGCGGTTCACCCCGGCCGCGCGCTCGCCATCACCATAGCGGCGACATCGCTGTACACGCCGACCAGCGGCCCAATGATCCGGTGCAGCGCATTCTTCGAGATCAGTCTGTCGTGCAGGACCAGATGGTCGATCCCCGTGGTCAGAAAGCAGACCACGGCATCGTCGGGCGTCTCGACGATCGGCTCGCCCTTCACGTTGAAGGAGGTGTTGATCAGGACGGGAACGCCGGTCAGCGCCTCGAAGTCCCGGAGCAGCCGATACAGCATGGGATTGCCGGCTTCTGTCACCGTCTGAACGCGCGCCGTTCCATCGACGTGGATGACCGCCGGAATCCTGTCGCGCCATTCGGGACGGACGCGTTTGGCGATCAGCATGAACGGCGAATCCTCCTCGCCCTCGAAAATCTCCCGCGCCCGCTCGGCCAGTACGATCGGCGCGAACGGCCGGAATGCCTGCCGGTGCTTGACGCGGCGGTTCAGGATATCCTTCATTTCCGCATTACGGGGATCGGCGAGCAGGCTGCGATTGCCGAGCGCGCGCGGTCCGAACTCGGATGGCCCCTGAAACCAGCCGATCACGCGCTGCCCGGCCAGCAATTTTGCGGTCTCGCGGCAGATATCCGCACTTCGCGTAGCCGTAGTTTGGCTGCGAACCAGAAACCGCGAAATGGCGTTTTCAATATCCGCATCGCTGTAACGCCGGCCGAGACAGGAATGATCCATGACGAAGGCGCGGCGTTGCTTGAGAACTTCCAGCCAACCGTAATAGGCGCAGCCGATCGCGCTGCCGTCGTCGCCGGCCGCAGGCTGAATCCAGACATTTTCGAATCCGGCCTCCCGCGCGATCCGGCCATTGGCGACGCAGTTCAGCGCGACACCGCCGGCCATGCACAGGTTTCCAGCGCCGGTGGTCTCGCGCAGCCAGCGGGCACGGGCCAGCAACACGTTCTCGGTGTCGTCCTGCACCCGCCAGGCGAGATCCTCCCAATGCGGCATCGCCGGACTTGCCTCCCAGCCGCCGCGATCGATCACGAAGGGCTGCTTGAAGTCGCTCGTCCAGCGCGGCACGTGCAAGGTACCGTCGGCGAGTTCGAGCAGATGCTTGACCTGATCGGGACGGCCATAGGGCGCGAGCCCCATCAGCTCGCCGCATTTATTCCAGTCGCCGAAAACATAATTCGAGGCCCGGCTGTAGAGCGCGCCAAGTCCCGGCATGTTGCAGAATTCGTCACTCAGGAAACCGCGGTCGGACTCCATCCAGACTTTCTTCACGCATTCGATCTTCGAGCCGGAGAATTTGTAATAGCTCTCGGATTCGCGCGCGAGCGCGGTTGCGGCATCACCGGGCGGACAGGGTTCGATCACGTCGGAGCGATAGCTGCCGACGCCGTCGACGATCATCACCACGCCTTCGTCGAACGGTGACACGGCGAAGGCGCTGTAGGCATGCGCCAGATGGTGCGAGACCGACACCACCTTGTCGGAGCGCGACAGAAACAACGGATGGTTGGCGGCATCGGCCCGTTCATGGTCGGGGAGGAAGCCCGGCCGGTCCTGATGGACCAGCCGCTCTTCCATCTCGGCGACGGGAAGGATGTAGCAGCTGCGGACGATCAGATCGACGTCATCGAGCGTGATGCCTTCGGCATCAAGGCAATAATGGATCACCTCCTTGTAGAAGCCGCCAGCATGCTTCTCGCGCGTGATCCGTTCCTTGGCGATTGCGAACGCGATGGCGCCGTCGCGCAGCAGACAGGCGCTCACATCGTGGTCGTAGGTATTGAGGCCGAGAACGTAGACGTGTTGCTTGGGCATCGGCCCTCCTGGGCGAGCAGGCTCGCCCTACCCGCGCGGTCTGGTGACCAACCTGCCGCGCGATGAAATCCCCTCCCACTCGGTGGACCAGCCGAAACCATCCTGGCTTCGGCTTCCCTGCAGCGCGAACGCGCCGCCCTGAGGGTCCCTGCATCTGGCGATCCAGCTACCGCTTGGCAATTCGAGCGGGCCCTTGAAGACCAGGCCGCCACCGCTCCTCACGCGCTCTGCGGCCGCGTCGATGTCGCCGACATTGAAATAGAAAAGCCAGAACGGGACCGGATCCTCCGGACGTTTGGTGAACATGCCGCCGATGGTCTGCGCACCCGCGGAGAACAACTGATAGGTATCGATCGGATCGATATCCACGCCCGCTTTTTGCCAGCCAAAAAGTTCGCCGTAGAAGGCAAACGCCTTCTTCCAATCTGCGGCGAGCAACTCATGCCAGCCCACGCGCCCCGCTTTGTCCAGATCGCTGGACCGCCGTCGGCCGGACTTCAATTCCTCGATCAAACCGAACGTTGTCGTCTGCGGGTCGGCAACGACCGAAATGCGGCCGATGTTGCTGTCGGTCGGAGGAACGTAGACGGCTCCGCCAAGACGCCTGATCCGGTCGGCACTTGCGTCCACGTCGTTGACCTGGACATACCCCATCCACCTCGGCGTCGCGCCCATTTTCCTCGCGTCCTCCGGAAGGTCCATGAGTCCGCCTGCCGGGGTCCCTTCGGAGGTGAACAACGTATAGGCCAGAGCCGGCGTCGACGCGTCCTGCGCGCCCCAGCCCACGACCTCAGTGTAGAAGGCTTTGGCGGCCGCAACGTCCGTCGTTATCAGTTCGTACCAGGCGAAATGTCCGGGGTGACGGACCATGTCGGTTTCTCCGCTCAAGCCAACAGACCATCGCAGCGCAGCATTGAGCCCCGCTGGCTTTCGTTTGCAAGCACGGATACATCCCTTTCATTGCGGATGCAGCGTCGCATTTTTGATTCATTTTACTGATGCGCGGCGGAACGCAGGCTGCGCTTGCGCGTTTTCCGCCTGCGCCCCGAAGTTGCCGGAGGCGCCGAGCAAGTGTGTTGCGATTTGATCAAGCGGTGCTCTGCCCTTCATGAACGTCTCGTTCATGAACATGAAGGAAATTCGGCAAGCCACATCGTCACATCAACGTGTGTAACCAGCCTTGCACGGCGCATTTCCAAAGGGTACAATTTCTATGCGGGACTCTGAACATCGTCTACAAGGTATGGAGGAAGCAAGAATGGCACGGGTGAAGCAAGCTTCGAAGCGCAAGCGTGTGACGAAAACTGTACCGGTGTTAGGGGCCGCCGGATTGACCTTTTCACTGGTAGGGGGTGCGTCCGCAGCGGTCGCTCCGACGCAGGATCAGCCGCGGACGCCGAGCCTTGCGCCGGGTCAAGCCATCACGCTCGGTGAAGAAGAAATCGCCGACGTCAGCTTGGCGACATTCTATGTCTTCGACAAGGAGAACACCGCGGCTGCCAAGAGCGGCGTACAGGTTGCCTGGCGCGGATGCGGTGGCTGCCGGGGATGCAGGGGGTGCCGAGGTTGCAGAGCCTGCCGGGGTTGCGGCGGATGCGGATGCGGCGGAGGTTGTTGCTTGTCCTGGGGTGCTTGCCGCCTCTGCTGAACCAGACCGCTTTCCGATTGCATTGACCAACGCAGGTCATCATGGCCGGGCTCGACACGATCGGCCCGGCCAATCTATGCGACCCGGCCAATCTATGCGACCCGGCCAATCCACCCCGCCAATCCATGTCTTCCTTGTCGTGCAGCGCGCCTCTGCGGGCGCGCGCATGACGGACGAGCGCATTCAATATTGTCGCGAAATGCCGGCGCGTGAACTCGACGAGGGAATCCCAGTGGTCGGAGAATACGCCTTGCACCGGCGAGCCGGCGTGCTCGGTAAAGTGCGCGTGAAATCATGAAAGGTACCCGTGCGACCAGCGCTTCGCGGCAGGCTGGCAAGGACATTCCGCAATTTGCGCCGAATTTCACCGTCTACGTGCTGCCGCCCGATGTCGTCTGCCTCTATTCCGAGGACCGGAAGTTCTTTCTTCACGGCGAGCTCTATTGTGCCCTGGCGTCCGCGATAGCGAAGGGCGGAAAGAGCTTTCGGCAACTCGCTAGCGAACTGGCGCAGGATTTTCCGTCCGACAAAATCGAGGAAGCCCTCAAGCGGCTGATTGAGCGGCGCTATGTCGTGCCGGCCTCGCGTTCTCCCGTTGGCGCGGTGGCGGGCTACTGGGCGAGCCTCGGCCTGCCGCAAGGAATGGCGGAACTGAATCTCGGGAATTGTCGGGTGCGCGTTGAATCGATCGACGTGCACGGCGCGGCGGCGTTCAGTGCCGCTCTGAGCGAACTCGGCGTTCGCATCGTCAAGCGCTCCCCCAACCTGACGGTCACCCTGGTGAACGACTATCTCGAACGGCGGTTGGCCGAATTGAATCAGCAGCACGTGTCCGATAGTTCGCGCTGGCTGCTCGTCCAGCCCTCCGGCGCCTTTCCGCTGGTGGGACCCGTATTCAGCCCCGGGGAGAGCGCCTGCTGGACCTGCCTGTTCGATCGCATGATAAGGAATCGGGAGGTCAAGGGGTTTCTCGATCGGGGGCCCGCGCGCCCTGTCGCCATCTCACCTCTCGTGCGCAACGCAGTCGGACAAGGCGCGATCCAGTTTGCGGCCCTCGAAGTCGCCAAGGCGATCGCTACCGGCTTTCGCACCGAGTTGAACAATCACATCTTCAGCCACGATCTGCTGGGCTCCAGCATCGTGAAGCATTACGTCGCGGCCCGCCCGCAATGTCCGACTTGCGGCCGCAAGAAACTGCGGGACCCGCGCCGCGCGCCGCTGCCGATCGAGCTTGGCCCCGGCGCCAAGCTCGTCATGACCAGTGGCGGATACCGGACGGTGTCGTCACGCGCCACGGTGGCACGCTTCCGCAAGCATGTGAGCCCCCTCACCGGCGTGGTCACGCGGCTCGAGCGGATCGAAGCCGATCTGCCGTTGAACACCAACTTTTATGCCTCCCACAATTTCGCGGCGCCGGCCCGGAACCTCAACGAACTCCGGGCGGGACTGACCGGCGGCAGCTTCGGCAAGGGCTCCAATGCCGAGCAGGCCGAAGCCAGCGCGCTGATGGAAGCGATCGAACGCTATTCGGGAATTTTCCAGGGCGACGAAATCAGGGCGACGCGGCGGTTCACGGATTTTGCGCCGGGCGATGCCATTCTTGCCAATGACGTCCTGCTGTTCAGCGACGCGCAATCCCTGCCGGAGCGGACGGGGGACGAGGATTCACATGAAACCCAGATGGCCCCGGCTCCATTCGATCCGGCCGCCAAGATCGAGTGGTCGCCGGTCTGGTCTCTGCGCGACGGACGATTCAAACATGTCCCGACTAGCCTGCTGTATTTCTTCTACAGCGGCCCGGCCGCGTTCCACGCCGATTCCAACGGCTGCGCGGCCGGCAACACGCTCGAGGAAGCCATCGTCCAGGGGTTCCTCGAACTGGTGGAACGGGATGCATACGCGATCTGGTGGTACAACCGGTTGCGGCGGCCGGCGGTGGACCTGAGCCATTTCAACGACTCCTATGTTCGCGATCTGCAAAGCCAGCTTGCCGAAACCGGACGAAAGCTCTGGGTGCTCGACGTCACCAGCGATCTCGGCATTCCAACCTATGTGGCGATATTGCACTGGATGCAAAACGGGCAGGAAAATATCGAGTTCGGGTCCGGCGCGCACTTCGATCCACGCATCGCCATGCTGCGCACGTTGACGGAGCTGAACCAATTCCTGTCGATCGGCCTGATGGGGGGAGGAACCGGCGAGAAATCGAGCCTCGACGGCGTCACTCCCTTGCGCCTTGCCGACTATCCCTTCTTGATGCCGGATGGCACCGTACAGCCAAGCGGTGGCTGGAAGGCGGGTCTTCTCGACACGACCCGCCAGCAAGTCGACGCCTGCGTCGAAATCGCCGGGCGAGCGGGCCTCGATTTTCTCGTCCTTGATCAGACGCGGCCCGACGTCGAGGTGCCGGTCGTCCGGGTGATGGTTCCGGGTCTCCGGCATTTCTATCGCCGCTTCGGACCAGGCCGGCTTTACGATGTTCCGGTCAAGCTCGGATGGCTGGATCGGCCGCTGCCGGAAAGCGAATTGACGCCGTTCCTTCCGCACTCCTGAGGGGTCAACCGCGTGCGCGCTCCTGAAAAAAAGAAAGGGCAGCGGATCGCGGCACCAACCCTTTCCGTCCGGCTGAGCGGTCACATCCGTCTCGAAGCTCAGTCGGACGGAACCATCCTCGCCTGCTTCGATGACCATTCGCTTCCGCTGGGAAAGTTCAGCGCCGCCGCGGTGAAGCGGGCGCAGGATCTGCGGACTGCTCTGCCGCTGGCCTCATTTGCGCGCCAAGGCCACGCCGTCGACCAGGAAGTCGATCTGCTGGTTCGGCGGTTGGCGCGCAGCGGTCTTGTGGAATACCGCCTCGGCGACTCCAAGGGCGACAAAGTCGTCATCGAGCCGCAGGTTCCCGATTATTGGCCGCGAACGACAAAACTCGGCGCGGCTGAAACGATCGTGCTGTCGCGGTTTGCCTATATGCGACGGCGCGGCAACGAGATGGTGCTGGAATCGCCGCGCGCCGGGGCGTTGTTCAGGATCGGCGACCCGAAGATCGCGGCCGCCCTCGCCACGCTCGCCACCCCGCAAAAGATCAGCCAGCTGCGGCGACAGGACGGTTTCCCTGGCACGGAGCTTCTCGCGCTGCTGGTGGACTGCCGGATCCTGCTCAGGATCGACGCCAGCAGCAGCGAAGGCCTCCGGCCCGCCGAGGGCGACGAAAATCTGGTGCTCTGGGACTTTCACGATCTTCTGTTCCACACCCACTCCACGGAAGGCCGACAGGCCAATCCGCTCGGTGGACTCTATCCATATGCGGGCCTGATCCCGCCGCCACCGGCAGTGCGACCGTGCTGGCCTGGAAAGAAAATCGATCTGCGCAGGCTTTCGGACGCGCCGCCCGGGACGCTCTCGCCGTTCGCCAAGCTCTTGCATGAGCGTCATTCGACGCGCGATTTCGACGACCGGCAACCGATTACGCTCGCCGAGCTTGCACGGTTTCTCGACAACACCGCGCGGATCCGGGCGAAATGGAAAGACCGCGCCGATCTCGGTGACGGCGGCGGTCCCGTGGTCGAATACGCTGCAAGGCCGTATCCGGCCGGAGGCGGCGCCTACGAGCTCGAGCTCTATCTGGCGGTCGCCAATTGCGAGGGACTTGCGCGCGGCTTCTACCATTACGACGCCGACCGGCACGCCCTGGTGCCGATCGACGTGCGCAAGGCGGAACTCGACGCGCTGCTGGCGAGCGCCGAATTCGCGATGGGCGCGCCTGCAGCGCCGCAGATCCTGATCACCATCGCCGCGCGCTTTGGCCGGGTTTCATGGAAATACAGCTCGGTCGCCTATTCGCTGATCCTGAAGGATGTCGGGGTGTTGCTGCAGACATTCTATTTGATGGCAACCGATATGGGGCTCGGCGGATGCGCGATCGGCACCAATAATATCGATCTGTTCGAGAAGATGACCGCGATCGAATTCCACGTGGAGGGTCCGGTCGGTCAGTTCGCGCTTGGCCGGGGCGGCAAGCCGGAAACCTCCGGTTAGCGGGGCCGACCTGGCAGACACCGGATTTCCTGCAACTGCTCGATCAGTTCGATCCCAGCGGTAAACTCTCCGTGTGGCACGTTTCGCGAGACACACCGCGGTAAACGAAGTGCCCGGCCTTGCCTGCGCGCATGGTTGACCCAAATCAATCGGCCCATATGTCTTTGCGGTAGCAAGTGGTTGCGCCCCCTTGAGGCGCAACCAAGCCAGCCACTGACCGCTGCCCGAGGGGATACCGACATGCCGACCCATTTCCATGCCATCGTCTGGATCGACCATACGCAGGCCAAGGTTTTCCATATCGGCCTGAGCGGCGACGACGAGGTTACCCTGCATCCGCATTTGCAAACCCGGCACCTTCATCACAAGGCCAATTCGATCGGCAGCGGCCATGTCGGGTTCGACAAGGAGTTTTTCGCGCAGGTGATGAACGCGATCAGCGACGCCGGCGAAATCCTGATCATCGGCCCGGCCAATGCCAAGACGGAACTTGCCAAATATCTCCGCGAGCAGCATTCGAAGATCGGCGAGCGCATCGTCGCGGTGGAAGCTGCCGACCATCCCAGCGACCCCGAGATCGTGGCCTACGCCAAGCAGCATTTCAAAATAGGAGCCCTGCGGCGGCAGGCCTGACCGGCGGAGTTCCCGCCGGCGATCGCCCCGCCAGTGCATCGCGTTTGCGATTGATCCAGCTCAAAGACGGGGGTTGGAAATCGGTCTTCCCTTCGAGCATGCGGATGTTCCCTTCCCCGGATTCAGCCGCTTTAACCTTTCGGATGCTCTTCGGTCTTCCCGGGAGCATCCGTTTTTTTATTCCGGGACGTTTTGGTCGGGGCAGCTGGATTCGAACCAACGACCTGCAGTACCCAAAACTGCCGCGCTACCAGGCTGCGCTATACCCCGATCTCTGGGAAAAGACGTCGATACACGCTTAGTTGGCTACCAGCAAGGCTGGCGCCTCCCCTTCACCGGCCGTTGAAGAGCGGATGCCCGACGCGGTCTCCGGGCTCGATGCCGTATTTCTTGGCGGTTCCCGCGACCACCTCCAGCACCCCCTTCGCGAGCCCCTGCGAGGAGATGATCCTGGTCGATAGCGGCTCGGTATTCTCGGCGATGCGCAGGATCCGGCCGTCCGCCCGGATGAAGATCATGTCGAGGGAGACGTAGGTATTCTTCATCCACATCGAGATTTCCTGCGGCGGCGAGAAGTCGAACAGCATCCCCTTCCCGTCCGGCACCTCCTTCCGGTACATCAGGCCGGTCTCCTTCTCCTGTTCGGTCGTCGCCATCTCGACCGAGAACACCTGCACGCCGCTCTTGGTGACGATCTCGAGCGGCTGGAAGCTCGCCGCCCGCGCCGCGGGACCCAAGAAGGCGCAAAGGGCGACGATCGCCGCGACCGCGGGCACAAAGAACCGCGCGCGCAGGCGACGCCAAACAGCATCTCGATCGATAGTCATGACTAACGCTTACCCCAGCCGTAAAGGATCATTTGCGGGGGACCGTAACCCGAGGATCGTGGCAAATACCAGACCGGCACAGCGCGGCGCTGTCACTTTTGGTACCAGGCTAACGGCTGCAATGCGGCGTGCGAACGCCGCATTGGGAGCTCAGTGCGACGACAAGCCGGGCGAGCCGTTTTCCGGCTGGATCTCGGCGGCCATCATGCCCTTGGAGCCGGGCCCGAACCGCACCAGCACATACTGGCCGGGACGCAGTTC
Organism: Bradyrhizobium sp.; assembly: GCA_041490045.1. Taxonomy (GTDB): domain Bacteria; phylum Pseudomonadota; class Alphaproteobacteria; order Rhizobiales; family Xanthobacteraceae; genus Bradyrhizobium. The sequence continues at coordinate 12,174 of JBGPSI010000075.1, forward strand.
GGTCATCCCGAAGCGGCGCAGGGTTTCCATGTGCACGAAGATATCGGGCGTACCCTCGCCGCAGGTCAGGAAGCCGAATCCGCGCAGCCGGTTGAACCACTTGACCTGCGCCCGCTCCAGCCCCGAGGTCGGGGTGACGCTGACATGGGTCCGCGGCGGCAGCATCTGCGCCGGATGGATCGCGGTCGACTCGTCCATCGAGAGGATCCGGAATGCCTGATAGCCCTTGGCACGCTGCACACACTCGACGACCAGCCGCGCACCCTCATAGGCGGTCTGGTAGCCATCGCGCCTAAGCACGGTGACGTGCAGAAGTACGTCGGGCCAACCATTGTCGGGAACGATGAAACCGTAGCCCTTGGATGCGTCGAACCATTTGATCACGCCGGAGATTTCGACGAGATTGGCGGCGCTATCGCCAAGCCCCGACAACGCATCCATCGCCGGGTCGCGCTCGCCGCTGCCCGCGAATTCACCAGGCCCAAGCCTGTTCGGTCCCGCCCCGCTTGGCGGGCCCCCGAGCTTCTTGGACTCAAATCCGTCCGACCCCATGACCCCGGACCCCACACATCAATTGTGGCCCGTCTTGCTAACGACGGCGCCTGAACACGCGCCCATCCATGATTCTCGATCATGACGCCACGCGAATCTCTCGAATCAAAAGATAACACTCCCGCGTGCCGCGCATAGATAAAAAACAATTTTGCCATGAACTATGAACAGTCTTGCACAGTGGCGAATCAATTTGGCCATCAATTCCCCACGAAGGGTCCGAGCGTCTCCCCGATATCGTGGCGGATCACCAGATCGGCGATATCGTCCTGGTCGGTGGGCTCGTTGTTGATGATCACCAGCTTGGCCCCGCAGTTCTTGGCCATCAACGGAAAACCCGCGGCCGGCCAGACCACTAGCGACGATCCGATCGCGATGAAGAGGTCGCAGTGCTGGGTCAGTTCCGTGGCGCGGCGCATGGCGTCTTCCGGCATCGCCTGCCCGAACGAGATGGTGGCAGTCTTGACCGGCTCGTCGCAGACTGTGCAGTCCGGTGCGCCGCCGATGGTCTCGAAGCTCTGCTTGACCCATGCAAGATCATAGGGGCGGCCGCAGGCGATGCAGCGGGCATAGGTGGTATTGCCATGCAGTTCGACGACGTGTTCGGCGGCGAATCCCGATAGCTGGTGCAGATTGTCGATGTTCTGGGTCACGATCGCCGGAATCTTGCCCGCCCGGTAGAGCGAGGCGAGCGCGCGGTGGCCGCGGCCCGGTCTTGCCGCCGCAAATGTCGGCTCCATCGCAAAGCGCCGCCGCCACGCTTCCGCCCGCGCCTCGGGGCTGGCGACGAATTCATCGAACGGAATCGGCCGGTTGCGGGTCCATAATCCGCCGGGCGAGCGAAAGTCGGGAATGCCGCATTCGGTCGAAATGCCGGCACCGGTAAAGGGAACGATGGTGGACGCCGCGGCAATCATGTCGCCGAGTTGTTCCACGCCGCTGCGAAGATCTGGTGCAATCACGTGCGTTCATCCGAGGGTCTGGCCGTGCTGACCATAGCATGGCCGGTCGGATGGCTGCGTCAATGCCCGGAGCGGCGGCCCGCCCCGGGTCTCACGCCGGTTTCTTGATCAAGCGGCCTCGGCGATCGGCTCCTTGGCCGTGTCGCCACGCCTGTCATCGCTCTTCCTGGGTTTGGCGATCGGAGCCGATTGGGACTTCTTGGTCAGCCGGTCGTACTGCGACAGTTTTTCCAGCTCGGCCTCGAGTTCGGCGCGGCGCGCGGTGACCTTTTCCAGCAATTTGTCGGTCGCGTTCTCGCGCAGCGTGGCGAGTTCTTCGATGCTCAGCGAATCCAGGTCGTTCTTTGCCATTCCGGCCTCCCGTTTTCTTTTGGCTACCGGGAAGGCGTGAGAGCCACAAGCCGCGCGGCGCGCTTATCCACCGCGAACGCCGAACGCTCAAAAGATCTCGTGCGCGCACCTCTCCACAATCCTGCAACGCCGCGTCCGCATTCACGCCCCAATCGCGCTCCCCAATGTGCAGGAGACGAGAATCAAAAGGGATGGGCATGACCGAACGAGACAGCGCCGCTTCGGAGCGAGAAGAAATCGTGGCGCGCATCGCGCGCTTCAAGGCGACGCAGGAGAAGTTCAAGCGCGACCGCGACGAATTTTTCGTCGCCACGCTGGAAAATGCGCGGCACGCAAAAAATGTGCGTCAAGCAGAAGATACTCGTCGCGCATTCCAACGTCCGCCGTTCTGGTCCTGACGCCTCTCTCTTGCGCGCGGCCAGAGAAAAAGCCCGGAGCGGTGCTCCGGGCTTTTCGTTGATCGCCTACCAGTGCCGCCAGTAGCGGTGCCGGTAGTACGGTCCGCCGTAATAGGCGTAAGGCCCGCCGTAGTAGGCCGGCCCATAATAACGAGGACCGTAATAGCCGTAGTAGCCGGGACCGTAACCGTAATAAGGCCCATACGCGCCGGCGGCGCCTGCAGCGATTGCGCCCGCGGCGAGGCCGAAAGCCAGGCCCGGGCCGATGCCGCGTGCCTGCGCCGGTGCGGCCACACTGGTCGCGGCAAGCGCGCCGACGGTGGCCAGGACAGCTAGGGTTTTCTTCATGCGCATCTCCTCCATCGAGTACCCATGCAATAACTCGGAGGTGTTTTATTGGTTTCGGTGGAACCCGGATTCCGCCACCGCGTAAAGCGCTCCCGTGATCCCTTCGAGCACCCCTCGCAAGCAGGGACCGAAAACAAGGGACGAAGAAAAAGAGCGGCTCTTTCGAGCCGCTCTTTGGTCTGGTTACGGACAGGGATGTCGCAGCCCGTCATAACCCAAATACGTCCCCGACGCCGGGTCGTACGATTTGTAGCGCTGTTCGCAATAGCCCACGCTGTCATTGTTCGACACGACGTAGCCGGAGCTCGCTACTCCGTAGTCAGGATAGTCGTAGTAATCGTTGTAGGCGTAGTCGTCGTAGTAATCGGGGTCATAGTAGCCGCCGTAGCCGTAACCCAGCGCGCTGCCGGCCGCCAAGCCAGCGGCAAAGCCGACGCCCGGGCCGAAGTGCCGGCCGCGATCGTGGTCATGATTGCCGCGGAAACCGCCGCGGAATCCGCCTTGGGCGAACTGCCCGCCGCCGCGTCCGACGAAATTACCTCCGCCGACCGTGACAGGATGGCTGGGACCTATACTAGCCTGGGCGCCGCGGAACGCCGGGCTGCCGGCGCCGACATGCATACCACCACCGCCCCCCGCGAAGTGCAAGCCGCCGCCGCCAGCGTGCATCCCGCCGATTCCGCCACCGGCGTGTATCCCGCCGCCCATGCCACCACCGTGCATCCCGCCGCCGCCGCCGTGCATGCCCCCCCCTCCGCCGCCGTGGCCCCCCGCAAAGGCCGGTGCTGCAACTGCTAACGTCAGGGACAGGGCTGTTGCGCCCAGAATACCGAGTTTCGACATCGAACTTCTCCATAAAAAGATATCGGGCAGAACCTCAGGGGCAGTCGATCGTTCCGCTGTGTTGCGAGGATTTCGATCTTGTGATGGCTCAATCAGCCCAGCGTTTGCGGCTCTTCCACGCTTGCAAATCGGGACAAAAAGAACGAGGCAGGGGAAGAATTCTTCAGGCAGCGGGAACCAAAGGCCGGCCTTGAAGTTACAACAACAGTGCAGCAACCTCGAAAGGGGTGAGAGCATGAAAGACCCCGTCAGTGTCCTCGGACGCTGGCGGGGTTTTCCATTGCGGGGTGGCGCGGCAGCACTCGCGAGCAATTGCTAAGGAGGTAGTGTTGCCGATCTCCGCCCTGCTGGCTCGCATTCGCGCGCTCATTCCCCACCACCGAGACCACCACGACGACGAAATCGTCCGCGGCTTCGGCGTCGGCGAATTGCGTCCGCCGGTCTCTCCAATGAGCGACCGCGAACTCAGCCGCGCGATCGCCGATTTTCTCAAGGACGCGCCCTCCTCCGAAGCGGTGAGCAGCCTCGGCCGGCGTTTCAATCCCTCCTCCGGCGTGTGAGCGCCGGGGCGTGCGAGTGTGTGCGCGGTTCACGATTATTTTTTCCCGCGCTCGAGCCGCCCGATCTTGCGATCGAGAAACCAGACTTCCACATCGCAGCCGTCGACGAACTGGCGCGCGGCCTTCAAGGCTTCCGCGTCGGTGTCGGCGTCGATCGCCCGGTATGACGAAACGCGGTCGCTTCCATTGATCAGGTAGGCCCGGTAGGTCGGCATGGTCCTCTCCTTTCCGCCCGAGACAACGCGCGGTGGAGGCGCGAAGCGGAGCAGGCAGCCATGCGGGAGCCGAATGGAACCCATCCCGTGAGGTCAAAAATCAGCCCGAAACCTTTGACAGACAAAGGCATTATCGAATCTGCAACAGCCGCGCCGGCCTGAAACGATGGATTTAGCTACCTTAAAAGAACAGGCAGAGCGCTGCCGCCGTCTCGCCAAGCATGCCGACCCTTTCACCCAGAAGAGGCTGCTGGATCTCGCCGCCGAATACGAGGCGAGGATGGCGCAACTCGAGTCGAAGCCTTCCGCGGCGTCACGCAGTTTGCGGAATGGCGAGACGTAGCTGCGGCCGCTTACTTGTCCAATGCGAATCCCAGCACGATCGTATCGGGCGTCTGCTTGAATTCCTTTGCGACGACCTCGCGCGCAGTGCCGGCCAGCTCATCGAGCGGCTTGCCGACATAAACCCTCGGAAACGTCGCCGTCACCGACTGTAGACTGCCATTGTGCCAGTTGAAGCTGACTTCCGGCTTCACGCCGGTGTCGCGCTCGAGGTCGGCTGCGACCGCCTTCGAATACGAAAGCCCCTTCGAAATCAGGTCGACCGCGTCGCAACCGGCGAGGCTGGCGGAGAGCGCGAGGATGCCGAGGGTCGTGCGAATGTTCATGCTGCACCGGTTAAGAGCCAACTTCCGGATATGTTCGTCGGCCGAAGCCCGGTTCGCGTTCATGCGGCCGGGCCCTGCCCCTCCCCTCCCTTAGCTGCTATTGAACCTGCCGAAACCAACCGCCATCTCTGCAATATCTCAAGGGAGCCAGGAAACATGCGTTATCTCCACACCATGCTGCGCGTGCGCAATCTCGATGCCGCGCTGAAATTCTATCAGGACGCGCTGGGATTGAAGGAAGTCCGCCGCGTCGACAACGACAAAGCCAAGTTCACGCTGGTGTTCCTGTGCGCGCCCGAGGACGAAGGCTTCCTGAAGGCCTCCAAGGGGCGCGGCGCGCCGCTGGTCGAGCTCACCTATAATTGGGACGAGGAGAAATACGGCGAAGACCGCTATTTCGGCCACCTCGCCTACGAGGTCGACGACATCTACGCCACCTGCGACCGCCTGATGAAGATGGGCATCACCATCAACCGCCCGCCCCGCGACGGCCAGATGGCGTTCGTCCGCTCGCCGGACCTGCACTCGATCGAGCTGTTGCAAAAGGGCGACGCCAAGCCACCGGCGGAGCCATGGACCTCGATGCCGAACACCGGCCACTGGTAAGGCCTCTCGAACGCGGCATGTACATATTCTTCGTGCATCGCCGGCATCCCGACTACCGGCTGGTGATATCGGCGGATGCCCGTTTCCCTCCGGCGCATCGGAGGACGACTGGCGTCATGCCCGCATCCGGGAGGCCTCCGACGTCAATGCGGAAGTGCGAGACGCTGTCGAGCGCGATGGCTAATCGCTGTTCAGAATCGGGCCGTCGTCTGCGAAATTCCAGGGGCCCGCTAAGCGGGTGGCGGTGCGCGAACGACATCCCGAAATTGTGTTCACGATCGGTGAACCTTTTGGCCTCAGACTCGACGGAAATTTTGAGGTGAGCCATGAGCCAAAGCCAGCATTATAAATTCCAGGCCGCGCAAGCCAAACGTCTGGCCCGCCAGGTCACGGATTTGGAGGTGCGCGAGAGGCTTTTGGAGATGGCCGGAGAATACAGCCGCTACGCCGAGCTGATGGAGGCCCGCGAACAGCCGCGCGAACAGGCCTTCGGATAAGTTTTGGTTCCCCTCCCACTCAAAAAGTTTTCCGCTCCGGCGGCAGGAACTCCACATCCGTCCTCGTGTTCTCCTTTCGATTGAGGAATTCGAAAGGAGGCGAACATGGGACGAGGAATTCTGCTCTGGCTGTTGGGCGTGCCGATACCGGTGATCATTCTGTTGTGGCTGTTCTTCGGCCGCTGATATCGGGCGATCCGCGCAAGGTTGCGCAAATCAGGCTCCGCCCTTGGCGGGGCTTTTTTTGCGGCACCGCGTTGTTGAAATCGGCAGGTATTGCGAGCTTTTTCCCGCGTTTTCCGATATGACCCGCTCAAAGCGGATCATCGGGAGCGAGACATCGTGCCGAACGAAAATCAGGGACAGCTGACCATTTGGGGCCGGGCCAATTCGGTCAATGTCCAGAAAGTGCTGTGGTGCCTGCGCGAGCTCGATCTCGCTTTTCGGCGCATCGACGCCGGCATGGCGTTCGGCAGAAATCACGATCCCGATTATCTCGCGATGAATCCCAACGCACGGGTGCCGACGCTCGTGGACGGCGATTTCGTGCTTTGGGAATCGAATTCGGTCATGCGCTATCTCGTGCTCGCCTATGGCAAGGGATCACCGATTTATCCCGAGGCGCCGAAGCTGCGCGCCGGCGTCGACCGCTGGCTGGACTGGACATTGTCGACCCTTCAGCCGGTCGATCGTCCGGTATTCTGGGCCCTGGTGCGTACGCCCCTGGAAAAGCGCGACATGGCCGCGATCCAGAAAGACGCCGACGCCGAAGCCGAGGTATGGCGGGTCGCCGAAGCGCAGCTGGCCTCGCGGCGCTTCATCGAAGGCGATGACTTCACGATTGCCGATATCGCGCTCGGCGCCTATGCCCGGCGCTGGTTCGGCGTCGAAGGCATCAGCAAGCCAAAACTCCCCCATCTCGAACGCTGGTTTGCGCAATTCGCGGGTCGGCCGGGATTTGTGCAATTCGTCGCGCCGCCGATGTCCTGAGCGTCGGAGCGCGAGTGGTTGCCGCTCAGCGGTCGCCGCCGGAGGTGCCGGCGCCGATGCTGGTCGCGCCGCCGATCTTGACGCAGCTGTCCGAGCCCTCGACCTTGACGAAACCCGGGCCGAAGGCCGCACAGGAGTTGCCGATGGCCGCGCCCTTGAGCGGTAGCAATCGGTCCGAGGCTGCGGGCGTGTCGGGCTTGTGGGGGCCAAGCTGCTGGGCCAGCGCCGCCGACGCCGGCGGAATTGCGATGGCAAGCACAAGGATGACGGTTCGCATCGCGCCTTTTATCGCGTGCCAACGGCTTGCGCTACCGGACGAACCTGACACCTACCGACTTCCCGCGGCGCCAGACCACTTCGCAGCTCCGTCCGGTCCGGGCGTCGCGCGACAACGCCAGCCGCAATTTGCCGGGCAGCGAATTGGGATCCTCGATCGTGATCTTCGCGCCGCCGGCGGACATGTCCTGCACCACGCAGGGGCGCGCCGCGAAGCCGCCTTCGAAGCTGATCCAGCCGGGCTGGTGCAGCGATTTGCGCACTGCCCGTTTCTTGTTGATGGCGGCCATGAGAGGGGCTCCTTGAACCCCTGCGGGTATCGCAACAGGCTTTAAAAACCGTTGAGAAGTCTCAGGAATCACGGAAGTTTGCCCCCACGGTTGGCGCTCGAACGGACCCAAAAAACCGGTTTCCCGGTGGCTTGCCCGGCCGCGCAAACGCCACTATACGTTCGCCCGTCGCCTTTCGGACCGCTTCACTGGGGTCCGGGTACGGCACGGCGCCATCGCTGCCCCAAAGCATTGATTTGCCGGAAGTTTGTGACCAAAGCGAAATGGCAATGCCGCGGCCGGACGGTCGCGGCGGGACGGCTCTTCGCTCCCTTCGTCTATCGGTTAGGACGCCACCCTTTCACGGTGGAGAGAGCGGTTCGATTCCGCTAGGGAGCGCCATCGTCTCCTAATCCATTGAAATCTCGAAAACACCGAGGTATCAGGCCCTTACAGACTGCCGTTGCTACACGCATGTGCTACGGCAGGGCGCTAAATGGCAGTTCGGATGACGCACCTCGTATGGCGGAACGGTTGGGCCTATTTCCGCTTCAAACTCCCCGAAGACCTCGCAGGAAAGCCGGTTCCCCGCGCTTGGCCTGAAGACCTACGAACGTTGGTCAACGAGCCGTTCAATGCCGATCCGATGTGGTTATTATCGTCGCCTTTTCCATTCTGGACGACCGGCTGTATCGGATCGCATCGTGTGTATTGGTTTGAATCCCATTTGAATCCAGGCAAAGGCTTACCTGGTAAGCGGAAGCTGGCGTTACCCTGGATGTTCCAAATTTCCGCTTTAGAGTAGTCATTTCCTTCGCCTGAGCATCGGAGTTCTATCCGGCACTGTGAGCCTTGTTGTTTTGCTGCGACAATTGAGCAGTTGCTCTCGTAAAATTCTATTCCACGCGACTTAATCTTTACGAAAACGCCCTCCCAGTACTGTTGGATGGCGTCTGACCCTCCTTTAGAATCCCTTGATAACGGGCAAGCCGCGTTTGGTGATGCGTAGACACCTGTTTGCAGCCCGCAGGGACCGCCTCCTTGGTTCGTCGTTTGAGCCAAGCTCTCGCTACTGCTGAGGGCGACGATGATCGATGCCATTCCAAGAAAGACCTTGGACAGCTTTTGACG
>JBGPSI010000076.1:0-20771 GCA_041490045.1 Bradyrhizobium sp.
ATGTCGACCCGGTACCGTTCACCTGGGTCGAGGAAGTGGGCGAACTTTCGCTTGCGTGGCTGACGCTGATCGGCGCTGCGATCGGCATCCAGTCACGCTCGCATTTCACGCTTGCCGTGTTCGTGCATCGCCTGCCGGTGGCCGCGCAGCTCTGGATCCACCGTTTCAATCACGCGCTGATCGCTTGCGTCGGCGGGCTCACGGCCTGGTACGGCTTCAAGCTTTGCCTGCTCAACCGCACCCTGACGACGCCGGGCCTGCAGATCAATCTCGCCTGGCTCTACGCCTCGGCCGTGGTCGGCGGCATCCTGATCGTTGTCTATGCGCTCGCGATGATGATCTCCCCGCTGCCGCAAGGCGAGCCCCAGCACTGATCGGGATAATCCATGCTGCTCGCGACCGTCGCCATCGTTTTCGCCGTGCTGGTCGTGCTCTCGATGCCGATCGTGTTCGCGCTCGGCGTCGCCGGGATCGCGGGCCTTTTGATCGGCGGCTACCCGCTGCAGCAGCTGTCCTCGGCGCTGGTGTCGGGATCGCAAAGCTGGGTGCTGCTGGCGATCCCTGCCTTCGTGTTCGCCGGCAATCTGATGGAGCGCTGCGGCATGAGCCACGCGCTGGTGGAGCTGGCGCGCGCGCTGATCGGCTGGGTCAAGGGCGGGCTCGGCATGTCCGTGATCGTGGTGGCGTATTTCTTCTCCGACATCTGCGGATCGAAGATGGCCGAGGTTTCGGCGCTCGGCTCGGCGCTGATGCCGCCGCTGACCAAAGCCGGCTACGACCGGCGCGATTCGGCTTCCCTGATCGCCGCCGGCACCGCGATGGGCATGCTGGTGCCGCCGGCGATCTTCATGATCGTGATCGCGCAGGTCACCAACACCTCGGCGGTGGCGCTGTTCGTGGCCGGCTTCGTTCCGGCCGTGGTGATCATGCTGTGCCTGATGATTGTGGTCTATATCCGCGCCCGGCAGAACGACTGGCCGGTCGATGCCCGGCCAAGCTTGAAGCGCCTCGGCCACGCAGCGCTGCACGCCGCGGTACCGATGGTGGTGCCGTTCGTGATCCTCGCCGGCTTCATTCTCGGCATCATCACCGCGACCGAAGCCGGCGCCGTGGTCGCGGGCTACGCCTTCCTCGCAGCCAAACTCTATTACCGCAACGTCTCCTGGCGCGAGATGGGCAGGATCGCCTATGACAGTGCGATCCTCACCGCGGCGGTGGTGTTCCTGCTCGCCATCGCCTCGGTCTATCAATATCTGATGGGCGTGAGCGGGGTACCGCAATTGCTGGGCCAGGTGCTGGGACCGCTGAAAACGCACCCGTGGCTGTTCCTGATCGGAACCGCCGCCATGAGCTGCCTGTTCGGCATGGTGCTGGAGGGTTTGCCCGCCGCCGTGGTGCTGATCCCCGTGGTGTTTCCGATCTCGGAAGCGATGGGCATCGACCCGATCCACTTCAACATCGTACAGACCGCCGCCGTCGGCATCGGGCTGTTCATGCCGCCGATGGGGGTGGGGCTATTGATGGCGTTGCGCTTCGCCAGGATCGGCGTCGGCCAGCACTTCCGCACCTATGTGCCGTACATGCTGGCCCTGTTTGCCGGACTGCTCCTGATCATCTGCGTTCCCGCGATCAGCCTGACGCTGCCGCGACTTGCCGGATTGATCAGGTAGCAGCGTGAACGGCGGGGTTACCTGTTGACACCCCGCACATCGCCGGTCGTGGCATCGATATAGACTTCCATGTAGCGGCCTTGGCTATCCCGGCCTTCGATCTCCCACTCATCGCCAAGAAAATTCGTGTGCGACACCGAGACGAGGCCCATGTCGGCGGCTTCATCCACGGCCGCCTGCATCGACATGACGCCGCCCGTGTCGTAGGCCAGCGCCGGCGCTGCCATTCCGAGCGCTACGACTGCGGCGATGGGCAGAATGTATTTTTGCATGTGTCACTCCTGATCGGAACCGGTTCCATTCGCTGTCACGCACAACCGCGCAACATTGCGAAGAACCATTGCGGCCGCGAGGCGTTCCCGATTTCAGGGTTCACGAAACTGCGCAAATCTTCGGCAATGCGCGGCCGTTTGTTGGCGAGTTCCTGACAACAAGGCGGCGAGCTTTTCCGCGCCGTTCAGACGACGCCGCGCGCGCGCAGGTCTGCGATATCGTCCGCCCCATAGCCGAGCGAATTGAGTACCTCGTCGGTATGAGCGCTGAGCGCGGGCGCCATCGAATCGAGCCGGCCGCCGCCATGGGCAAGCCGAAAACCGCTACCGGCAAAGCGCAGCCGGCCATAGGGCGTATCGATCTCCTGCATGGCGCCGCGCGCCGCGATCTGAGGATGATCGATCACCTCCTCGATCCGCCAGATGCTCGCGCAGGGCGCGCCTGCTGCCTCCAGGATTTTCTCCCACTCGCGCGGGTCCTTCTTCGCCAGCGCTTCCTCGATGATCGCGCGCAGCGCCGGCTCGTTTTCTTGCCGCGCAAACCAATCGGCGAAGCGCGGGTCTTCCAGCGCATCGGCGCGGTCGAGTGCCGTCATCAGCGACTGGTACTGCTTCTCGCTGTTCACGGCGAGCAACAGGTAACCTTCGCCCGCTTTGAACAAATTGGCGGTCGGCCGGCGACTTACGGCCTGATTGCCGGACAGTTGCTGGCGATGGCTGGCGACGGTGTAATCCGCGACCTGCCCCGACAGAAACGCCAGGGTCGCCTCGAGCATGGAGACGTCGACCAGCTGCCCCTTGCCGGTGTGGGTACGCTGGAACAGCGCGCTCGATACGCCGAAGGCCGCGGTGGCGCCGGACAGCACGTCGCAGACCGCAAAGCCCGCGCGCGTCGGTCCGGTCTGCTCGTGGCCCGTGATCGCCATGATGCCCGACATCGCCTGGATCTTGCCGTCGTAGCCCGCGCCCGATCGTTCCGGCCCGGTCTGGCCGAAGCCCGAGATGGCGCAATAGATCAGCCGCGGGTTGATCGCCGACAGCGCGGCGTAGCCGATGCCGAGCTTGTCCATCACGCCGGGACGAAAATTCTCCATCACCACGTCTGCGCTGGCGGCGAGCTGCTTGACGATGGTGATCGCCTCCGGTCGCGAGAGATCGAGCGTCAGGCTGCGCTTGTTGCCGTTGATCGCCTGCCAGCCCGGCGCGAGGCCGCGATCGGCCCACTCGCGGCTCAACGGAGTGCGGCGCATGTCCTCGCCCTCACGCCGCTCCAGCTTGATGACGTCGGCGCCGAGCAGCGCGAGCTGGTAGCTCGCATAGGGGCCGGCCAGAACCTGCGTGAAGTCGAGAATCTTCACGCCTTCGAACGGTCGGGTCAATGGGACGTCCTCCTGATGGTCTTCTTTTTGTTCTTGTTGTTCTTGTTGTTCTTTTCTTGTTCTTGCTCCCGATCGCGACTCCTGTGGCGCGTCAGGCGACGCGGTTGCCGCGCGCGATCTCCTTTTGCCGGTCGAATTCGCGCCGGCGCCGCGCCAGTTCTTCCGGGCTCATCTGGGCGATGTTGTTGTAGTCGAGCTTCCAGGAGGCATCCTCGCTCCAGCGCAGCGGCGACTGCATCGTGGTGCGCGCGCCGGAAGCCGACTCAAGCAGACCCAACGCCAGTTCGAGCGTCAGCGCCTGCGACTCGACGTCGTGCGGCTTGCCGGCGGAATTGCCCAGCGGAAAGTCGGAGAACAGGAAGCGCGGCACGGCCGCGTGCTCGACGATGTCCTTGGCGCATCCCATCACCACGGTCGGGATGCCGCCCTCTTCGAGATGGCGGGCAACCAGGGCGGACGTCTGGTGGCAGACCGGACAGTTCGGCACCAGCACCGCGACATCGACCTTGTCCGCGCGGCAGCGGGCCAGGATTTCCGGGGCATCGACGTCGATGGTGACGCGGTGGCTGCGATTGGTCGGCGCGCCGAAGAAGCGCGGCGCGACCTCGCCGATCCGCCCCGAGGCCTTAGCCTTCAGGAGCTCTGGCAGCGGAAACCAGGTGCCGCTGTCGGTCGCCGTGGTTTGCTTGCGATCGTAGCCGATATGCGAGATACGCAAATCGTGCTGCTTGGAGGTGTCGCCGTCATAGACCTTGTAGAACTTGGCGCCGCCGTTGTAGGCCGCGCCGGGGCCCTGGTCGCCCTTCGCCGGATCGTAGGGGGCGGCGGTGGTGACGATGGTCACGCGCGATTGCGCAAGCGGCTTTTTCAGCGGCTGGAACGGCGCATCGACATAATGCGCCCAGCGGTAGGGCGTCGTGTAACCGATCGCGGCGTAATAGTCGCGGGTCCGCTGCATATAGGGGACCGGGGAATCGTAGTCCGGCGCGAAGCCAAGTTGATCGTCGAGCGAGCCCGGCATGGTTTCTGTCTCTCCTGCGTTTCCACCGCGAGGCCGTCAATCGGCCTTTGGGCCAGACTAGAGACAGTCGGCCTGTTCCTCAACAGCAGAGGTTATGACTTAAACGCCTGCCACCGATGACCAAAACTCGCCCAGCTTGCGCTTGAACGAGGCCAGCCGCGTCAGGGGGACGGCCTCTTCCTCCTCTTCGGGCAGGCGCAGGCCGACGAGATTGACCCGGCCGCCTGAGATGCTGCGCGCCACCAGGACGATGGAGTCGAGTTCCAGCGTCGCGCCTTCCTTCGGTGCATGATCGAGATGAACGTCGAAATAATCGGCCAGCGTCAGTTCGGCGTATTCGGCGTCGGTGGCGATGGCGTAGATGTTGGCGAGGTCGCCGAGCGTGACTTCGCCCGACACGGTGAAATCCCCGAGCAGATGCGGATCGGGCGCCGAGCTCGGCTGCATGTCGACAAAGAATCGATCCAGCGCTTCGGCCTTTTCCGGCGGCGCCAGCAGATAGATGTAGTCGCCGGGCGCAATCGGATCGGCCTCGGCGGGCGAGAGAATGCGCTGGTCGCGGATCACCAGCGTCGGCTTCGACCAGGATGGAACGAGACCGCGCCGGAAGAACAGGCTCTTCGCGCGCACGGGATAGCCGACCAGCTGCTGCTCGAGCTGGCCGGGCAGGTCGAGCTCGACGCGGCGCGGCCCGCGATCCGCCCGCGGCAGCGCCACATGCAGCCGCCGCGCGGCCGCCGCCAGCGTCCAGCCCTGCAGCAGCAGCGAGATGATGACGACGACAAAGGCGACGTCGAAATAGAGATAGGCCTTCGAGAGCCCGACCAGCATCGGAATCGACGCCAGGAAGATCGCGACCGCGCCGCGCAGACCGGTCCAGGCGATAAAGACCTTCTCACGCCAGCTGAAGCGGAATGGCGCCAGACACAGAAACACCGCGAGCGGCCGCGCCACCAGCATCAAGACGAGCGCCACGATCACGGCGGGAATGATGCTCGTCACCAGCCGCTGCGGCGAGACCAGGAGCCCGAGCAGCACGAACATCACGATCTGCGCGAGCCAGGTTGCGGCGTCGAGAAACGTCACCACCGAATTGTGCGCGCGAGTCGGCCGGTTGCCGATGATGATGCCGGCGAGATAGACCGCGAGAAACCCCGAGGCGTGCGCGATCTGCGCGCCGCCGAAGATCACCAGTGCCGCAGTCGCCACGAACGGCGCGTGCAGGCCTTGCGGCAGCGCCACGCGATTGAGCGCCAGCACCACCAGCCGGCCGCCGATCACCCCGACGATGGCCCCGAGCACGGCCTCGCGGGTCAACTCCAGCAACACATGCCATGCCGAGCTGTGGCCGACCGAGATCAGTTCGACCAGCATCAGCGTCAGAAACACAGCGAAGGGATCGTTGGTGCCCGATTCGGCCTCCAGCGTCGCGCCGACGCGGGGACGCAGCCGCAGGCCCTGCGCGTGCACCAAAAGAAACACCGCCGCCGCGTCGGTCGACGCCACCACCGCGCCCACCAGCAGCGCCTCGGTCCAGTTCAGGTCGAGCGCATAGCGGGCGACCGGCGCGGTGATCATCGCGGTCAAGAGCACGCCGATCGTCGCCAGCGCCATCGACGGCGCCAGTACCGCGCGGATGGTCTGAAACCGGGTCCGCAAGCCGCCGTCGAACAGGATCAGCGCCAGCGCCACCGACCCCACCAGGTAGGTGGTGTGCACGTCATCGAAGCGCAGCTGGCCGGGACCGGAATCGCCGGCCAGCATGCCGATCAGGAGAAACACCAGGAGCAGCGGCGCGCCGAAGCGCAGCGCCAGCAGGCTCGACAGAATGCCTGCCATGACCAGAACGGCGCCGAGGAGAATGGCTATGCTGACCGAGTCGAGAGACGCCAAAGGGCCTCGCAAACTGAAGCAAATACTTGCAATTGCATCCTTATCGTCGCCACACTTCGACGCCAACCCATTTCTGCGGCTAGCGACAATGTGCCCGGTTTCCCGGCCTTTCCTGCCGCGTCCGCGTGGCGTAGCGATGGCGCTAGAGCCGCGCTTATGGGAATCTGCCGGGTATTCGAATCAAGTTTGTTCGACGAGGCGCGCTTTGAGATGAGAATTTGCCGATGGAACTGAATGACATCATCGACTTCCTGCACGCCGGCGGGCAATCGGTCGGCGCGGAGGTCACATCGCCCTGGTTCTATCTGCAGTTCGGCCTGATGCTGGCCGCCGCCGGGATTGCCTTCGCGGCCGACGCGACCATTCACGCGCGCATCGACATGACCTCATTCGCGATGGGCTGGCCGCTGCCATTGCGGCACTTCGCCCGAGTGCTGGTCGGCAGCGCCTCGACGGCGGTGTTTGCGATTCTGGTGATCGCGGCGCGCGTCGCGATGTACCATTCGACCTGGCCGAGCCGGAGCTACCTCTTGATGGTGGCCGCCAAGCTCGCGCTGGCCTGGCTGGTGATCCGGCTCGTCACTTCGGTGATTCGCAACGCCTTCATCGTCAAGCTGGTGTCGCTCTCGGCGTGGGTGGTGGCGGCGCTGAGCATTATCAACCAGCTTGACCCGGCCGTCGACGCGCTCGACTCGGTCTCGATCGTGCTCGGCGGATTGCGGCTGACGCCGCTGCTGGTGATCAAGCTCGGGGCACTGCTGGTCGCCGCGCTGTGGCTGACCAACATCGCCAGTAATTTCGTCGAAAGCCGGATCAACCGGTCCACCGACCTGACGCCTTCGATCCAGGTGCTGCTGGTCAAGATGATCCGGATGGGATTGATGGTGCTGGCGATCACCATCGCCATGGGCGCGGTCGGCATCAACCTCTCGGCGCTGGCAGTGTTCTCCGGCGCGGTCGGCGTCGGTATCGGCATCGGCCTGCAGAAGATCGTCGCCAACTTCATCTCGGGCATCATCCTGCTCGCGGACAAATCGGTGAAGCCGGGCGACCTCGTCACCATCGGCGACAGTACCGGCCGCATCAGCGCGATGAAGACGCGCTATATCTCGGTCGCCGCCGGCGACGGCCGGGAATTTTTGATTCCCAACGAGGATCTGGTGACGCAGAAGGTCGTCAACTGGACCTACACCGACAAGAACACGCTGGTGAAGGTGATCTTCGGCACCAATTACGACGCCGATCCGAAGCTGGTCTGCAAACTCGCCGTCGACATTGCGGCGGCGGCCAAGCGCGCCCTCAAGGGAAAGCCGCCGAACTGCATCCTCACCGAATTCGCCGAGGCCGGGATGAAGTTCGCCCTGACCTTCTGGATCGCCGATCCCGACGGCATGGACAATGTGAAGAGCGACGTGATGCTGGCGCTGTGGGACGCCTTCAAGCGGGAGGGCGTCCGGGTGCCCTACCCGGTCCGCGAAATCCGCATCCGCGGCGGCGCGCTGCCGGTCGAGACCACGGTGGAGGTTTCGAATTGATGCAGGCGGGCGCCCTGCCGCGGCCAGACCGTGAGTTCCGCGCCGATAACAACCGTTTCGCGACCCAGGCCCGGCTTGCTACTGCCCGTCCCGGTCATTAAATTGGGGGTCAAATCACCCCTCGCCGCACGAAGATCCGCCCATGAGCTACATCGAAGCCTCAGATACCTCCTTGCGCAAAACCGGGCAGATCAAGCTGCATGGGCCGAGCGGCTTCGCCGGCATGCGCAAGGCAGGCGCGTTGGTCGCCAAATGCCTCGACGAACTGACCGATATCGTCAGGCCGGGGCTGCCGACCTCGGAGATCGACGAATTCGTCCGCAACTTCGCCTTCAGCCACGGCGCCTACCCGGCGACGCTGATGTATCGCGGCTATCGCTATTCGACCTGCACGTCGATCAACCACGTGGTCTGCCACGGCATGCCCGGCGACCGGGCATTGAAGGAAGGCGACATCGTCAATATCGACGTCACCTTCATCGTCGACGGCTGGTACGGCGATTCCAGCCGGATGTATGCGGTCGGCCCGATCGCGCGCAAGGCCGAGCGGCTGATCGAGGTGACCTACGAGGTCATGATGCGCGGCATCGCGGCGGTCAAGCCCGGCGCCACCACCGGCGATATCGGCCATGCCATCCAGAGCTTTGTCGAGCCGCAGGGCATGAGCGTGGTGCGCGATTTCTGCGGCCATGGCCTCGGCCGCATGTTCCATGACGAGCCGAACATCATCCATATCGGCCGGCCCGGCGAGGGCGTGGTACTGAAGCCCGGCATGTTCTTCACCATCGAGCCGATGATCAACCTCGGCAAGCCGCATGTGAAGATATTGTCCGACGGCTGGACCGCGGTAACTCGGGACCGCTCGCTGTCGGCGCAGTTCGAGCATTCGGTCGGCGTGACCTCGACCGGCGTCGAGATTTTTACCCTGTCGCAGCGCCATGGCGAGAAGCCGCCGGTGGCGGCGTAGTCGGCTCGCAACGTCATCCTGCGAAGGCGGGGACGACGGATAAGTCACAGCATCAATCTCCGCCTCTGATACGGCGGGTGAGCTCGCCGGCTTCGTAATTCTCGCCGATCGACATGGCGCAAATGCGCGAGAGGTGGACGTAGGGAAGTCCGGTTTCCTCGCCCCAGGCGTTGAATTGCGCCTGCACCTTGGCCAGGTCCGTCTTCGATTTGACTTCCTCGGCGACGTCCAATCCCGCCTCGCGCAGGCAGGCTGTGACATCCTTCGAAGTGACAAAGCCGTCCCAACCCAGGAAGCGCAACAGCATCTGGCCGGTATTGCCGCCGAGCCGGCTGCCGCGTTTGGCCAGCAAGTTCAGCAATCCGACCTCGTTCGAGGACGGCCACTTCGCCAGGAATTGGCCGAAGCTGCCATGTTCTTTCGCGATCTCCTGCAGGAAGCGCGCGTTATCCCGCACCGACATGATCTTTGCGCCGTTGCGCACGATGCGCGTATCGCTCGTGAGCTTCTCCCAGAATTCGTCGGGCTTGAAAGCCAGCTTGGCCGGCTGAAAGCGCAGGAAGGCCTCCTCAAAACCCGCCCATTTGGTCTCGATCACGCTCCAGGCAAAGCCCGCGCAGAACACCCGCCTCGCCATCTCGGCGAGCACGCGGTCATCTCCGAGTTTGATCAGGGATTGCGGATCCGGGACCGGCGGCAGCAGTTTCTTGAGCGCGGCCGCCCCTCCCTTGCGCTTCTCGGCGCGGGCGCGGATGGTTTTGAACGGGGTCACGCAGCGACGACCTTTCCCTCTGGTGGCGGAAGCCGGTCCGCCCCGCCTCGATCCTAGCGCCGCGGCGGTCGCGATGACAATGTGACCAGGACAAAGGCCGGGATCGAGCAATGCCGCGGTGTAGTTTCTGACACTTCCCGGTTGCAAAAACTGGCCGGCGCGGCATGGTTGGCGGCAATGGCCGCCGATACCAACGAGACACAGGATCAGCCCGCGGAAGCGCCGCACTATCACGGCCATCGCGAGCGACTGCGCGAGCGCTTTCACAGCGCGGGCCCCGATGCGCTGAGCGACTACGAGTTGCTCGAGATGGTGCTGTTCACCGCCAGGCCGCGCGGCGACGTGAAACCGTTGGCCAAGACGTTGCTGAGGAAATTCGGTTCGTTCGCCGAGGTGATTCACGCGCCGGAAGCGCGGCTGCGGGAAGTCGGCGGCGTCGGCGACAGGACGGTGACCGAGCTCAAGCTGATCGCCGCGGCCGCCGGCAGGATCGCAAGGGGCCAGTTGCAGCAACGCACCTTGCTGTCGTCATGGAATGACGTAATCGACTATTGCCGCACCACGATGGCATTCGCCGACAAGGAGCAGTTCCGCCTGCTGTTCCTCGACAAACGCAACCAGCTGATCGCGGACGAGGTGCAGCAGATCGGCACCGTGGACCACACCCCGGTCTATCCGCGCGAGGTGATCAAGCGCGCGCTGGAATTATCCGCCACCGCGATCCTGTTGGTGCACAACCACCCCTCCGGCGATCCGACGCCGTCGCAGGCCGACATCCAGATGACAAGGGCGATCATCGACATCGCCGGCCCGCTCGGCATCGCCGTGCACGACCACATCATCGTCGGCAAGAACGGGCATGCCAGCATGAAGGGATTGCGGCTGATCTAGCTATCGCCTGCATTTACCATCTATTAACTCTCCGCTTCGCGCTTTGGCGAATGCGTGGGAGAGTGGTTCATCGGATGAGAAGGGGGTAGCTCATTCCCGAATGAGAGGGGATCGATGATGAATCAGCTGGCGGAGCGGATACGGGTCGCGGCTCTTTCGATGAGCCCGGGGCACCTGGTCGACAAATTTCTGGACTGGCTCGAGGAACTGAGGGGCGCGATGGCGCTTGCTGAAATCGACAGATTGGCCCGCAACGAGGTGCGAACCAAGGTGCTGTTCGATTGATTCGGCGCCAAAGCGCGATGGCACGGTCGAGCTGCCATCGCCCATGTCCGCATGGCCGCGCGGTTGCGTACCTATAATCCCGGCCTCGCGACCGGCGTGGTGCTGTTCTTCCCATTCGCGCTCGTGTCGATCGTTCTGATCCCGACATGGTGGCGTCGAACCGCTCGGCGCGCCCCCTTTCGACATCAACCCTGAACGACCGCAACAAAATCCGCGCTAGTTCGGCTTCGCCCGGCCGGCGGGCCGGCGGGCGGCATGGTGCGGACAAAACTCGGCCGCGTGGCGTGCCGCGCGTAATAGTCGGCAAGATGGCCGGCCGCGGCAAGCGCATCGGCGCCTTCGGGCGGCAGCCGGACCCGGTCGAGTATCGGCAGCAGGTTGATGTCGGCGAACGTAAACTGATCGCCGACGAGATAGCCGGTAACGGCGACCGCGTGATCGAGAATTTCCAGCTGCTGGCGCACCGCCGGCATCACGGCTTCGACCGCCGCGCGGTCCGGTTTTCCATCCGCCGTCTTCGGGGCGATGTAGGCGTAGAGATAGGTACGGATCAGGGTGCGGTCTATCACCGTGTTGACGAGCGAAACCCATTGCTCAGTGAGCGCGGCGAGACGGGGATCGGACGGGAACAGCTGCGGGCCCGGGAAGCTGCGATCGAGATAAGTGGCGATGGCCCTGGATTCGAACAACGCGACTTCGCCGTGGCGCAGTACCGGCATCTTGCCGAGGGGATGAATGGCTGACAGCTCAGTCGCGCCGAGTGTGCACTCGGTCAGCCCGTAGGCGATCCCCTTCTCCTCGCAGACCATGCAGACGACGCGCGTGTAGGTCGATCGCGCGGAGCCGATGATTTCCGGTTTCGGCATGACGCACCTCAACACTTAACCATAGTGTTAAGTATTGGATCGGCGCGTGACTGTCTATGGCGGAGACCGACGCGGCGGGGTGATCACGGGCCTCCTCAACAAGATCATGACGATCTCCAGCCGTTTGTCGCCGACGCCGGTCGCGCTGCGGATCGCCCACTGGATGATGTCGAGCGGGAAGTGACGGCCGGCTCCGACCTTCCGGTGCGCTGTCGTGCGCCCCGGTCGGGCCGGGCGCTCAGATCGGCTTTCCCGACCGTTCCTCTTCCAGACTGACCGCGACGGCGGCATTGGCCGACAGTCGCACCTTTTGCCCCTCGATATCGGCGACCAGACCGAGCTCGATGAAGTGATGATGACCTTTATGGCGGCCCTCGCCACTGTCGGCCCGGGCCAGCTTTATTCTGCCGTGTTCCACGCGATCGACGGTCCCGACGTGAACGCCGTCCGCGCCAATCACTTCCATCTGCGGCTTGATGCTTGCCGTGTGCTGAAGCAGCTGGTCGCGCTGCCGGGTCAGGAGTTCGAGCCGGGCCTCCTGATCGGCGATACGCTGCGCGTTCAGCTCCTCGACCGCGGCACCGGAAATGGCGGCGGCTTGCTCGGTCAATTCGGTGAGGTTTTCCCTCGCGGCGGCGATGCGCTGCTCGAGCTCTGCGAGATTCAGCGGAAGATCGGACATGGGTTTATCTCCTCGGGGCAGACGACTCCTGCCAATATGGAGCCTCCGGGGGAACCGACAAGCCACGCCGACCGGCGCGGCAAGGTACTATTGCCGCAGCATGATCAGCGGGTCGGCGCTGTCGGGCACACGCCGCCACTGCGCGTTGTCGTCGGCCTCGAATTGCCAGGTCTCGCCGCTTTGCGACATCAGCAGCATCTGGCCGCGATCGAGCCGCCATTGCGTCGGCGCGAAGGCCGCGACCGCGGGATCGCATTTCGGCTTCAGGAATACCTGGAAATTATCCTTGTCCGCCTCGTTGTTGGTCAATGTCAGGCCGCAGATCGGCTGGCCGTTGCCGCGAACCATCGCCCAGTCGCCGATCATCTGATCCATCGACTTCGCCAGCGACCGCGCGGCGGCGAGATTCTGCAGGATGTAGATCCCCTCGCCCTGCCGCAGGCCTTCGAGAATGCCGCTCTCGACTTCGGTGAAGTCGATCACCGGCTGGCCCGACGCGTCCTGCAGCCGCACGATGTCGAGTCCCGCGATGCTCCAGGCGGCGATATCCTTGGTGAAGGGCAGCGCCGCGGCGCAGCCGGGCTCGAGCTCGAGCTTCATTCCCTGCGGCGTTCCATCGCCCTTCAGCGTGACCACGCAGGTCTTGCTGCGCTCGGTGGTGGAGAGCTCCCACTGCCCGACCATGTCCTTTTTCAGCGTCGAGGCGTCCTGCGCCTGCGCCAGCCCTGCGCAGGCGATCAGCGCCGCAAGCGCAATTCCGAGGCGCCGTGCCATCAGCGGCTCGTCACCGGGGTTTCCGCGACAGGCGTCAGCGGCGGCTTGCCGGCGAACCAGACTTTCAGGTTGTCGACCACCAATTGATCCATGGCATTGCGCGTTACCACTGAAGCCGAGCCGATATGTGGCAGCAAGACGACATTCTGCATGCTGCACAATTCATCCGGCACGTTCGGTTCTTTCTCGAAGACATCGAGACCAGCGGCGAGAATGGCGCCCGACTTCAGCGCCGAGATCAGCGCCTGCTCGTCGACCACGGAGCCGCGCGCCACGTTGATGATCACGCCGCGCGGCCCCAGCGCCTTCATGACTTCGGCATTGACCATTTTCGCGGTGCCGGCGCCGCCGGGAACGATGACGACCAGCGTGTCGACCGCCTTCGCCATCTCAAGCAGGGCCGGATAATGCTGGTACGACACGCCGTCGGCGGGTTTGCGCGAATGATAGACCACGGGAACGCGCGAGGCCTCCAGCCGGCGCGCGATCGCCTGGCCGATCCGGCCCATGCCGACCATCCCGACCGTGCGGTCCCTGAGCGAGCCGGCGCTCAGGGGAAAATTCTGCGTCAGCCAGTGGCCGGAACGCAGATAGCGGTCGGCCTTGACGAATTCGCGCAAGGTCGCGATCAACAGGCCCATCGCGACATCGGCGACCTCTTCGGTCAGCACGTCGGGCGTGTTGGTCACGACGATGCTATGCTCGCGCGCGTAATTGGCGTCGATGTGGTCGTAGCCGACGCCGAACGAGGAGACGATTTCGAGCTTCGGAAAGCGCGCCAGCGTCTTGCTGTCGCCGCGGACCGAATTGTAGGTCACCGCGGCACCGCGGATTTTTTCCGCGACCGCCGGCGTCAGGCGCTCGAGGTCGGCGGTGGTCTCGAAGGAATGCAGCACGAACTGGTCGGAAAAGCCGTTGTCGACGATCGGCTTGCTCGGCCCATAGATCAGCAAATCGATTTTCCCGGAAGAAGCATTGCCGCCAGACATCAGTTTTCCTTTCCAAGCGCGCTCTCGTGCCAGCGCCGCAACACCAGATGCGAAACCAGCGCCAGCAGCCCATAAATGACAATTCCGGCGGCGGAGAGCAACAGTAACGCCGCGAACATTCGGGGAATGTCGAGGCGGTAGCCGGATTCGGCTATGCGGTAGGCAAGCCCCGAACCCGCCCCCGCCGAGCCCGCCGCGATCTCGGCCACTACGGCGCCTATTAGCGACAGGCCGCCCGCAATCCGCAATCCGCCGAGGATGAAGGGCAGCGCGGAAGGCAGTTTGAGATAGAGCAGCGTCTGCGTCCGCGACGCGCCGTAGAGCTGGAACAGGCCGGCCAGATTGCGATCCACCGAATTCAGCCCCAGCGTGGTGTTGGACAGCACCGGAAAGAACGCGACGATCCAGGCGCAAACGATCACGGCCGTTTGCTGCGGAAGGTAGATCAAGAGCAGCGGCGCGATCGCAATCACCGGCGTCACCTGCAGGATGACCGCGTAGGGAAACAGCGAATATTCCAGCCATTTCGATCGGTTGAACAAAAGCGCCAGCGCGATGCCGCCGATCCCGGCCGCCACAAAGCCCTCGAGCGTGGTCTGCAATGTCGTCAGCAGCGATTGAAACAGCACCTGCCAATCGACGATCAGCGTTGTGAGCACCGCGACCGGCCCCGGCAGCAGATAAGGCGGGAGATGGTTGAGGCGCACCACGAGTTCCCACGCCGCGACGCCGGCGGCGAGCACGACAATGGGAAGCAGGATGCGGGCAAGACGCAGGCCGGCCGGCTCGGGCGCAGCCTGGCGTGGCGACAGCGGCGGTGTCTGCAGCGAGTTCATGAGCCTGATGGTCCCGCATAGGATGGCGCCAGCGCGTTCGAAACCTCCCGGCAATAGCCGGCATAGCCGGCAGAGGTTCGAAATTCCTCGGTCCGCGGCTCGGCGGCATCGATGCGGATCTCGGCACTGAGGCGCCCGGGCCGCGATGTCATCACGACCACGCGCTGCGACAGGTACACCGACTCGAACACCGAGTGCGTGACGAAGATGACGGTCTTGCGCAGATTGCGCCACAGCGCGAGCAGATCGTTGTTCAGCCGAAAGCGGGTGATTTCGTCCAGCGCCGCGAACGGCTCGTCCATTAAAAGAATGTCCGGATCGGTGACCAGCGCGCGCGCCAGCGAGGCCCGCATCTTCATGCCGCCGGACAATTCGCGGGGGTAGGCGTCGGCGAATTCGGCAAGGCCCACCTGCTTCAACGCCGCATCGACGCGGCTATTCGCCTCGGCCGCCGGCGCATGCGCGAGTTTCAGCGGCAGCCGCACGTTCTCGCGCACGCTGGTCCACGGCATCAGCGTCGGCTCCTGAAACACGAAGCCGATTGCCTGCGCGCCGCGCGCCTCGCCGCTGCGTTGCGCGACGCCGACGCTGCCGGAGGTCGGCGCGCCAAGCCCCGCGATCAGCCGCAACGCGGTCGACTTTCCGCAGCCGGACGGCCCGAGCAGCGAGACGAATTCGCCCTTGCGCACGTCGAGATCGAACGGCCCCAGCGCCGCAACGCCGGACTCATAGACCTTGGTGACGGCGCGCAGGCTCACGGCGAGGCCGGCCGTGTCCGCTTCGGTCAGGGCTGCGGGTTGCGTCATTGCGCGGCTATTTCTTCGGCCGCAGATCGAGGCCGACACCCTTGTTGATGAAGCGGAGCGTATAGGCCTTGCGGAATTCGACGTCGGGACGGACCACGCCGGCGCGCACCATCTTGTCGAAGAAGCTCGTCGTCCGCTCGTCGCTCATGGCGCCGATGCCGTTCTTCAGGGCGTCCCCGGAATCGACGATTCCGTATTCCTTCATCTTGGCGATGGAGAAGGCCAGCAATTCGTCGGTCATCTCCGGATTGAGCTTCTTGATCAGCGCATTGCCCGGCGCATTGTCGCCGTAGAGATAATTGTACCAGCCGATGATGGAGGCGTCGACGAAGCGCTGAACCAGATCGGGCTTCTTGTCGGTCAATTCGCGGCGGGTCTCGATCAGGGTCGAGTAGGTATTGAAGCCGTAATCCGCCAGCAAGATGATTCCCGGCTTGAATTTGGCGGCTTTTTCCACCGCGAACGGCTCTGAGGTGACATAGCCCTGCATCGCGCTTTGCGGCGTGGCGATGAACGGCTGCGGATTGAACGTGTAGGGCCGAACCTTCGCCTCGCTGAACCCGTATTCGGATTTCAGCCACTGGAAATAGCTCGTGATGCCTTCCTTGGACACGAACAAGGTAAGCGGCTTGAGCTGTTCGAGCTTGGTGATTTTCGCTTCCGGATGGGTCAGGAAAACCTGCGGGTCCTTCTGGAAGATGGCGGCCACTGTCACCAAGGGCACGTTCCTGGCGACTGCATCGAACGACATCAGGGTGTTGGCGGCCATGAAGAAATCGAGCTTGCCGGCGATCAGCAGCATGCGGTTATTGTCGTTTGGCCCGCCCGGCACGATGGTGACGTCGAGCCCGTAACGCTGGTAGGTGCCGTCCGCCACCGCCTGGAAAAATCCGCCATGCTCCGCTTCGGGAACCCAGTTGGTGCCGAACGAGACCTTGTCCAGCGTGGTTTGGGCGCCGGCCGGCAGGATGGCCATCGCCAGGGCCAAAAAGCCTAAGGTTAACGCTCGCGGCAAAAGAGCCGGGTTCATGATTGGACTCCGTCGATCGTTCTGGCCCATGATAAGGGAACGGACGCCAGGGCGCGTCCTGTCGAAGGCATATAGACTACCCGGCAAACTATCTTGCAAACGCGTTTAAAGAAACATTCCGCTCGATGACTTCCCTGCTCCCTCCTCGCGACTGGACCGACATCCACTGGCCCGGCATTTCGGAGACCGCGCCGGCGCGATGGATTGCGGTGCTGCCGCTGGCGGCCACCGAACAGCACGGCCCCCATCTGCCCGTGGGCACCGACATCATGATCGGGCAGGCCTATCTGGCGCGGGTGCGTGAACTCCTGCCCGACACCATCCCCGTGACCTTCCTGCCGCTGCAGACCGTCGGGATCTCGACCGAACACATCGACTATCCCGGCACGCTGACGCTGCCGACGGAGGTCGTGCTGAAGAGCTGGATGGCGCTCGGCGAGAGCGTCGCGCGCGCCGGCGTCAAGAAGCTGGTGATGGTCACGAGCCACGGCGGCAACAGCGCGGCGATGACGCTGGTCGCGCAGGATCTGCGCGCGCAGCACGGACTGCTCGCCGTCACCACCGGATGGTTCCGTTTCGGCGCGCCCGAGGGATTGTTTTCGGCGGAAGAACTGCGTCATGGCATCCACGGCGGCGCGTGGGAAACATCGATCATGCTGGCGCGCTATCCCCATGCGGTGCGCAAGGACAAGATCGCCGATTTCCGCCCCAGCAGCATCGAGATGGAGCAGGAATATCGCTGGCTTTCGGCGCATCGTCCGGCGCCGTTCGCGTGGCAGACCCAGGACCTTCATGCCAGCGGCGCCGTCGGCGATGCCGCGGTCGCCACCGCGGAGACCGGCGAAATCCTGCTCGATCACGGCGCGCGCGCGTTCTGCGAACTGCTCACCGAGGTCGATAAATTCGACGTGACCAGGCTTTCGAACGATCCGCGCCCATCTTCTAATTAGCTGTTTTTACAATGAAATATCTGGTCGGCCGGGCGTCACGCGGCTGAATCGAACCGGAATCGAGAAGCCCCCGTCCAACTGGGCATGCGGACCACAGCGGTCCTGCGCTCAACCGGATGGAGTTTCTCATGTCGATCAAGACGAAAATTGCGGCTGTCGCCCTTGCCGCCCTTGCTGTCACCGGCAGCATCGCTTCCACCACCACCAAGGCAGAAGCCCACGGCCCCGGCTGGGGCATCGGAGCGGGCCTCGTCGGCGCCGCGATCGTCGGCAGCGCGATCGCCGCCAGCAATGACGGCTATTATTACGGCGGCTATCGCCGCTGCGGCTGGGTTCGCCAGTTCGACGCGTACGGCAATTTCATCGGCCGCGTCCGCACCTGCAATTACTACTGATCGACAAGCGAGATCGTGGATCCGCGTCCGGCACGGGCGCCTCATCCACTCCCGTGTCGCACACCCGACCCGCCCGGACGTCCCCCCGGGCGGGTCAACTTTTTTGCCGAACGCCTATTTGGTCCGGGTACTGTCCAGCCGTTGACATAGCATAGGGGGGTACCCTATGAAGCCGCCATGACACACACGATCCGGGAAAAGAAAAAGCTGCTCGCGCGGGTGGGGCGCATTCGCGGTCAGATCGAGGCGATCGAGCGGGCGCTGAACGAAGAAGCCGAGTGCGAGCGCATCATGCACATGATCGCCGGCATCCGCGGCGGCGTCGCCGGCCTGATGGCCGAAGTGGTCGAGGACCATATCCGCACCCATCTGGTGGACCCAGAGCGGAATCCCGGCGCGCTCAATGCCGACGCCGCCGACCAGCTGATCGAAGTAGTTCACACCTATCTGAAGTGAGGGACACCATGTCCGATGCCGAGCAGCTGTTTCAGTTTCCGCCGCACGACCATTTGTTCCTGGGCAAGGATCACGAAACGGCGGAGCGCCGGACCTGGGCGGTGATCGCACTCTGCACCGTCATGATGATCGCCGAGATCGTCGGCGGCGCCATGTTCGGTTCGCTGGCGCTGATCGCCGACGGTTTGCACATGTCGACCCATGCCGGCGCGCTGCTGCTGGCCGCGCTGGCCTATACCTATGCCCGCAAATACGCCAACGACCGCCGCTTTTCGTTCGGCACCGGCAAGTTCGGCGATCTCGCGGGATATTCCAGCGCCATCGTGCTGGCGATGATCGCGCTCTTGATCGGCTATGAAGCCGTGTCGCGCCTGCTCGAGCCGGTCGCCATCAGTTTCAACGAGGCGATCCCGATCGCGGTGCTCGGCCTCGTCGTCAATGTCGTCAGCGCCTGGCTCTTGTCAGGCGGGCATCACGGTCACAGCCATGGCCACGCGCACGCCCATGATCACAGTCAAGACCACGGCGATGCGCCCCGCCGCGTCGAGCTGGGCGGGTGGCCTCTCGACATCGAGGTGTTCGAGGACAACGTGCCGCCGCGCTTCCGCGTCAGCGCGCAGGCCGGCGCACTGGCGGCTTCCGACTTCACCATCGAGACGACGCGGCCGGACGGCAGCCGCCAGCTTTTTGTCTTCGAGGACCGCGGCGAATATCTTCAATCGCGCGACGAGATTCCGGAGCCGCACGCCTTCCTCGCCAGGGTTCGCCTGATGCAGGCCGGCCAGGCGCATGAACGCGAGCTGGAATTCGAGGAGCACGACCATGAACATGGGGCCGGCGCGCATCACCGCGACAACAACATGCGGGCCGCCGTCGTTCACGTCATGGCCGATGCCGCGGTCTCGGTGCTGGTGATCATCGGCCTGCTGCTGGCGCGCGGATTCGGCTGGCTCTGGATGGACCCGCTGGCCGGCCTCGTCGGCGCCATTGTCATCGCCAACTGGTCGGTCGGGCTGTTGCGCGACACCGGCGGCATCCTGCTCGATCGCACGCCGGATCCGCGCATGGCCGAGAAAGTCCGCGATATCATCGAAGCCGAGGGCGATCAGGTCACCGACCTGCATCTCTGGCGGCTCGGGCCCGGCCATCTCGGCGCCATCGTCTGCGTCGCCACCTCAGGGACGCGCGATGCGGCACATTACCGGCAGCGCCTGGCCAGATTCGCCGACTTGTCCCACGTCACCGTGGAGGTCCAGCACCCCTACCCCACTTGATCCGACACGCCAGATCCGACACGCCAAGCCGACCCGAATTCTAGAACTTCTTGAATCTGGAGCGATTTCATTGCGTTGCATGGCTGTCACTATGCGATGTCATGAAAAGGTGATTTGCGGGTTCTTTCTTGCAATTGCGAATGACTTGCAATAACGATTGGGAATGAATTCGGCCTCGGACCGATCTGGCTTGGGTGCGCAGTTATCCGCAACTCTGGACGGACGGGATCATTTCCTAGGTGGCAGCGCGCTGGCAAATCTGCAGAGATGACGAGAGAGACCGCAGGAATGTTCGCGCTGAAAGCACCCACACGATGAGCCGCTGCAGCCGATCCTGGGAGCGCGTCGTCGCGGGGCTGGGCCTGAGCCTGCTCGCCTGCGATGGCGCGGCATTGGCAGCGGACCTGCCGCTCAAGGCGCCGGCTTTCAAGACCGTTTACGACTGGACCGGATTTTACCTGGGCGGCCATGTCGGTTATGGCGGCGGCAGTCTCGGCCCCGGCACCAATCCCCTCCCCGAGCAGGGCGTGTTCTTTCCGCACAGCGTCACCGGCCTGATCGGCGGCTATCAGGCCGGCTATAACTGGCAATTGCCGAACCATCTCGTGCTCGGCGTAGAGGCGGATGCGTCGTTCACCAGCCCGCTGGATGCCCCGCGGCTGACGCCGGCGCCCTTCAACACGACGATCGATTATGTCGGCACCGCGCGGGGCCGCGTCGGATATGCGTTCGGAAGACTGCTGCCTTATGTGACCGGCGGCTTTGCCTGGGGGCACAGCCATGTCGACGTCAATGACGCCGACGGCAGCGTCATCTCGTCGCCTGGACGATACCAGACCGGCTGGACTGCAGGCGCCGGCATCGAATTTTCCGTCAGCGGCAACTGGAGTGCCAAGGCCGAATACGACTACATATCTCTGTCGCGCCGGATGGTCGATCTGAGCACGTTCGGAATGCCCGGCGTCAATGTCGATCCCAACATCCATCTCGTCAAACTCGGTCTGAATTACCGCTTCGGCGATACTCCG
>JBGPSI010000077.1:0-20252 GCA_041490045.1 Bradyrhizobium sp.
ATCGCGGGCGTAGCGCAGGGTTTCGAACCGCATGGCGCGGGCGTCGACCATCAGCAGCCGACCGACCAGACCCTCGCCGAAACCGACGATTTCGCGGATCGCCTCCAGCGCCATCATTGATCCCAGGACGCCGGCAAGCGCACCCATCACGCCGGCCTCGGCGCAGGCCGGCACCGTGCCGGGCGGCGGCGGTTCGGGAAACAGGCAGCGATAGGTCGGATTGAACTCGCCTTGATCGTTTCGTTCATGCGCGCGGATGGTGGTCAGCGAGCCGTCGAACTGGCCGAGCGCCGCCGTGATCAGCGGCTTGCCGGCGAGGAAGCATGCGTCCGACACCAGATAGCGGGTTTCGAAATTGTCGGATCCGTCGAGCACCAGATCGTAGCTGCCGATCAGGCTCATCGCATTGCCGGCATCGAGCCTTGTGGCGTGCGCCGCGAACTGGACGTGGGGATTGAGCGCGTAGATTCTATCCGCGGCCGTGTCGGCCTTGCGGCGGCCGATATCCGGCGTGGCGTGGATGATCTGGCGCTGCAGATTGGACAGCGAGACGATATCGTCATCGACCACGCCGAGCGCCCCGACGCCGGCGGCGGCAAGGTACATCAGCGCCGGGGCGCCGAGACCGCCGGCGCCGATCACCAGCACGGAAGCCTCCTTCAACGCCGCCTGACCGGGACCGCCGACCTCGCGCAGCACGATGTGGCGGGCGTAGCGTTCGAGCTCGTCGGCACTCAGCATGGCCTGGTCAAATCCTGATTATCCGGCATCGTCTCTATCATGCGCTGCGGTATCGCCTGTCTTCCTTGAACCATGGGGTTGTTGTTGCCTACCAAGCAGATGTGCTTAATTCCGGGCACGTCAATGACCCCGAGACTTCTCATGAGATCGATGCTGACGGCAACATTGATGTTGGTGGCCGCGGGGGCTTCCGCGCAGGCGCAACAGACGACGCCGTCGATGATGGACATCAAGCCGAAGACGGTCACGACCACACCCATCCGCCCTGGCTTGCAGACCCCGGCGGATACCGCGAACGCGATGGCGCAGGCCGAGCGTCTGGCCATCCAGTCGGATCTCGCCTGGGTCGGCCAGTACAATGGTGCCATCACCGGCGAGGTCAGCGAGCGCATGGTTGCCGCCATCAAGGAGTTTCAGAAGGACCGGGGCGGCAAGGCAACCGGGGTGCTCAATTCGCAGGAGCGCAGCGTGCTGGCCGAGACCGCGCGGCGCCGGCGGGGGGATGTCGGCTGGAAAATCGTCACCGATGCCGGCACCGGCGCCCGGCTCGGAGTACCGGCGAAGCTGGTGCCGCAGCAATCGAGCGACGCCAACGGCGCGAAATGGAGCTCTTCCACCGGGACCATCCAGATCCAGCTTGCGCGGCGCAAGCAGGCCAATCCGACCGCGGCGAAACTCGCCGAGCAGGAAAAGAAGGAGCCCGCCGGCCGTAGAGTCGAATACACCGTGGTCAAGCCGGATTTCTTCGTGCTGTCGGGCATGCAGGGCCTGAAGAAATTCTACGTGCGCGGCACGTTCAGGGGCGACGAGGTCCGCATTCTCACCATCCTCTACGACCAGGCCACCGAAGGCACGATGGAGCCGGCGGTGATCGCGATGTCGAGCGCCTTCAACCCGTTTCCATCGGGCACCGGCCCGCCGCCGCGCAAGACCGTCGAATACGGCACCGGCGTCGTCGTGTCCGAGGACGGCGCGATCGTTACCGACCGCGAGATCACCGACGCCTGCCTTGCCATCACGATCGGGGGCCTCGGCCATGCCGACCGCATCGCCGAGGACAAGGACCACGATCTCGCGCTGCTGCACATTTACGGCGCGCGCGGTTTGAAGCCGCTGGCGCTCGGCACTGGCGCCATCAAATCCGCGGTCGAACTCACCGGCATCGCCGATCCGCAGAACCAGGGCGGCGCCGCAGCCGCGAGCAGCGTCAAGGCTCAGGCCGCTGTGGTCGGCGGCGGCGAAGCCGCGCTGTCGCCGGCGCCCGCGCTCGGCTTTTCCGGCGCGGCGGCGCTCGACGCGGACGGCAAATTCGCCGGCCTCGCACTATTGAAGCCGGCGCTGGTCGCGGGACCCGCGAACGCCACGCCCACAGCGCAGGCGGTGCTGGTGCCGGCCGATGCCGTCCGCGAGTTTCTCAAGGCCAACGGCGTCAGCGCGGCGGGCGGATCAACGGATGCGAAGGCCGCCGTCGTGCGCGTCATTTGCGTGCGGAAATAGCCGGCGTTCGTCGCGCCGGTTCCGGCTGTCATCGTCCGCGAAAGCCTCACGCAACCTTCTCCCCGCGGCGCGGGGAGAAGGAGGGTTCATGCCGCGGTTACGCGGCCTTGATGCTGCCGAGGAAGGTTTCAACATGCCCTCGCATCGTCTCGGACTGCCTCGACAGTTCGCTCGACGCTTGCAGGACCTGATGGGCGGCGGCGCCGGTATCGCCGGCGGCTTGCTGGACGCCGGCGACGTTCGATGCGATCTCGCCGGTGCCGAGCGCCGCCTGCTGCACGTTGCGGGCAATCTCCTGGGTCGCCGAGCCCTGTTCCTCCACCGCTCCCGCAATCGCGGAGGCGATCTCGCTCATTTCGTTGATCGTCGTCGAGATTCCCTTGATGGCGCTAACGGCTTCGCTCGATGAAGCCTGGATCGAGGAGACCTGGGCGCTGATCTGATCGGTGGCCTTCGCGGTTTGTTCGGCGAGGCTCTTGACCTCGGCCGCCACCACCGCGAATCCCCTGCCCGCCTCGCCGGCGCGCGCCGCCTCGATCGTGGCATTGAGCGCAAGCAGGTTGGTCTGGCTGGCGATTTCGCTGATCAGCTTGACGACGTCGCCGATGCCGGCGGCGTCCTTGAACAGCCCCTGCACCGTGGTGTTGGTGCGCTCGGCCTCCGACACGGCTTTCTGCGCGATCGCGGCCGATTGCGCGACCTGCCGGCCGATTTCGGTGACGGAACTCGCCAGTTCTTCCGACGCCGCCGCCACGGTCTGCACGTTCGTCGATGCCTCTTCGGTCGCAGCCGCGACCGCCGTCGCCTGGTTGCTGGTCTCCTCGGCCGTCGCCGTCATCGACGACGCGGTGGCCTGCAGTTCGGTCGAGGCCGAGGCCACCGACCTCAGCACGGTGGAGATGTTCGTATCGAACGTCTGGGTCAGATCGTTCACCCGCGCCGCCCGCGCCACGCGCGCGCTGATGGCTTCGGCCTCCTTGGCGGCAAGCTCCTTGGCCTTGATCATGTTCTCCTTGAAGATCAGGACCGCTCTCGCCATCAGGCCGATTTCGTCCTTGTTGTCGGTCGCGGGAATCTCGACGGCGTGATCTCCGCCGGCAAGCTGCCCCATGGCGCCGACCATCTTGAGGATCGGCGGCACGATCGAACGATTGGTCAGATAAACCACCGTGGCGGCAACGCCGATGCCGACACCCATCAGCACCCAGAGCAGGGTCATCAGGAAACTGGTTTCCGCAAGAACCGCCGCGCCATCTCTTTTCAGGCTGTCCTGTTGCCGCGAAACCATGCCGCCCGAACGCGAGCCAGCGCTGTCCTTGGCGCCCGCGAAGATGTCGAGCAGCTTGTTGGCGCGGGGCGCGGCTTCGTTGGTCAGGAACCATTGCGCCATGTTCCAGCGGTCCGAGGCCCGAATCTCGAACATCTTTTGCGGCAACGGCGCGAATTTGGCGCGGGCTTCAACCAGCGAATCGAAGGCTTTCTGCTGATCGCCAGTCATCTCCGAGCGGCGCTTCGACAGCGCGTCGAATTTCTTCTGATTGAGCGTCCAGAGCTCCTCGAATTCGTTTTTGAAGTTGACGTCCGCGGTCAGCAGGTAGGCGCGGATCGCGCCGATCGCCATCGCCATGCTGCCGCGCATGTCGGCAAAATCGATCAGCAGGCTCTTGCGCGCGTCGGTCGAGGCGATGCCGCCTTCCTCGTTGATGATCGACGTCGCCTTCTGCAACATGAATTTGGCGAGAGGCGCGGCCTCGGTCGCCAACAGCTTGGCGGCAGGCTGCTCGTCGATGGTATGGGCGATGGCCTCGGCCTTGTCCTGCGCGTTACGCAGTTCGTCGAGCAACGGCTTGGCTCGCTTCCAATCCACCTTGTTCTGCTCGACCGTCCATTGGCCCGAGAGGCGGTCCATCTCGGAGCCGCGCGACTGGATGTCCTTCCACAGTACCGCGCGTTCGGTCTTGAATACGTCGTTGCCGGTGATCAGCCAGCCGCGCAGCGACGCAAGCGATGCGTAGACCCCCGCCACCAGGTCGCTGGCGGTCATCGCGGTCGGAACCCGAAGGTTGATCGTTCGGTCGGTGGATTCGCTGACTGTGCGAACCTTGATGATGGTGGTGCCGACCACGGCGGCCAGCAACACGCACAGCACGCTGAAACCCAGTATCAATCGTCCACGGATGTTCAATTGCAAGAACGGCACGGCAAGTTCCTCCCCCGGCTGCGAGTAGTTCCGAGATAGGCTGTGCGTTAACCCTAAAGAATGGAACAACGAGTTGCCGTAATAGTACGGAGGGCTGCGCAGCTTTTAGGCGCACGAAGCGAAATTTTCAGGCGCGGGCCTGCAGCGGCCCCGTATTCTTACGGGAGTAGTGATCCGGAATAGTCATCCGCGCCGTGATTCGTCATCGTTGCGGAGTTTGGTGATTCGGACAGCCGCGATTCCCTTTGTGGATCGGGCGGGCACGTCCTGAGCAGAAATGCTCGGCGTCGCAGAATGCGACGCACACTTGGTTGGTGTGCGTACCGCAGGTCCCCGTAAACAAACGCTTCCGAAGGATTTCCGACCATGCAGACGATCGTACTCGCCACCCAAAAGGGTGGCAGCGGGAAAAGCACGCTTGCCATCGGTCTGGCGCTGGCGGCGATGGAGACGGGACATACCGTCTGTCTGATCGAGACCGATCCGCAGGGAACGCTGTCGAATTGGCAGGACCGCCGCGCTTGCGCCGAACCTATCGTGGAGCCGATCTATGACGCCCGCGAGATCGAACAGCGCTTGCTGTCGCTGGAGCGCAGCGGCGCGACCGTAGCGATCGTCGACACCGCTGGCGGCGTCAGCGCGGCGACCACGGCCGCCATCCGATACAGCGATTTTTGCCTGATCCCGGCGCGCCCGAGCATTGCCGATATCGAAGCGACAGCCCCGACGCTCGAACTAGCCCGCATCTGGCGGAAGCCGTTTGCCTTCGTGCTCAACCAGACACCGATCCGCGGCCACCGCATCGGCCAGGCGGCGACGTCACTCGCCGATGAGGCGGCTCTCGATCTGGCGGATGTCCTCGCGCAGCCGTTCATCGT
Source organism: Bradyrhizobium sp. (assembly GCA_041490045.1). GTDB lineage: Bacteria > Pseudomonadota > Alphaproteobacteria > Rhizobiales > Xanthobacteraceae > Bradyrhizobium. The sequence goes on from JBGPSI010000077.1 coordinate 5,317, forward strand.
GATGCGCAACGATCACCAGGATGCGCTGAACGCAGGGCTGGCGGTGAGCGAATTGGCGCCCGCCGGGAAGTCGGCCGAAGAGATTCGTGGCCTCTGGCATTGGCTCGAGAGCCGTCTGCATGACGGCGTGACCGCCGAAGAGCAGCCGGTCATACTGCCAGCCGCGCCCGAAATCGTTCCCGCGATGTTCCTGCGGGCCCGCGCGGAAACGGCCGCACTCGCTTCCTGGAGTGGTTTGTAGCAAACGATGCGGGATGCCTGCGCGCCCCCGCTCCGCCTGACGAAGCGGGAACGCGTCGCATGGCGACCGGTCAGGCCGCCGTCGTCTCCGGCACCAGCACGCCGGAGCCGCCCAATTCCGCCGGAAAGTCCTTCATCTTCGGCAATCCGTCTTTCATCGGCAGAACCGTCTCGGCGTAGTTGACATGGACCGCCGGGACGAATTTCAGCGTCGGGATGGTCGCGGCGTACACGTCGATCAGTCCGACGGGTTGATGGCCGGCCATCAGATGGCCGCCACACAGTTTGCAATATTTGCGCTGACTGAACGGCGTCTTCTGAAACGTCGCGACGTGCTCGGCCCCCGCCGTGATCTTTACCGCATCCGACTTCCAGAGACTGAAGGCGTTGACCGGCGATGCCGACCATGAACGGCAGGAATTGCAGTGGCAATAGCCCATGGCCTCCGGCGACCCCGTGACTTCGATTTTGACTGCGCCGCAAAAACAGCTTCCGATGTAACTCATGATTTTTCTCCCTTGCTGGATCATCAGTCCGGCCGATTATCGGCAGATCGCAATCGCGATCCAGTTCACGAACTGTACTGCGTCGTTGTTTCGCGCCGTGGCGCCGGCCGATAGCTAGCTCGCGAGTTTGCGCTCCTTGGCAAAGGGACTGAGTCCCAGCCAGGTTTGCATGGAGGAAGCAAGCTGGCGGCTTCCCGTCAGCACCATCCTGCGATTGGCGACGGCCGCGCGCACGGTATCGAGTCCCAGCCAGATCGCCGTCATGCTCCGCAGGTCCGCCGATACATAGAGGTCGACGTCGAGTCCGGGATCGATCTTGCACAGGTCAACGCCGGTGCCGGGATCGACGATCAGCCACCAGCGCCGCTGCGCCGCCGGCAACTCGGGATAGACGATCTCCACCACGCTGCGCCGTGCGGGCATCGGCGTGGTATTCAGGTTTCGCCGCATATCCCACATCAAGAGATCCACATCGAGATGCTGAAGCGATAGCTTCGATTCGATCCGGCGCTGCCCCCAAATTCCGAAGGCCTCCACCAGCGGGCCGAGGTCGCGCCCCGATTCCGTCAATCGATATTCGGACACGGCCGGGTCGGCACCCGACGCCGCACGCGCGACGATGCCGGCCGCCTCGAGCTCCTTCAGGCGCTGCGACAGCAACGCCGGCGACATGCGCGGGACGCCACGACGCAATTCGTTGAAGCGCGTCGAACCGGCAAACATCTCGCGCAGCAGAATGATCGTCCAGCGCGTGCATAGTATCTCGGCGGCCATCGCGACCGGACAGAATTGCTGGTAGCTGCCTGTGGTCATGTTGTTCTCCGCAGCGGTTATCGCGGGAAAGCTATGGCTGGACGGCGGGGTTTTCCAGTTCAGTTTCTGTATTGGCCGGATTCAGATCCTGAACTGGCGGCGTCGCCGGTGGCCCCGTATCTGGCTGGCAACGAGTACCGCTCGGCGACGGATGTAGTCGCCAGAGGCCGGCCCGCTCGCAGAGTATTTTGCCAGTCAGGACGCCCTATGAAGCATATTACCGAGCAGAACATCGCCGTATTGGCCGGGATCGCAGTGCTTTGCGCGCTCGCCTTGCTCAGCCTCGGCATTTCTCCGGCGCTCGCTGCGACGCTGTCACGCGGCGCCGATTTCAGCACCACGTTCTCCGTGGTGCGATCGATGATGTATCCACTTTGCGCCATTATCATTGCCGGTTGCCGCCGTTCAGCGCCCGCATGCGCGCGTCGATGGATCGAATCATTTCGCTGTTTTGATTGCTGGTAGGAAGCAGATGACGATCTTGAACAACAATTCCTCCACGCCAGGACGCCATCTTGCGGCAATGACGATCCTGCTTGGCACGATCGGCTTTCTCTGCGGCTTCCTGCTGGCGCTGACGCTGTCGGCCTACAGCCTCTACAGTTGCGTCCAGATATTGTGAGCGCATCCAGTGGACGCTTGCGGCCGGCCCATGCCCGGCCTGGTGCCGCGAATTATTTCTGGCACTTCGGGCACCAGAAGGTCGAGCGTCCGTTCTGGGTAAAGCGCTTGACGATGCCGCTGCAGCCGGCGGTCTGGCATGTCTCGCCCTCGCGGTCGTAGACCTGAAACGAATGCTGGAAATAGCCGAGTTCGCCCGAGGTCTGGCGATGATCGCGCAGCGAGGAGCCGCCGGCCTTGATCGCCTGGTTCAACACCGCGTGGATCGCCGTAACCAGACGTTTGGCGTGATCGGTCGGCTCGCCCTTCTTCGTCGCCAAAGTCGCGGCCAGCCTCCGCGGCGACAGATGCGCGCGAAACAGCGCCTCGCAGACATAGATGTTGCCGAGGCCCGCGACCACGCGCTGGTCGAGCAGCGCCGCCTTCAGGCTTGTCTTCTTGTTGGCACAGGAGCGCGCCAGCATCGCGGCATCGAATTCATTGCCGAGCGGCTCGGGGCCGAGGCCGCTCAATAGCGGCTCGTCCTCGAGCGCATTGCGGGCAATGACCTTCATGTAGCCGAAGCGGCGGGGATCGTTGAACACGATCGAAGCGCCCGACGACATGTGGAACACCACATGGTCGTGCGCGCCATCCTTGGTCCTCGCGTGATGGAATTGACCCGGCGCGTTCGCGTCGTCGTCCTTGACGACACGGAACGATCCTGACATGCCCAGATGCATCAGGAGCACGTCACCGGAGGCAAGGTCCGCCATCAGGTATTTGGCGCGGCGGCCAAGACCGGTCACGGTCTGGCCCGCCAGCCGCGTGACGAAATCGCGCTGGAACGGAAAGCGCAGGTCTTTGCGCCTGACTTCCATTTTCGCAATCCTGAACCCCTCCATCACCGGCTGCAGGCCGCGGCGGACGGTCTCGACTTCGGGTAATTCGGGCATGGATGGGCGTTCACACGGAGCGCGATCGGGAAAAGTGTAATATACGGTTTTGCGTCCGATCGCGCTCCAAATTAACGAATTTGCGCATGATCTTTTCGCCAAACCGCTCACACTTTGGCGGATCATGCGCTAGATACCGACGTGATAGCGACATTGCGGCGGGCGCGCTATGGTCCGGCCGCTATCAGTTTGAGGGCGTCAAGACATGGATCGGCCGGACCAAACCACGCATTTCGGCTTCAGGGACGTCCCCCTGGGCGAAAAACAGACGCTGGTGAACGACGTGTTCCACAGCGTGGCGTCCCGCTACGACCTGATGAACGACCTGATGTCGGCGGGCCTGCACCGGGTCTGGAAAGACATCATGATCAATGCGCTCAATCCGCCGCGCGCCGGTACGCCGTTCGCGCTGCTCGATGTCGCCGGCGGCACCGGCGACGTCGCGTTCCGCGCCGCCAAGGCGGCGGGCCCGGGCTTTCGCGCCACCGTCTGCGACATCAATTCCGACATGCTCAAGGTCGGCCGCGAACGCGCCGCGGCGCGCCATCTCGACGACCGGGTGTCGTTCGTGGAAGGCAACGCCGAGGCGCTGGCTTTTCCCGACCGCCATTTCGATGGCTACACCATCGCGTTCGGGATCCGCAACGTTCCGAGAATCGACCTGGCGCTCCGCGAGGCCTATCGGGTGCTCAGGCCCGGCGGCCGATTCTTGTGCCTGGAATTCTCCACCGTCGACGTGCCCGGGCTGGACCGGATTTACGACCTGTTTTCGTTCAAGGTGATCCCGCCGCTCGGCCGCGCCGTGACCGGCGACGCCGAATCCTACCAATACCTCGTCGAATCCATTCGCAAATTTCCCAAGCCGAACGCGTTTGCCGAGATGATCCGTGGCGCCGGTTTTTCCCGCGTCACGTGGCAGAGCCTCTCGGGCGGCATCGTGGCCTTGCATTCGGGCTGGCGTTTGTGATTTCAGCGCTGACCCACATCGCGCGGCTTGCCCGCGCCGGTTTCGTGTTCGCGCGCGAGGGCGTGTTCGGCGTGGTCGATCCGTCGCTGGTGCCGCCGCCCGGACAGCTTGCGCTGCGGCTGGCGCGGATCGTCGAGCGGCCCGGCGCCAAATCCGGCCCCAGGCTGTCGCGCGCGCTGACCCGGCTCGGACCGGCCTATTTGAAACTCGGACAGTTTCTCGCAACGCGCCCGGACGTGGTCGGCGTCGTGATGGCGCGTGATCTGGAGGCCCTGCAGGACCGGCTGCCGCCGTTTTCGCAGAGCGAAGCCGAAGCCGTGATCGCGCAGTCGCTGGAACGCCCTGTGGCGCAGGCGTTTGTCAGCCTCGGGCCGCCGGTGGCCGCCGCCTCGATCGCGCAGGTGCATCGCGGTGAAACCGAGCAGAATGGCGTGCGCAAATCCGTGGCCGTGAAGGTGCTGAGACCCGATGTGGCCGCGCGCTTCCGCCGCGACCTCGGCGATTTCTTCTTTGTCGCCCACAGCGCCGAAACCTATTCGGCGGAAGCGCGGCGGCTGCGGCTGGTCGAGGTCATCAACACGATGTCCCGCTCGGTGGCGATGGAGATGGACCTGAGGCTGGAGGCTGCCGCGCTGTCGGAGATGGCGGAGAACACCCGCGACGATCCGGATTTCCGCGTGCCCACCGTCGACTGGGATCGCACGGCGCATAACGTCCTCACCATGGAGTGGATCGACGGCATCGCGCTGAGCGATCATGCCCGGCTCGAGGAAGCGCAGGTCGATTTGCCCGACCTCGGCCGCAAGGTGATCCAGAGTTTCCTGCGCCATGCGCTGCGCGACGGCTTCTTTCATGCCGACATGCACCCCGGCAATCTGTTCCTGGACGATGCCGGCCGCCTGGTCGCGGTCGATTTCGGCATCATGGGCCGGCTCGGGCTGAAGGAGCGGCGCTTTCTTGCGGAAATCCTGCTGGGCTTCATCACCCGCGACTATCGCCGCGTCGCGGAAGTGCATTTCGAGGCCGGCTATGTGCCGCCGCATCACTCGGTCGAGAATTTCGCGCAAGCCATCCGCGCCATCGGCGAGCCGATCCACAACCGCACCGCCGAAGAAATCTCGATGGCGAAGCTCTTGACGCTGCTGCTCGAGGTCACCGGCCTGTTCGACATGCGCACCCGCCCCGAGTTGATCCTGCTGCAGAAGACCATGGTGGTGGTCGAGGGGGTGGCGCGCAGCTTCGACCCGAAGCTCGACATCTGGAAGATCGCCGATCCCGTGGTGCGCGAATGGATCGAGCGCAATCTCGGACCTATCGGCCGCATCCAGGGCGCGATGTCCGGCGCCGGCGATCTCGGCCGCGTGCTGGCGGGCCTGCCGACGATCGCAGCGCGGTCGGTCGCCGTGCTGGAGCAGCTGGAGACCATGACGCGCGAAGGGCTCACGCTGTCGCCGGAGACGATCGCGGCGATGGGCCGGACCGAGGGCCGCAAGAGCCGCTGGCGCACACTCGCGCTTTGGATCATTGCGGCGACCTTTATCGCCATCTTGTTCGCGGTTCGGAATTTGTGATTGCAATGCAATCACATTTTGATAGCATTGCTATCAGGTTTATCCGAGATCGCCCATGGCCAGCCTGACCATCCGAAAGCTCGACGAGGCCATCAAGACCTATCTGCGGCTCCGCTCGGCCCAGAATGGCCGCTCCGTGGAGGAGGAAGTCCGGGTGATCTTGCGGCAGACCATAGAGGGCGTGCCCTTCGACTTCCCGGCGGCGCGCTCGGCTGCACCACCGCCCACCGAGGCCCCCCCCCGCGCTCCCGGCGGCACCGGCGCGGCGGATCAGGCCCGTGTCACCCTGATCATCGGCGGCGGCATCGCCGCCTACAAGTCGCTGGACCTGATCCGGCGGCTCAAGGAACGCAGTATTCGCGTCCGCTGCGTACTGATCAAGGCCGCGCAGCAATTCGTCACACCGCTTTCGGCCTCAGCGCTCGCCCACGAGCGCGTTTACACTGACCTGTTCGACGCCGAGAGCGAGTTCGACGCCGGCCATATTCGGCTGGCGCGTGACTGCGACCTGATCGTGGTGGCGCCGGCGACCGCGGACCTGATGGCGAAGATGGCAGGCGGCCATGCCGACGACCTCGCCAGCGCCATTCTGCTCGCGGCCAACCGGCCGATATTGCTGGCGCCGGCGATGAACCCGCTGATGTGGAACAATGCCGCGACCCGCCGCAATGTCGCGCAGCTGCAGCGCGACGGCCTCGTCACGGTCGGGCCCAATGCCGGCGAAATGGCCGAAGCGGGCGAAGCCGGAACCGGTCGCATGGCGGAACCGCTGGAGATCGCCGCCGCCGCCGAGCGCCTGCTAAGGCCGCCGCAGCCGCGACCGCTCCGGGGAAAACGCGTCCTCATCACCGCAGGGCCGACGCATGAACCGATCGATCCCGTGCGCTACATCGCCAACCGCTCCTCCGGCAAACAGGGATTTGCCATTGCCGCAGCGGCGCAGGCCGCCGGCGCCGACGTCGTCCTGGTCTCCGGCCCGGTCGATCTCGACGACCCCAAAGGCGTGACCGTCAAGCATGTGGAATCCGCGCGCGACATGCTGCGCCAGGTGGAAGCCGCATTGCCGGCCGATATCGCGATCTTCGCCGCCGCGGTTGCCGACTGGCGCGTCGCCAATGAAGGCGAGCAGAAGCTGAAAAAGACTTCGGCCGGCATGCCGCCGCTGCAACTCGTCGAAAATCCCGACATTCTGGCGACGATCTCGAAACTGAAGGACAAGCGGCCGCCGCTGGTGATCGGCTTTGCCGCCGAGACCGAACATCTGATCGACAACGCCAAGGCAAAGTTCACGCGCAAGGGCTGCGACTGGATCGTCGCCAATGACGTCTCGCCGGCGACCGGCGTGATGGGCGGCGACCGCAACACCGTTCATCTCCTGACCCGCAATGGCGGCGACATCCATGTGGACTCCTGGCCCGTGATGACCAAGGAAGAAGTCGCCGCCGAGCTGGTGGCGCGCATCGCCGAAACCATCGGGAAGGCCTCATGAGCTCAAACGTCAAAATCGACATCCGGCAATTGCCGCACGGGGAGGGCCTGGCGTTGCCGGCCTATCAGAGCGCCCACGCCGCGGGGCTCGACCTGCTGGCCGCGGTTCCCGAAGCCTCTCCGCTGGTGCTGGCGCCCGGAAAATACGCGCTGGTGCCGACCGGGCTGACGATCGCACTGCCGCCAGGTTATGAGGCGCAGGTCCGTCCGCGCTCGGGGCTTGCCGCCAAGCACGGCGTCACCGTGCTGAATTCGCCCGGCACCGTCGATGCCGACTATCGCGGCGAGATTGGCGTGCTCTTGATCAACCATGGAGCAGCGCCGTTTGAGATTCGCCGCGGCGAGCGCATCGCGCAGATGGTGATCGCGTCCGTGGTCCGCGCGGAACTGGTTCCCGTAGTTTCACTGCCGGCGACCGAGCGCGGCAGCGGCGGCTTTGGTTCAACCGGCCGCTAATTCGCGTAAAGTGCGGATCGAGTTTCGTAAAAATCGCTCCGATCAGGTTTAATCCCGCATTTTTCTGGCCCGGAATTCGCGTTCACGGTCTGGACTCTTACCCGCCGACTCCCGAAGAGGATATTGTCTTCCGATTCGCGCACGGGGCGCGATCAGCAAAAGTGGGCACCGGTTTTGCGTCTGATCGCGCTCTAATTTTTGAAAGACGCATGATCTTATCGCCAAACCGCTCACACTTTGGCGGATCATGCGTGGTCGCCGGGCGTAAAGTCGTGCGGTTTGGGGCAAATATGTCGGGCGTGATCGGTACGATGCGTCGGACCTTGCTGTCGTGCACATCACTGGCACGTAACGGCCTGATCTCACTCGCCACCGCCGCACTCGCGGCGATCGCGCCGGCTCATGCCGGCGATGCGTCGCCGCTGGACGCGATCTCGGCTGCGCTCGATCTCAATCGCCAGGAATTCGCGGTGCTGACCACAGCGCTGGCGCTGCTCGGCTTCTCCGTGATGTCGGCGATCCTCCTGATGCACAACCGCGTCCGCGCCGCCAGAAGCGAGGCGCGGCTGCGCGCCGATGTCGGGGAATTGCAGGTTCAGGCCGACCGGTTCCGGGCGCTGTTGTTCGCGGAACCGCAGATCCTGATTTCATGGGCGGCTGGCGATAATCGCCCGGAAATCACCGGCGACACGTCGCTGCTGATGCCGCAGGAGTCGCAGCCGCAGCGCCTCCTCGCCTTCGGAACCTGGCTGCCGCCGGAACCTGCGCTGCAGATGGACCATGCGGTCGACGCACTGCGCGAGGCCGGTGAAGGTTTTCTGCTCAATCTTTCGACCTCGAGCGGACGCTCGATCGAAGTCATGGGGCGCGCCATCGGCGGCCAAGCCATTGTACGGATTCGCGAACTTGGCGGCGTCCGCAGGGAACTGGCGGAATCGAATCTGCGCTACAGGACGCTTGTCGAGGAAACCGAGCTGTTGCGCGACTTCGCCGCCGCAGTGCCATGGCCGATCTGGGCCAAGAACGCGCAAGGCGAGCTTCGTTATGCCAATGCGGCCTATGCGAAGGCCACCGAGGCCACCGGTGTCGCGGATGCGATCCATCGCAGCCTCGAACTGCTCGAAAGCGACCAGCGCGACGAAGTCAACCGGGCGCTGAACGGCAATTCGGCCTTCACCGCACGGCTGCCGATCGTGGTCGGCGGCGAGCGCCGCGTCTACGACGTCCATGCGCTGACTCTCAACGCCGGCAGCGCCGGCATCGCCATCGACGCCAGCGAAGCCAGCGGCCTGCGCGCGGCACTGGTGCGGATGGCGGAGGCGCACCGCCGCACGCTCGATCAGCTCTCCTCGGGGGTCGCCGTGTTCGACGGCCATCGGCGGCTGGCGTTCTACAACGATTCCTATCGCCGGCTATGGGATCTCGACCGTGTCTTTCTCGACGGCAATCCCGACGATTCCAGCGTGCTCGATCGCCTGCGCGCCGCGCGCAAGGTTCCCGAGCAGTCCGATTTCCGGGCCTGGAAGGCCAAGCTGCACGAGGCCTATCGCGCGGTCGAACCAACCAAGGATACCTGGTATCTCCCCGACGGCCGCGCGGTCAGCGTCGTCACCACGCCGAACCCGGAAGGCGGCGTCACCTATCTGTTCGACGACGTCACCGAAAGCCTCGAGCTGGCCCGGCGCTTCGACGGCCTGATCCGGGTGCAGCGCGAGACGCTCGACAACCTCGGCGAAGCGGTCGCGGTGTTCGGCAGCAACGGCCGCGCGCAATTGTTCAATCCGGCCTTCGCCAGGATGTGGAAGCTGTCGCCCGACGCGATGCGCGAGCAGCCGCATATCGAGACGGTCGAGACCTGGTGCAAGCCGCTGTTCGACGACGCCGCCACCTGGCGGACGCTGCGCGAGGCGATTACGCGGATCGAGAACCGGGTCGAGGTGCCGCTGAAGCTGGAGCGCAAGGACGGCAGCGTGCTGGACTGCATGACCATGCCGCTGCCCGACGGCGCCACCATGCTGACCTTCCAGGACATCACCGACACCGAGAACGTCGAGCGCGCGCTGCGCGAGCGCAACGAGGCGCTGGAGACCGCCGACCAGATGAAGGTCGATTTCGTCCACCACGTGTCCTACGAGCTGCGGTCACCCTTGACCACCATCATCGGCTTCGCGCATTTCCTGAGCGATCCCGTTACCGGCCCGCTGACTCCCAAGCAGGCCGAGTATCTCGGCTACATCACGACTTCGACCAACGCGCTGCTGGCGATCATCAACAACATCCTCGACCTCGCGACCATCGACGCCGGCGCGATGTCGCTCAATCTCGGCTCGATCGACATCCGCAAGACCATCGAGGCCGCCGCCGAGGGCATCCAGGATCGCCTCGCCACCGACCGCATCCGGCTCAAGGTCGATGTCGATCCCAATATCGGCAGCTTTGTCGGCGACGAGCGCCGCGTGGTGCAGGTGCTGTATAATCTGTTGGCCAACGCCGTCGGATTCTCGCCGCAGGACGCGACCGTCGGCCTCAGCGCCCGGCGGACCGAGCACAACGTCGTGTTCACCGTGACCGATTCCGGTCCGGGCATTCCGCCCGACGTCAAAGACAAGGTATTCGACTGGTTCGAAAGCCACTCGCACGGCTCGCGTCACCGCGGCGCCGGCCTCGGCCTGTCGCTGGTGCGCTCCTTTGTCGAACTGCACGGAGGCAAGGTCCGCGTCGATTCGGTCGTCGGCAAGGGCACGAGCGTGACCTGCGACTTTCCGATCGATCAGGCCGCGCATCGCAACGCCGCGGAATGACCCATCCCACGACATTCTCGCTGGCGTTGTCGAACGAGGCCGCGACCGCGCATCTGATGGCCGACCTCGCCTTGCTGATCGGCCCCGGGGACGTCATCACCCTTTCCGGCGACCTCGGCGCCGGCAAGACCGCGGCGGCGCGGGCGATGATCCGCTATCTCGCCGGCGACGACGCGCTGGAGGTTCCAAGTCCAACCTTCACGCTGGTGCAGGCTTACGACCTGCCGCCTTTTCCGCTGCTGCATGCCGATCTCTACCGCGTCAACGATCCCACCGAACTCGAAGAGATCGGGCTGTCGCCGCTGCCGGAAGGCACGGTGGCCCTGATCGAATGGCCGGAGCGCGCGCCGTCGGCGCTGCCGGCCGACCGCATCGACATTTCACTGAGCCATCGGCCGGCGCTCGGATCGACCGCGCGCGCCGCCGAGATCACGGGACACGGCAAGGCTGCGGCGCAGGTCGCAAGGCTGCAGGCGCTGCGGCAGTTTCTCGACGGCGCCGGTTATGCCGAGGCCAGGCGCCTGCGCATGGCCGGCGACGCCTCGACGCGTTCCTATGCGAGGCTGGTCCGCGACGACGGCGTCGTCATCCTGATGAACTCCCCACGACGCCCCGACGGGCCGGCGATCTATGACGGCCATTCCTACAGCGCCGCCGTGCATCTCGCCGAGGACGTCAAGCCGTTTGTGGCCATTGCCGGCGGTTTGCGCGAGCGCGGCTTTTCGGCGCCCGCAATCCATCACGCCGACCTCGATGCGGGATTCCTGATTACCGAGGATTTCGGCAGCGAGAGCTTTGTCGAGGGCGATCCGCCGGCGCCGATCGCCGAACGTTATGAGGCCGCGACCGACATGCTGGCAGCGCTGCACCGCGAAGCCTTGCCCGACGTCCTGCCGCTGGCGCCGCAGCTTACCTACACCATTCCCACCTTCGACACCGATGCGTTGCTGGTCGAGGTCGGACTGATGCCCGAATGGTATCTGCCGGACCGCGGCAGCGCGCTGACCGAAGGCCTGCGCAGCGAATTCGTCGCGATGTGGCGAGATCTCCTGAGCAAGCCTGCATCCGCCCAGAGGACCTGGGTATTGCGCGACTTCCATTCGCCCAATCTGATCTGGCTCGGCGAACGGCAGGGCATCGCAAAAGTAGGCATCATCGACTTCCAGGACGCGGTACTGGGCCCCGCCGCCTACGATCTGGTGTCGCTGCTGCAGGACGCGCGGATCGACGTGCCCGAACAACTCGAGCTCGCCTTGCTGACGCGCTACATCAAGACGCGGCTCGTCTCCGACAAGGGCTTTGATCCCGCCGGTTTCGCCGAGCTCTATGCGATCATGTCGGCGCAACGCAACACGCGGCTGCTCGGCACCTTTGCGCGGCTCAACCGGCGCGACGGCAAGCCGCAATATCTGCGCCATCAACCCCGGATCTGGACCTATCTCAGTCGTTCACTGGCCCACCCTGCGCTCGCGCCCGCCCGGGAATGGTACGCCGCCAACGTCCCTCCCCCGCTACCGTAATTTACCGGTTATTAGCCAGCCCGGCCTTAATCTGCGGCGGACCCTGCCGCCAAGCGCGGGGCGCGCGGCTGCCTTGAGGGCTGGAGCAAATCAATGGCGACGACTGAACGGCGCAAGGGCGAACGCGTCACATTCGAACGCGGCATCCCGGCGCATATGATGGGCATCGACGGCACCTGGCGGCGCGAGTGCACGCTGGAAGACGTTTCGGAGACCGGCGGCAAACTCACGGTCGAAGGCTCGGTCGAGGGGCTGCATCTGAAGGAATTCTTCCTGCTGTTGTCGTCCACAGGTCTCGCCTATCGCCGCTGCGAACTGTCATGGGTCAATGGCGACCAGATCGGCGTCAATTTCCTGAAAACCGGCGAAAAGAAGAAAAAGGCCGCCAAACGCTCGGCGCTGGATGCGGAAGCCTGATTCAGCCGCCCGCCGGTCGCATAACCGTCATCCGGGACGGCTATGGCATCGAGGAGCGATGCGGGACCCGAATCGCCGTGATATGATTTTGTAATTCAAAGAGAATAATGGTTCGAGAAGCCTGCAGATGTCCGTCAAACCCACCAAAGCCATGGTCCTTGCCGCCGGCCTCGGCGTGCGCATGCGCCCGTTGACGGACAAGATGCCTAAGCCGCTGGTGGCCGTGGCGGGACGTCCGCTGCTCGATCATGTGCTGGACAAGCTCGCCGACGCCGGCGTCAGCGAAGCCGTCGTCAATGTGCACTATCTGCCCGACCAGATCATCGCGCACACCGCCTCGCGCACCCGGCCCCGCGTGATCATCTCGGATGAGCGCGACCAGGTGCTCGGCACGGGCGGCGGCGTCGTCAAGGCACTCCCCCTGCTCGGACCCGACCCGTTCTTCCATGTCAATTCCGACACCCTGTGGATCGACGGCGTACGGCCCAATCTGGCTCGGCTCGCCGAGACGTTCGAACCTTCGCGCATGGACATCCTGTTGCTGATGGCGCCAACCACGAGCAGCATCGGCTATGGCGGCCGCGGCGACTACTCCATGCTTCCCGACGGCGCGTTGCGCAAGCGCCGGGAACATCAGGTGGTTCCCTTCGTCTATGCCGGTGCCGCGATCATGTCGCCGTCGCTGTTCGCCGACGCGCCGGCCGGCGAATTTTCGCTGACGAAGATGTTCGACCGCGCCAACGAGCAGGAACGGTTGTTCGGCCTACGCCTCGACGGCGTGTGGATGCACGTCGGAAGCCCCGACGCCGTCGGCGCGGCCGAAGAGGCGTTTCTGGAAAGCGTGGCGTAAGACGATCTGCCTGATTCCCAGCTCGCCCCCAAATTACAACTCTATCAATTTTCTGCTTTTGGCGACCGCGGTTCAGTTTTACAAGCGCGACGCCGACGTCATTTAACCGAGTAGTGGTTTATCTTTCTTGTCGGCTCTCAACAATTCAATCTCTCGGGAGAGTACGCGACGGCACATCCAACGTAACTTATGGAAAAGAATGCGCTCGCTATAGCTTAAACGGTGCTTGCCCCGGTGAACGATCTGGGAACGTATTCCATAAATCTCTGTAAACGTATTGAGGACGTCCGCACGGTCCTCCTGACTGCGTCCGATTAGGTATGCGCAGCGATTCCCGAGAAGAATGCCAAGTCCCGTTTGATCGGATGAGGCTTTATCGCCAAGTAGTATTTCAAGCACGACGGTTGTTTGAATGTATTTCAGAAGTTGGTCGGAGCCGTGACTGTGACTGTCAAAAAACCACTGCGATGCCAAGAGAAGCGCTTCCGCCTTTTTCCCGCCAGCGAATACGGCGCGCATGGATTCAAACTGTCTATCAGACCAAGCCTGTTGCGTGCTCTCGCTATCGAGCATTCCGTCAAACGTATCTAGAGTCAAACCATTCATAGCGCGGCTGACGTTGTCATCTAAGCTAGCAGTACGATAAAATTCGAACCGATCGTCGGAATTTTTCCGGTGAATATGCAGCTGGTTCGGGGGCGTGAAGGAAGAATACTCAGACTTCATTTCGAAAAGCCGCAGAGCAAGCCCGAGGCCGCAGAAAGCTCGTATAATTCTAACCGCCTCTAAATGGGGATTTGTGCCACCGTAAAACCCCACGAAACCAAGTACGTCGATTTGCAGATAGGAACTATCGCTCTCCCACGTCGCAGGCGGGTTAAAAACGGCAGCCAACCCGCCTAGCAGACCTGCGGTCTGCGCTTGTCCAGCGTCCACCGTCATTTCGGGTGGATAGAGGGACGAAAGTTCTGGGCCGCTTTTGACAATTCGCAGCTGCGGAGAAAGCTCGATCTTCGTGCGCGGACCCATTATTGGCGAGAACGTGGATGGCAGTTTTAGGCTGAATGTGCATTTGCTAGGAAGAGCATCAAACTTTTCGATGAGACGTACTGCCGTCGATTGACTGTCTCCATAGCTGGCCATGGACGATAGCGCCCGAAGCGATCGCTCCTCCTCATATGGGAATTGCTGAAGTTCCTCGGTTATCGAGTCGAGGATGAATTCGGTCAGAGGGCTTTCAAAATCTATGTAGTTTGTTACTCGCTCTCGCAGTGGCCCTTTGTCGGGAAGAACCGCTTCGGCAGTTTTCAGTTCGAGCAGCGCCGGATAGCGGTCAATATATCGGCCGTACTCAACGTTCAATTTTGGGATGGCCGCTGCAACGGCTTCGATCAAGCGCGCCTTACACTTCAAGTTTAGCTCTAAAGGCATTCATTTTCCTCCAGCCTCTCGGAGGAATATGACGCTAATCTTCGTCAAAGGTCACGCGAGGTCTCCCGAAACACCAGTCTCGACCCACAGATTACCGGTTGGATCCGCCCGCACATGACGAATTGCTGGCCTAATTATAATCGCACCCAAAATTCGCCCATGCCATGATGCAGCCTGATCCCGAATCAGGAAGCCCATGCGCGTTTTCAGCGTTCCAGCATCAGCGCCGTTCTTGCGCACCGTCGTGGCCGCGCTGGTTGAGGGCAGGCTGGTCGATGGTTTCGAGGCCCGCGCGCATCCGGAACGACTGGCACAGGCCA
>JBGPSI010000078.1:0-20178 GCA_041490045.1 Bradyrhizobium sp.
AGCGACGGTGGCAAAAAAGCCGATCGCCGGGGAGATCACGAAGGAAGCCGTTAAAACCATTGCGTGCGGGGATGCCGGGTGATTTCCGGTGCGACCGCTGAGACTCGTGTGCATTTTTTCACTACCCCAGCGCACACGAGGCTGCGGGTGCACTGGGCACCCGGCATTCCCGCGCGCCCTCTCTTTGAAGGGCGGAAGGTTTCTTCAACACCTCGGGCGCATTGCGCCGCGAGATCGCGGAGTCGTATTTACTCTTCGGAGCCCCAATATTTCGGCGACGGCGGTGGGCCCCCTCTCCCCTTGTGGGAGAGGGTTGGGGTGAGGGGTTACGGCCTATCGATAGAGCGTAACCCCTCACCCGGATCGCATCTGTCGATGCGATCCGACCTCTCCCACAAGGGGAGAGGTGACACCAAGCCTGGCTTCAAGACTGGAGCGCACAACGTGCACCCTCACAACTCCCTTGCATTGGAAAACGAAAACGAACTCACCCGCCGCGTGTTCTCGTCCAGAATCAGCGTGCGCGTGATCGGCGGCTCGGCGCGCTGGCTGCAGTTTTCGCGTTCGCAGAGCCGGCAGTTGACGCCGATCGGCGTGCCCTCGGTTTTTTCCAGATCCATCCCGGCGGCGTAGATCAGGCGGGAGGCATGGCGGATTTCGCAGCCGAGCCCGATGGCAAAACGCGGCTGCGCCTGCGGATGCGGCGCCACCGGCCGGCGCACCATCTGCGCGATGGAGAAATAGCGGTTGCCGTCCGGAAGCTCGATCACCTGCTTGAGCAGCCGGTCCGGCGTGTCGAAGGTCGAATGCACGTTCCACAACGGACAGGTGCCGCCGAATTTCGAGAACGGGAAGGTGCCCGAGGAAAACCGCTTCGACACGTTGCCGGCATTGTCGACGCGCAGCAGGAAGAACGGCACGCCGCGCGCGTTCGGCCGCTGCAGCGTGGTGAGGCGGTGGCAGACCTGCTCGAAGCCGGCATTGAAGCGCTGCGCCAGCACGTGGACGTCGTAGCTCAGGCTTTCGGCCGCCGTGTGAAACGCCTGGTAGGGCATCATCACGGCGGCTGCGAAATAATTGGCGAGCGTAATCCGGTAGAGCCGGCGCGGGGTTTCGTCGAGCGGGCCGGCGCGGTTGATGATGGCGTCAAAGCTGGCGCCGCATTCGGCGAGCCCAATCTGGAAGGCAAGCTGGAAGCTGCGGCCCGGCCCGTCGACCAGCTCCGAGATCAGAAGCTGCCGGCGATGGCGGTCGAAACGGCGGAGCGTCTCACGCATCACGTCGACCGGCATGATGCGGGTGACGATCGAGTGCTTTTCACGCAGCCGCGAGGCCAGCGCTGCGAACAGTCCTTCCGCCGGCACGTCCAGTTCGTCGCGCAAGGTTTCCGCTGTTTGTTCGAGCTCCGGAAAATAATTGCGGTTGGCCTCGATCAGGTCGCGCACCCGCTCGATCGGGTTGGCCTCGAAGCGGGCGCCTTCCTCGCGGTCGGCGAATTGCGCCGCCGCCATGGTCTCGCCGCGGCGGGCCTCGGTATAGGCGGCGTAGAGCCGTTGCAGGGAATGCGTCACGCCGGGGCAGAGTTCGGCGAGGTCGCGCAGCTCCTGCTTCGGCAGGTCGATCTGCCGGAACAGCGGATCGGAGAAGATCTCGTTGAGTTCGGCGAAGAAGCGGTCCTCGTCGGCGGTGGCGAGGTCGCGCAGGTCGAGGTCGTAGGTCTCGGCGAGCCGCAGCAGGATCTGCGCCGTCACCGGGCGCTGGTTGCGCTCGATCAGGTTGATGTAGGAGGGCGAAATGCCGAGCCCCTCCGCGATCTGGGTCTGCGACAGCCCCAGTTGCTGGCGGATCCGCCGGAAGCGGGGGCCGACGAACAGCTTCTTTCCGGAGTCGGTGGCCATGGCAGCCTCTCTCGCCTTTTCGTCATTCCGGGATGGTCCGAAGGACCAGACCTCAGATGCGCAATTGCGCATCGGGGAATCTCGAGATTCCGGGCTCGATGCTGCGCATCGCCCCGGAATGACGTCAATATTTGTGACAATTATTACAAAGTGACATCTATGACAAGTACGTATGTTACATGACATCACCATTAGAACGCAAGCTATCTAGCCTAATTGTGCGGATTGGCGTTTAGCTCCTGCCACGTTTCGCAATGCACTGTCACGAATGTCGATTAGAGAGAAGAGCGAAGGATCACGCACATGAACTACCAGCCACGTGGGATCAGTGACCCGGCTATCCAGGGACCGGCTTCCTATCTGAGCGAAATTGGAGCTGCCGAGGCGCTCCTCAAGACGCAGCCGACCTGGAACGGCGTCACCGCCGAAGCCGTGGCGCGCATGCGTCTGCAGAACCGCTTCAAGACCGGCCTGGACGTCGCCCGGTACACCGCGGCGCTGATGCGCAGCGACATGGCTGCCTATGACGGCGATCCCACCAAGTACACCCAGTCGCTCGGTTGCTGGCATGGCTTCATCGCGCAGCAGAAGCTGATTTCGGTCAAGAAGCATTTCGGCACCACCGATCGTCGCTATCTGTATCTCTCCGGCTGGATGATCGCCGCGCTTCGCTCCGAGTTCGGACCGCTTCCCGATCAGTCGATGCACGAGAAGACCTCGGTGCCGGCCCTGATCGAAGAGCTCTACACCTTCCTGCGTCAGGCGGATTCCCGCGAGCTCAACGATGTCTTCCGCGGGCTCGACGCGGCCCGCAAGGAAGGCGACAAGGCGAAGGAAAAGGCGTTGATCGAAAAGATCGACAACTTCCAGACCCATGTCGTGCCCGTCATCGCCGACATCGACGCCGGTTTCGGCAATGCCGAGGCAACCTACCTGCTCGCCAAGAAGATGATCGAGGCAGGTGCGTGTGCCCTGCAGATCGAGAATCAGGTCTCCGACGAAAAGCAGTGCGGCCACCAGGACGGCAAGGTGACCGTGCCCCACGAGGTGTTCCTGGCGAAGATCCGGGCCTGCCGCCATGCTTTCCTCGAACTGGGCGTCGAGGACGGCATCGTCGTGACCCGCACCGACTCGCTCGGCGCCGGCCTGACGCAGCAGATCGCTGTCAGCCACAAGCCCGGCGACCTCGGCGATCAGTACAACAGCTTCCTGGATTGCGAGGAAGTGACGGCCGCCAACGCCAGGAATGGCGATGTCATCATCAACCGCAATGGCAAGATGATGCGTCCGAAGCGGCTTGCCAGCAACCTCTATCAGTTCCGCGCCGGCACCGGCGAAGATCGCTGCGTGCTCGACTGCATCACCTCGCTGCAGAACGGTGCCGACCTTTTGTGGATCGAGACCGAGAAGCCGCATATCGAGCAGATCGCCAAGATGGTTGACCGCATTCGCGAGGTGATTCCGAACGCGAAGCTGGCCTACAACAACTCGCCATCGTTCAACTGGACGCTCAACTTCCGCTGGCAGGTGTACGACGCGATGAAGGAAGCCGGCAAGGATGTCAGCAAGTACAATCGGGCCGACCTGATGAAGCCGGAATACGACGATACGCCGCTGGGCCTTGAAGCCGACGAGCGCATCCGCACCTTCCAGGCCGATTCGGCAAAGCGTGCCGGCATCTTCCACCATCTGATCACGTTGCCGACCTATCACACGGCAGCTCTGTCGACTGACAATCTCGCGAGGGAGTATTTCGGCGAGCAGGGCATGCTGGGCTATGTGAAGAACGTTCAGCGCCAGGAGATCCGTCAGGGTATCGCCTGCGTCAAGCATCAGAACATGGCCGGCTCCGATATCGGCGACGTTCACAAGGAGTATTTCGCCGGTGAAGCCGCTCTGAAGGCGGGCGGCGCCCACAATACGATGAACCAGTTCGGCTAACGCTGGAATCGATCGGTCTGGAGTCTGGCCGGACTCCAGGCTGATCACGCTACTCGGACAACAGGAGACTACGATGACCAAAGGCAGCAATTTCTGGGTGATTGGCGGCGAGTTCGGTTCGATGAACTTCCACAAGCTCGTGGAAGGGTCGGCGCAGGTGCAGGGTCCGTTCAAGACCCGTAAAGAGGCCGAGGATGCCTGGCGCGCGGTCTCCGAAGAGAACCGCCACAAGGCCGGCGTCCGCTTCTCCATCGTGGAAGAGCCCTCGCGCGCGGCCTGATCTATCGAAGAAGACGTCCAAGGGCGAAGCGGTCCTATCCGGTTTTCCGGCTGGGGCCGTTTTCGTCTCTTCCCGCTCTCCCGCCCGCGGGGGATAAAGTCAAAGGCGTAAGCCATTGGGAATAAAGAGTCTTTGCGGAAAGCGCGGTTACTGATAGGTTAAGCCCGTTCGGGACCCATCAGGACAAAGGCGATCCAGCGTATGTCAGACGCGGCAAATACCGGAAGCAGTGCTGCGAGCGATGCCCGCCCGATTCGGCTGCGCGATGCGCTCCGGCAAGCGCGGATCGAGGCCGCCGACCGCACCGGTGTCGTGGTCGACCTGCGCGACGCCGAAGTGGCGCGGCTGGAAATTCTCAACGAGGCGCTCGACCCGCTGTTCGCGCAAATTCCCGCCGAGATCGATCTGTTCGATCGCGGCATCAGCCAGGGCGATACGCCGCGGCTGTGGATCGACGTCGTTGCCCACGTGATGATGGGACGCGACAAGCGCATCTACCGTTTCGTGCAGGACACTCGCTTCGGCCGCACCGTGATCGCCGAATCCCACGAGGTGGCCAAGATCGTCGAGGCCGTCACCGATTATGTCGCCCGCCGCATGATCGAGCGCGAGCACGCGCTGGTCGTGGCGCCTGCGCCGGCGCCGGTGGCGACCGCCAAACGGCGCCGCGGCGGGTTCTGGATTTTCGTGCTCGGCTTCATCGCCGGCGCGCTGGCGCTGTTCGCACTGGCCTTGTTCGAGACCTTGCGCAATCTCTAGATCAGCCGCGTCTGCCGCAATTGCCGAACGCGCAGCGCATTGTCGATACCCCGCACGGTCTGCTCGACTCGCCACGCCGCACCGTCGCGTTCGATCGAAAACAGATTATAGGCTGCGTCAGGGTAGCGGCCATGCGCGATCGCCGACGCCGACGGCACGCCGACCACCGGGATCGTGCCCTTCGGTCCGTCGACCCAGATCGTCGAATGCACGTGGTCATGGCCGTGCAGGACCAGTTCGACGCCATGCCGCTTCAGAACCGCGAGCAGTTCGGAAGAGTCGGTCAGCCGCTTGGCGCGCGCATCCGAGCGCAGCGGATGATGGATCAGCAGCACGCGGAATGCCTCGGCGGAAAGCCCCGCCAGCATCCGCTCGAGTTGTTCGAGCTGGGCGCGCCCGAGCCATCCCGTCGCCATCAGCGGCGCCGTCGGGACCGCCGACGACACGCTGATCAGCGCCAGCGGCCCGCGCCGGCGCAGCGACGGAAACGCCCCGCCACCGGGCGCGGCGTCGCCGTCGAGATAGCTTCCCCAGGCTTCCGCAAAGCGATGGGCGGTGGCGCGAACATAGGCATCGTGATTGCCGGGGATCACCGTCACCCGATCGGGGGTGCCGACGCTTTCCAGCCACGCCCGCGACGGCGGGAATTCGGCTTCGAGCGCGAGGTTGACGAGATCGCCGGTGATGGCGATGTGATCAGGCCTCTGCGCCTGCATGTCCGACACCAGCGCATCCAGCACCTCGCGCCGATGGTACTTGTGCCGGTTGCGCGTCCAGTTGAGATAGCCGAACGCGCGCTTTCCCGCGAGATCGCGCAGCCGGGCCGCCGGCAGCGGCGGCAGATGCGGATCGGACAAATGGGCCAGCGTGAAGGCCGCCATCATATCCATCCTGCCGGCGGCGCTGCGAGATCAAGCCGATGCGCGATCATCTCGTGATATCCTGAGCATTCCCTGCAATGTAATGGCAAGCGAGCCGAGGCGATGCAAGGATCAAACAAGGATCAAACACGATGGCCGGAAGCCCGGAAATTCGATGGCAATGAACCTGCAGGCCCTGCGAAGGCGCTTCGAGCCGGTGCTGCGGCAAGGCTTGCATTTCTATTGGCGCTTCGCCCGCGGCATGACGCTTGGGGTCCGCGCTGTGGTGCTCGATGCCGACGATCGGGTGTTTCTGGTCAAGCACAGCTATGTCGCGGGCTGGCACTTGCCGGGCGGCGGCGTCGAAGTCGGCGAGACATTCCGCGACGCGCTCACGCGCGAACTGATGGAGGAGGGACGCCTCGAACTCCTGGACGAGCCGGCTCTGCATGGAATTTTCCTTAACCGCCATGTCTCCCGCCGGGACCACGTCGCGGTCTATCTGATCCGGCATTTCCGCCAGGACCGGCTGCCCGAGCCGAACCGCGAGATCGCGGCTTGCGGCTTCTTCGAGGTGGGCGCGCTGCCGGCGGAGACAACCCAGGGTACACGCCTGCGGATATCGGAGGTGCTTGAGCGCAGGGAGCCGATTGCGACCTGGCGTTAGGGAGAGCATCTTGCGCCGCCGGGAAAAACTGCAAAGATTGCCGCAATCGGAGCGTCGACCGGCGTGCAACGGGTAGAGTGATGAAGTTTCTGAAGCTTTTCTGCGGGTTCGGATTGGTCGCCGTCCTCGCCAGCAATGTTTGGTCGATGTCTCGATGGAGCGAAGTTCGCGGAGTCTACGATGATATCTGCTATTTGCGGCAGGCTCATCTGTTCCAGAAATTCGGGTTTGCCGGACTGAACACGGATATCTCCGGCGATGACGATCACTATCTGGCCTTGAAATTAAAGGAAATCGGTTTTCCGACCTGGAGCGATCCGGCCACCGCGCCCTGCCACAACTTGATGCCGGTCACCAAGAAGCTGGTTGCACAATACCCGCCCGGCACCGGCTTTTTCCTCGCGCTATTTCCGGAGGGATTTCAGGTGGTCCCGCTTTATGTAATAGCCTCCATTGCGGTCTTCGGCTTCGCGCTGGCCGCGGTCGGCAGCGCCTCGACGATCCCTTCGCTGATCCTGGCGGCCGTTTTTGGCGATGTGGTTATCTACCTGATGATCAACCCCGCCAAGGCGAGCTATTCGATAGCCCCCACCATGGTGGCCTGCGCCCTGGCAGGTCTTCTCACCGCCAAGCTCTTCCTTGCCAGGCAGCCGCGCAATCGCCTGCTTCTGACGGGGCTCGTCGGTCTCGTGATCGGTCTGGCGGTCAATTTCAGATTGCCGAACCTTTTTCTGTCGTCCGGGTATTTTGTCTTCTTCTTCGTTGCATTCCTGCTCTCCCGGAAGATGGAAACCGTCCTGCAGGGCGCGGTGTTCGGGGCCGCACTGCTGGCGGGCATGGCGCCGACACTGCTTGCGAATGCGATCAATGCCGGCAGTCCGCTCTCGACGACTTACGGCGCCGTTGACGTGACGCCTCCCGCGTTCAGCTTCGAGGTCGTCCGGAGCTACCTCGCCGACATGCAATTCGTGTTGCTCGTGCTGGCGATTGTGTGGACCTTCGTGATGCTGCGCTGGTATCGCGGCAACGGCAGCGGGCAAACGGCACTCGTCACGGTCGCAAACCTTATGGTGAATCTGGCCTTCTTCCTGACCCACCCCGTCTTCACGCCTTATTATACAATCCCTGTCGCAATGCTCTCGCTGTGGAGCCTGCTGTTCGCCGCGCTGATGGCTCCGGCGGAGGCGGCCGACCACCGGCTGGTCCGGCAGGCGTTACGGGCCTGATCATGCTATGGGAAATTGAGTCGGCAGGCTTCGAGGGGCAGGCGTTTCGGCAATGATACCATCATCGATGCGGATCGCGGTTCTGGTACCGTGCTTCAACGAGGAGGCCGCGGTCGCGACCGTCGTTGCCGATTTCCGCAAGGCGCTGCCATCGGCCAGTATATTCGTCTACGACAACAATTCGTCGGACCGCACCGTCGCGGTGGCCCGCGAGGCGGGCGCCGAGGTGCGCAGCGAGCGCCGCCAGGGTAAGGGCCACGTGGTCCGGCGCATGTTCGCCGATATCGACGCCGATATCTACGTGCTGGTCGACGGGGACGCCACTTATGACGCCGCCAGCGCGCCGCGCATGATCGATACGCTCGTCTCGGATCATCTCGACATGGTGGTGGGTTTTCGCGTCGATCAGGTGCAGGCCGCGTACCGCCCCGGCCACCGCACCGGCAACTGGATGCTGACCGCCTTTCTTTCATTGGTGTTCGGCCAGGCCTTCAAGGATATTCTTTCCGGCTATCGTGTCTTCTCGCGCCGCTTCGTCAAATCCTTTCCGGTGCTGTCGGATGGCTTCGAGATCGAGACCGAACTCACCGTGCATGCGCTCGAACTGGCGCTGCCGGTCGCCGAAATCGAAACGCCGTATTATGCGCGCCCCGCCGGATCGTTCAGCAAGCTCAACACCTGGAGCGACGGGTTCCGGATTCTCGGAACCATCCTGAGATTATACCGCTCGGAAAAGCCGTTGCGCTTCTTCACGGCGATCGGAGTTTTTCTGACGCTGGTCTCGATCGGGCTCGCGATCCCGGTCATCGTCACCTACCTCGAGGAGGGCATCGTGCCCCGGCTGCCGACCGCGGTTCTGTCGATGGGCCTGATGATCGTGGCGGTGCTGTCGGTGTCGTCGGGTTTGGTACTGGATACGGTGACGCGCGGCCGCCGCGAAATGAAGCTGATGGCCTATCTGTCGCAAACCCCCGTCGACAAGAACTGAGCCGGTTCGAAATTGCCGGGGTCGGGACGATGGACCGCGCCTCCGCCAGATGCTATCCCGCGCCCCATGAACGATCTCTCTCTGACAATACTGGCTGAAACCGCCAACGACGCGCAGGCGATCGAACGGCTGCACGAGCGAACCTTCGGGCCCGGCCGCTTCGTGCTGAGCGCGTACCGGCTGCGCGAGCACGTCGATCACCTGCTCGATCTGTCGTTCACGGCCTGGATCGGTACCCTGCTGGTCGGCTCGGTGCGCCAATTGCCGATCTGTATCGGCGACACCAAGGCATTGCTGCTGGGCCCGCTGACGGTCGAGCCGCCGTTCCGCGGCCGGGGCGTCGGCCGCGCGCTGCTTGACCGCGCGCTAAAGGACGCCAAGGCAAAGGGACATCGCCTGGTGCTTCTGGTCGGCGACGCGCCCTACTATGGCCGCGTCGGCTTCAAGCCAGTCCCGAAGGGGCGGGCGACCATGCCCGGACCGGTCGACTACAGCCGCCTTCTGGTGGCCGAACTCGCCGACGGCGCATTCACCGACGTGTCCGGTGCGATCCGCCCGGACTGGAGCCTGGCGCGATAGCGCCCGCCTCTCAGAAGCAGGTCACGCGCTCGGCGGCAATATAGCCCAGCAACAGCCCCACGCCGAACAGCAGCACCAGCCCGGCGGCTCCGAACTCGATGCCCCGCATCAGCAAGACACCGCCGCCCTCGCGGCCGGCGGTCATCCGCAGCGCCAACCCTTTCGCGGAAACCGCAATGACGGCAATGGTTGCGACCGTGATCGCCGTGCCAATCCCCATCACGAAGGTAGCGGCAACGCCGGTCCAGAACAGGCCCTGCGCCAGCGCGAAAACCAGAACAAGAATGGCGCCCGAACATGGCCGGATGCCGACGGTCAAGACGGCGCTGAAGGCGCGTCGCCAGCCGCCGCGACCGGAAAGTTGCGTGAGCTCCGGACCGTGGGAATGTCCGCAATGCGCGTCATAGACATGGCCGGGGTCGTCGTGCTCAGCGTGCGCGTGTCGGGACGGCTGGTCGTGATCGGCAATTGCGTGTCCCGGGGCATGATCGTGATGGTGATGTCCGTGATCACTGTGATCATGCCAGCGATGTCCGTGATCGTGTTGAAGCGCTGCCGCGTGGGCCAGCGCTGGTGCCAGCAGTGGCGCGGATCTGCCGAACGATGATCGCAGTGCCCGGATCAGGCCGCCGCCCTTGCTCCAGACCAGCCGGACGCCGAAGGCCGCGATCAGCGTGTAACTGGCGATCTCGATGACACGCTCGGCGCCGCACATGGTTTTCGCCGTGACGTTCAGCAGCCAGGCGCCGATCCCGACGATCAACACCGCGATCAACGATTGCATCAGTGCCGAGACGAATGACAGCACGATGCCTCGCCGCGCGGTCTCCTCGTTGGCGACCAGATACGACGAGATCACTGCCTTGCCGTGACCAGGGCCCGCCGCGTGGAAAATGCCGTAGGCGAACGAAATCGCGACCAGGGTCCATACCGCGCTGCCGTCGGCCTTGGCGGCGCGAATGGCGGAGGAGATTTCGCGATAGAATTCCGATTGCTTCGTCAACAGCCAGCCGACGATCCCGCCGACTTGCGCGTCGGGCGCCGCGGGAGGACCGCCGAACGGATTTTGCGCCAGCGCGCTCCGCAGTGCGGCATCGGCGATCAGAGCGACGGTTATGATCGCGACGCAACTCAATGCGATGTGCCGGTACGTTTTCATGCGTGTCATCCTCAAGGGCAATCGACAGTGATCCTGTTCGCGAACATCGCGCCATAGTTACTGTTGCTTCCATCCAGAAAACTGGCCTCACCGAGCTTCTGGGCGCCGACCGTTCCGTCGCTCGGCCGCTGGATCGCCGCTGTGCAGGAGGTTGGCGCGCCGACGAGGCGGATCGGCTCCTGCTTCTGCAGCGCGAAGTCGACGAAATAGCTCGGGTCGAATATCTCGACCACGAGCTGCTTGGCCTTGACCGGCGTCTTGAGCGGGAGCGTGAAGTGGAGCACCAGGGCTGAGTCTCGGTACTCGAGAAAATAATCGATCGGGGCCAGCAGCGGCTGCTTTTGGCCATCGACCTTGGCGAAGGTGAAGAAGCCGTACTCTTTCAGGGATTCGACATTTGTCTGCGCCAGCGGCGCCAGTTCTTCCCTTGTATAGACGCCCTTCTTTTTGGTCTCGGTGCCCTGCAGCGCATAGGTCGAGAACATGTCGTCGAAGGTCCAGGCGTGCCGGATGGCTGTCACCGAGCCGTTCGGGCCATAGATCAGTTCGCTCGCGGCCTTAACCCACACATGCGGATGGGCGGCTGCCGGACTTGCGCAGACGGTCAGCAACGCAACGCCGGCCAGCGCGCGCGCCAGCACCATGGCGAATCTCGTCTCATGAGTGAACCTTTTCATGCTTCGACCCCCGATGAGGTTGAGAGGAATGAATCCGTTGCGCTACAGCTTCTGCGAAATACCGACGAAGAAGCCACGTCGCGGCCCGAACTGCGGCGCGAACACCCCGATGCCGGAGCCGTCCCTGATCTCGTAGATGCTGTCGAACAGGTTGACGACGTCGAACCGCAGCGTGGTCGGCTTGCTCCATCCCGGGAAAAGATATTCGTGGGAGATGCCGAGGTTGACCTGTGTGTAGGAGGGCACGTGATCGGCATTGGCAAAGCCGGAACGGTTACCGCTGCCGTAGATCATCGAGGCGGAAAAGCGCGTGCCGTTCCAGAGATAGGACGCGCCGGCCGATGCAGTCAGGGCCTGGGCGTGGTCGGTATAGATATAGTGATTGGCGATGAAAGCGAGTTCGTCGGGCGCGAACAGGAACTGGTTCGACACGATGTTGGTGGCGATCTGCTTTGCCCAGGCAAGGTTGCCGTAGATCCTGAAATTGCCGTTGGTATAGGACGATTTGAGTTCGAGACCCATGTTCTCCGCGCGGTCGTAGTTGAACGCGGTCAGCACATAGGCTGCGCCGAACTGGCCGTCGTCGAGCAGGTCGCGCGCGGTCTTGTAGTAGGCATCGATGCCGAGCTCGAGGCCGGGTATCGCGTGGATTTTCTGGTCGACGCCGATATCGAACACGTGAGAGCGCTCCGGCCGCACAGGATCGTTCTGGGCAACGGCGGGCTGCTGCGTGGTGCCCTGCACGAGAGCCAGATTGGTCGGCGCCGCCAGCACCTGCGACGGCGGCGTGAAGTTTCGCGCATAGCCGGCGTGGAAAGTGGTGCCATCATACGGCTTCCAGGTCAGGCTGGCGCGTGGACTGAGCTGGTTGGCGTCGACATACTGAAACATCTGGTCGAACCGGAGCCCGGCGTTCAGGGTCAGATTGTTGGTGATCTTCCATTCGTCCTGCAGATAGGTACCGAACAGCCAGCCGGTCTTGGCGCTCGAATCAAGCACGGAGAACGGCGCATCGATCGGTGCACCCATGGCATCGACCGGCAACAGCGTGGACGTATTGTTGACCAGCGTGCGCTCGGCGCTCGCGGAAAATCCAAAGCGCAGGGTGTGGGAGTAGCCGATGCGATAGGCGGTATCGACCTGGATGCCGTCGACATGACTGCGGCGGTAGACGTCGGAAGCCACCCCGTTGAACACGAGATCGCCGACCGTGTCGGGCAGGAAGTGCAGCTGGCTGTAGCGGTTGAAATAGGAGATCTGGGTGTCGAACCCTTCGGCCGATTTCTGATAGGCCAGTACGTTGAATTGATTGAACTCGTTCTGCCGTTCGTCGAGCAGCGCCGAATTGAAATTGGATATGCCAAAGGCGGTGAAGGCCGGCGCCTGTCCCGGATTGTTCGGAATCTGGTAGGTGCTGTTCGATGTGCCGCTGATGAAGGTCAGGCGGCTGGTGGGATCGATCACCGTGGAGAGGTACGCAAAGCCCTTTTCCTGGTCGGTATGGTCGTGGATCGCCGAATAGGCGGGAGTCGGGCTTTCGATTCCGATGTCGCTGCCGAAATAGCGTCCCGAGACGAAATACTGGGTCTGTCCTGCGGTGCCGCCATATTCGAAACTCGGCGTGATGGTGCCGTGACTGCCGCCATAGACGCCGACGCTGCCCGAATTGTTGAAGGCGTCCGGCCTGGTCTGGATGTCCAGCACGCCTGCGGTGCGCTGGCCGTATTGCGCCGGCAGCGCGCCGGTGATCAGGGCAAGGCTGCCGACGATGCCGGTGTCGAGGATTTGCCCGAAACCGCCGACGCCGTCGGGCAGCATGATGCCGTTGATGCGATACTGCAGATTGGCGTGTTCATTGCGGACGTGCAGTTCGCCGCTCGCGGCGGAGTCCTGCGATACGCCCGGCGTCTGCAACAACACCTTGTCGAGTGTCGTGTTGGCGCCTTGCGGCAGCGCCTCGATCGTCTTGTGATTGATTTGATAGGAGTTGGCGCCGACCGGAGCCACGATGCTGCGGCGGGCCTCGTCGAGTTTCTCGTTCTGGCCCGCGACCACCTGCGTCGGGGTCTGCGGCGGCGCGGCGGGCGTTTCGCGGGTTCGACCCGTGACCACCCGCGTTTTGGGACGGCGCGGCGGCTGCGCGCGCCGCGGCGCGACCACCTCGATCTCCGGGAGCACGGTGACGCCATTATCCGCGGGCGCGGGCGTTGCCGTCGATGATGGCGCAGGGGCGGGCGTGGCTGCGGGTGCGGGCGTTTGCGACAGCGCCGTGCCGGTGATGCAGAGCATCAGCGAGGCAGCGCCGCAGCCTGCCAAGATTGGTTTTACGAGTACGGACATTATCCCGATCCCGAAGGCCGCCGTCCAATTCGTCGTCGACGAATTCGAGGAAGCGCCTGCCGTCGATATCCGACGGACCATTTCGATTTGCCGGATGGATCGCCAGCTATGAGGCGGCGATCGTCCAGACGTGCTCAATCAATCGAGGTCAGGAAAGCGGGGGAGCGCGAGGCTGGAAGGCGACCCGGGCGGAGTTCAGATGGACGAACTCGGCGTCCGTGGTCTGGTACAGGAACTCGACCGCCTGCGGGAGCAGCAAAAGCGGCGGTGTCGCGAACAACACATTGTTCGCCAGCGCCATGACGGCGCAGATCGCGCAGGTATCGCCCGGCTGCTGGCCGGAATCGTGATCCGGCGCCGGTTGCTGCCGAGCGGATTGATCGACCGTGGCGGCGGGAAGGCCGTTGGCATCATAAGCGCCGGCCTGTAACGCTCCGGACTGGAAGGCAGGCGCAGCCTGCGCGGCGCCCCCGTGGAAATGTCCGAACGAAAGCGCAAACTGGATGGCCAGCGCCAGAAGCGCAAGCCGCGAGCCATGTTTGATGTTCGACCGGAACCACTTCATGCCGATACCTTGCGTCGGAAGCCAAGGCATCTCGGCCGCCCCGACGTTATAATATAACATCGCAGGGAGAGGCAGAGCGTGTCAACCGTAGTCGACCCGCGCGCGACGAAAATTCGCAAAGGCCTGTGCGATTAAGGCGCGTGCGATTCAAGCAACGAGAGATGGAGCGCAGCGCTGATCGCGCTCAACGTCCCTCGCGCAGCCAGGTGGCCGCAAATCCGCCGAGCAGCAGCAACAGGCCAATCAAGCCAGCGAACAAGGGCAGCACGCCGACGCCCTTGACGACGCTGGCGTCGCGCATCCGCACCCCCATCCAGCCGTCGCCGTGGAACACGCTGGATGCGCGCACCGGCACGATTCGTGGAAGATCGATGCTGGAGCCGTCGACGACGCGCCGCGCGTCACCGCCGGAGGCTTGTGCCAAAGGCTTGAGCATGTCGGTCGTGGAAGTGACTTCGGAAAATTCCTTGGGGTTGGTCGGGCCGACATTGATCAGCGCCTTCAGCGTGCCGTCGGTTGCCTGCCACAGGCCGAGTTCGTTCGCCGGGATTGTCGAACGCCACGTTCCCGGCTCGCTTTCGCTCAGCGTGAGCTGGCGCGTTGCCCCGGTGGGAGAGGTCACCGTCACCGGCGCGACGCTGTCGGCCATGGTCTGGCGCAGCACCACCAGATCGTGGCCATGGACCTGCAGGCGCAGCGCTTCCTCGTCGAGATCCGGCTGCTTCATCAGCCAGTGCGACATTCGCCGCAGCAGATCGAGGTGCGGTCCGCCGCCCTCGTAGCCGCGCGCCCACAGCCAGATGTGGTCCGACAACAAGAGAGCGACGCGGCCTTCGCCATATCGCGACAATAGCAAGAGCGGCTTGCCGTCGGCGCCGGTCATCAGCGGAGGCACAGTCGCATTGCGCGTATCGACGGTACGGAAGAAGCGGCTCCAATGCGGCGGCTCGGTGGCGGAGCCTTCCAGTCCGCGCGTCACCGGATGGCGCTTTCCGGCGTCGCTCAGATGAGCGTAATAGGGCTTCTCGGTGACACCGACAGGTTCCGCTGGCAGCACCGAATCCAGCGGCGTGCGCCAGATGCTGGTGGTCGAGGCGTAGTCGGGACCGGCCGAAACCAGCACCGCGCCGCCGGCGCGGACGTAGCGCGCGATATTGTCGAAATAGGCTATCGGCAGCACGCCCTGACGGGCGTAGCGGTCGAAGATGATCAGCTGGAATTCGTTGATCTTCTGCTGAAACAATTCGCGGGTCGGAAACGCGATCAGCGACAATTCGTTGATCGGCGTGCCGTCCTGCTTCTCCGGCGGACGCAGAATCGTGAAATGCACGAGGTCGACGCTGGCGTCGGACTTCAGCAGGTTGCGCCAGGTGCGCTCGCCGGAATGCGGCTCGCCCGAGACCAGCAGCACGCGCAATTTGTCGCGCACGCCGTCGATCGCGACCACCGCGCGGTTGTTGACCGGCGTCAGTTCGTTCTCGAGCGGTGAGGCCTCGATCTCGACGATGTTTGGCCCGGCATGCTTGATGTCGACGTCGACGCTGACGGTCTGGCCGCTCAACACGGTGCGCTCGTTGATGGTTTCGCCGTCACGGCGCACCACGACCTTGGCGCGTTCGCCGCTGACGCCCTGGTCGTCGAGCCGGTAGGTGATGGTCTGGGGCTGTCCGACGATGCCGAAACGGGGGGCGGCCGATATCGCGATGCGGCGATCGCGTTCGTCCTTGCGGCCTGTGATCAGCGCGTGCACCGGGGCCTGGAATCCGAGCGCGGCGGCGTTCGGCGGAATGTCGTGAACCCGCCCGTCGGTGATCAGGAAGGCGCCGGCGACGCGATCGATGGGAACGTCCGACAGCGCCGAGGACAGCGCGCCGAACAATTTGGTGCCGTCGGTTTCGCCGTCGGCCTGGCCGGCCTCGACCACCCGCACTTCCAGCCCCCTGATCTTCTTGAGGCTGTCGACCAGCGCTTCCCTGGCCTTTTCGGTTTCCTGGTTGCGGTTGCCGAAATTCTGGCTCGGGCTCTTGTCGATCACCACGGCGGCCACCGACGACAGCGGCTCGCGATCCTCGCGGGTGAATGACGGGTTGGCGAGTGCGAGCAGGATCAGCGCCAGCGCGGCGATGCGGATCGCAGCACCACGGGACCGCCCGAGCAGCAGCAACGCCGCGATCACGACGATGCCGGCCGCCGCGAGCCAGAGCACCAGCGTGGGAACGAGGGGGGTAAACGCGATGCCGTACTGCATTTATTGATCCAGCGAGTTGGCGTCATCCTGAGGTGCGCGTCGCTCTTGCGACGCGCCTCGAAGGATGTTTTCGCAATCGGGGCGCGCCATCCTTCGAGGCTCGCTTCGCTCGCACCTCGGGATGACGACGGTCCTCATTGCCCGAGCCGTTCGATCAGCGCGGGCGCGTGCACCTGGTCGGCCTTGTAGTTTCCGGTCAGCGTGTACATCACGATGTTGACGCCGGACCGGAAGGCGAATTCGCGTTGCCGCGGCTCGCCCGGCGTCAGCGGCAGCATCGGCTGGCCGTCCGGGCGGATCGCCCAGGCGCCGGCAAGGTCGTTCGAGGTGATGATGATCGGCGAGACGCCGTCGCCGCCGCGGGCCGGCCGCGAGGCATCCTCGTCGTCCTCGCCGCGCGGCAACGCCTCGACCCAGGTCTGGCCGGTGTTGAAGCGGCCGGGGAAGTCGCGCAGCAGATAGAACGTCTTGGTCAGCACGTGTTCGCGCGGCACTGGCTCAAGCTCGGGCACGTCGAGCGAGGCGAGGATATTGCGCAGCGCCAGCATGCCCGGCGTCTGCGCCGCGCCGTTCTCTCCCGGCGGCGCCTCGATGGCGTCACGGGTATCGAATAGTACGGTGCCGCCCTGTTTCATGTAGGCGTCGATCCGGTTGATGGCGTCCTGCGGCGGCTTCGCAGCCCCCGGCACGATCGGCCAGTAGATCAGCGGGAAGAACGCCAGTTCGTCATGCGCGGGATCGATGCCGACGGGGTCGCCGGCTTCCAGCGCCGTGCGCTGTGCGAGGAACAGCGTCAGCCCGGCCATGCCCGCCTTGACGATGGAATCGACGTCGGCATTGCCGGTGACGACATAAGCGAGCCGGGTCTGCGACGTCGCCTTGATGGCGAAATCGTCGCTGGAGTCGGCACGCGCCGGCCAGGGGGTTGCCAGCATCGCCGCGCACACGATCGCGAACGCCAGCGCGGCCGGCGCCGCGCGCCGTCGCAGCAGTGCGGCGACGCCGGCGCCGAGCATGGCGACGATGACGGCATCGATCAGGAACAGGGCCAGCGCCGCCGACAGCAGGATGCCGCGCAGGTCGCGCGGTTCGGCATTGGTGTAGCTGGCGTGGCGCGCGTTCAGGCTCGATGTGTCGAGCGGCGCGATCCGGTCGGCGGCCGCCAGCGTGTTGACCGCGAGCGGACCGTCGGCCGGGCCGTAGAAGCCGGGCGGATGTTCGACCGTCGCGCGATCGCGGAAGTCGGCGGGCAGGGGTTTCGCGGTCGACGGCGGCGGGCCGAACACGCCGAAACCGTCGAGGATGTGCAGCGGCGCCACCGTCTCGGCGGTCGTTTCGCCGGCGACGCCCGCGCCCGGATTGGAGGTGTAGCCGGACATATCGACGATCCGCCGCAGCATCTCCACGAAGGTGCCGGACATCGGCAGATCGGACCAGCGCATATCGGCGCTGACATGAAACAGGGTTACGATGCCCTTGCCGCGATGCTCGCCGGTGACCAGCGGCGTGCCGTCTTCCAGCGAGGCCCAGCTCTTCGTCGCCAGCACCGCATCCGGCTCGGCGAGCACCTGCCGGTTGACGGTGACGTCCTTCGGCACGGCGAGGCCGGCGAACGGTCCGTCGGCGGTGAAGGCTGCGAGGTGCTGCGGCTTTTCCCAGGTCAGGCTGCCGCCGAGGCTGCGGCCGCCGCGGCGCAGTTTGACCGGCACCAGATCGTCATCGGCCTGCGCCAGGCGGGGACCGGCGAAGCGCACCAGCACGCCGCCTTGCTCGATCCATGCGCTGATGCGTTCGCGGATTTCGGGCGACAGCGTTCCGACGTCGGCAAGGATCATCATCGGCAGCTTCTGGTCGAGGAATTGCGTGATGACCTGTTGCGGCGCGCCCTTGTCGCCGAGCCGGACGTCGGCGAACGGCCCCAGCGCGCGGGTGAGGTAGAAGGTCGAGGCCAGCAGCGGCTGCGCGGTATCGCTGGACGATCCGCTGACGACGCCGATCGCGCGGCGGCGCCAGCGCTTGTCCAAAAGTTGCACCGCGCCCGCGGATCGTTCGCCGGCGACCTCCAGCCGCGGAATGTCGTTGCGCAGCTCGACCGGAAGGTCGAACGCGGCGTCGGTCTCGCGCTCCTGCGGCGCAAAGCTGTAGCGGGCCTCGCCGATCGGCGAGCCTTTCTGATCGAGCGCGCGCACCAGCCCCGCCTCGAGGCCGCCGCCGGTACGCAGCACCTTCACGGTCATCTTCGCCGCCGCGTTTTCGGCCGCGGCCAGAGCCAGCGTCGGCGGCGTGCCGCCTTCATAAATCGTCAACGCGCGATCCCCGATGGTTTTGCCCAAGGCCTCGATGAACTCCGGCCCGCGCCCGGTATCCACACCGTCCGACAGCCAGGCGATTTCGCAATCGCCGGTTGCCTTCAGGAAACGCTCGATGGCGGGGAGGGTTTCAACCCGTTCGATCGAATAAGGCTTGGGCGCAAACTGGCGCAGCGCCACCCGCGCGGTGCCGCCCGGCATGATCGTGATGTCGCGCGCGGGCTCTGACAACGGCACCAGCGCCACGCCGCGCCGGTCGTTGTCGGCGTTCGCAATCAGTTCGTCGGCGGCCTTGATCCTCGCATCCCAGCTCGAGGCGGCGCTCCAGCCGTCGTCGAGCAGGATCAAGAGCGGGGCACGGCTGCCGGCCGCCGCACCGGTTTGCGGATTCCAGATCGGCCCGGCGGCGGCCAGGATCACCAGCGCGGCGGCCAGCAGGCGCAAGGCGGTCAGCCACCACGGCGTCCGCGATGGGGTCTCTTCCTTCGGCGCGATGTCGAATAACAATCGCGTCGGCGGGAATTCGACGCGCCGCGGCCGCGGCGGCATCACCCGCAAGAGCCACCACAACACCGGCAGGCTCAACAGGCCCAGGAGCAGGACCGGTTCGGCGAAGGAGAGCGGCAGGCCTGCGATCATGCGCGCAGCCCCGCTTTGACCGTTGCGGCGCGTGCGCTGCCCTTGTTCACCATCATGCCCGAATGCAGGAACAGCAACAGCTCGGCGGCCGAGCGGCTGGTGGTGTGGGTAGAGAACAGCCAGTCGAGCTTGTTGGTCTCGTGGCGGATTTCATCGCGATGCAGCGCCACGCGCGCCACGTAATCGCCGGCCCATTTTTCCGCGCGGCCCGCGGTGATCACGCCGCCGCCTTCCGGTTCGACGAATTCGATCCGCCCCGAATAGGGAAAGCTTTCCTCGGCGGGGTCGACGATCTGGACCAGCGCGCCGTGCGCGCCGGAGGCCGACAATCCCGCGAGCATGGTTCTGATTTCCGAGATCGGCGACCAGAAGTCCGACAGCACCACGATTTCGGCCAGCGCCGACGGCACGAAGGACGGCGGCAGGCTGAGGCGCGCGGCATCGTCGTGCAACATCGCCTGCGCCATCTTGTCGATCACCGCACCGCTCGAGGTCGGGTTCATCAGGCCGGGAATGCCGACGCGTTCGCCGCCGGCGACCAGCAGCTCGGCGAGCGCGAAGGTGACGATCAACGCGCGTTCCAGCTTGCTGTCGCGCGCCTGTCTCGACGCGAACGCCATCGACGGCGAGCGGTCCGGCCACAGCCACACCGTGTGGGCCGCCTCCCATTCCTGCTCGCGGACGTAAAGATGATCGTCGCGCGCCGAACGGCGCCAGTCGACGTTTTGCGACGGCTCGCCGGAAACGAAGCGGCGGTATTGCCAGAAACTTTCGCCGGCGCCGGCACGCCGCCGGCCATGCAGGCCGTGAATCACGTTGGCGGCGATGCGGCGGGCCTCGAGCACAAGGCGGGGCAGCGTCGCGGCGAGCGTTCGGCTTTCGCCATCGGCACGTCGGATCGCTACAATCTCCCTCGCTTCGTGCGTGGTCTCTGCGGCCATCAACCGATCCGCGTCTTCAATTGTTTGATCACGTCGGGAATGGTGCGTCCTTCGGCGCGCGCGGAGAACGTCAGCGCCATGCGGTGTTTGAGAATGGGCTCG
>JBGPSI010000079.1:0-20152 GCA_041490045.1 Bradyrhizobium sp.
AGCAAGCGCTCGAACGCCTCATAGTCGGCAGGCAGGATCTCGAGCGGCGCGCTGCCCGATCCCAGTCCGAAACCGCTGGCCGCGCTGCGGAAGCTCGATGGCCCGCCTGGCGCTGCCGCTCCGCCGGCATAGGCGGAAGCGGTCTCATGACGGCGCTGCCACCATGACATCGCCAGCCGGATCACGATCACGATCAGGCCGATCTGCAAGAGCAGACCGAAGATCGACGACAATCCGCCGAGGCCGCCGAACAGGCCGCCGCCGAACAACATGCCGAGCAGGCCGGCGCCGAGGAAGCCGGCGGCAAGGCCGCCGAGCATGCCGCGGCCGGGCCGGTTGAAGAAGCCGCCACCGGCAGGCGCCGAGGTGCCAAGTCCGGGGCTGCCCGGCTGGGTGAAGGTACGGTTGAACGGTTGCGCGCTACCGGGGGCCGTCGACGTGCTGGGCGGCGGGGAGAAGGTCCGTGTTCCCCGCGAGCCCGAGCTGAAGCCGCCGCCGACCCGCGCGTCGGCCGACGAGACGGCGGCCACGACCGGCACCGCCAGCGCTAAGGTGACGGCAATCGCCTGGACGATGCCGCGGGCGCGTTGCGTGAATTTCATGACTGTTTCCCTAATATCCCCGGCAGGGGGAAGCGCCCTTAACATGGGCAGTACTGCCTAAAAGTGAAGCCACCATGGTGTCCCCCGGCTGCGGCCCTCGGTCGCGGGGATGCGGCAATATGGGTGGTTTTGGAGCCATTTCCGGGCGTAGCGCAGCACCTAGCGATGCCGTCATTCCGTGTCGATGCAAAGCATCGAAACCCGAAGTTTGATCTCGCTCAACCCGCTGCGCATGACCGCTCTTATCATGTCAACAGCGCGCAATACGCAGAAGATTGGAACGAGTTCAAAAGCGGTTGTGGTTGTTGGGGAGCTTCAAGGCCAGGCTTTGCGAAGTCTGACGGCGATATCTCAGAAGCGAGCTGATGGTGCTGTATCACGCCGACAATCAAGTTGCGGACATCGGGCACGTCCGGCTGATCATTATGAGGAGACAGGATCATGGCCAATAGAGACGTCGTCATTTGTTCACCCGTGCGCACCGCGATCGGGACCTACGGCGGCACTTTCAAAGAGATGCCTGCGACCGACCTTGGCGCCGCGGTCATCCGGGCGACCTTGGATCGCGCGAAACTTCAGTCCGGCGAGGTTGGGACCGTCGTCATGGGCAACGTGATCCAGGCCGGCAACAAGATGAACCCGGCCCGACAGGCCGCAGTAAATGGCGGTGTCCCCGTCGAGGTCCCCGCCATGACAGTCAACCGAGTTTGCGGCTCGGGCGCGCAGGCCGTCGCCAGCGCCGCGCAGGAAATCATGCTCGGATTTATTGATAGCGCAGTTGCGGGCGGCATGGAGAACATGGATCGAGCGCCCTATCTCATGAACTCCGGGCGCTGGGGTTACCGCATGGGCGATGCCCAGATCTTCGATTCGATGCTGATGGACGGGCTCAACGACGCGTTCTCCGGCCAGCACTCAGGCTGGCACACTGAGGATCTCGCACGATCCCATCAGATCACCCGGGAAGACCAGGACCGCTGGGCGGAGCGCTCACAGAAGCGGTTTTCGGCGGCGCAAGCGGCCGGCAAATTCGCCGCGGAAATCGCCGCGGTCGAAGTTTTCTCTCGAAAGGGTCCGGTGAAATTCGACAAGGATGAACACAATCGGCCAGAGACGACGCTGGAAAGCCTGTCAAAACTCAAGCCGGCGTTTCGCAAGGATGGCACCATCACGGCCGGCAACGCGCCGGGCCTCAATACCGGAGCTGCGGCGATGGTCGTGGCCGACCGGGCTTGGGCAGAGAAGAAAGGCCTGCAACCGATGGCGCGACTTGCCGCCTACGGCATCGGCGCCGTCGAGCCCGGTATGTTCGGTCTTGGTCCCGTACCCGCAGTGAAGCAGGCCCTCGACCGGACTAGCTGGAAGGTCGGCGATGTCGGCCGCATTGAAATCAATGAAGCCTTTGCGGCTATCGTCCTCGCGGTCATCAAGGACCTCGGTCTGTCGCCGGATGTTGTCAACGTGGAGGGCGGCGCGATCGCCCATGGACACCCGATCGGCGCGTCGGGTGCAGTGCTCACGACGCGGCTCCTGCATTCCATGCAGCGCGACGGGATCGACAAGGGTGTCGTCACACTCTGCATCGGCGGCGGGCAGGGAATCGCGTTGGCATTGGAGCGGATAAACTAAGGGCCATCGCCCGCTTCTGACGGCTTGGATGTCGCTTCCTTGTGAGGTGGAATGCGACTCGTCTCGACGATTACGTGTCCCACTTACGGACATCGCGCATCAGAGACCATGCCGACGGACGCGTGCCTGTTTCTCCCCGGCCAAAGGCGAGAATAACGGCAGCTCCAAATGATTTTTTGAGGGCCTTGCAGAATCGAACGAGGACTGCTTATATGCGGTTATGCGCATAAGCGCATTAATAAGGCAAGCACATGAATTCAATAATGATTTTGTCCGCACTCGCAGAGTCGGTTCGGCTCCAAGCCCTCCGAATGGTGTGGGATGGGCGTGAGCATTGCGTCTGCGAGCTGATGCGCGAACTGGGTGCCAGCCAGTCCCGAATGTCCCGCCACATGGCAGCCCTCAAGACGGCAGGCCTGGTGGTCGACCGCCGCGACGCGCAATGGGTCCGCTATCGCCGCTCGCCAGACCTTCCTCGCGAGGTTGTGGCGCTTGTCGACGCCGCGCTGGCGCTGCCGGCAAATCAGGAAAGGCATGCCGCATGAGCCTCAATTCCATCACCAGCCATGCGCCGGGCGCCGGCCGTTCGACCGCAAAGTGGATCGGCTGGACGGTCGCTGCCCTGACCATCTGGGGCGTCGTCTATAGCCAGCTCGTTCCATTCTCGGATTGGGTCGTCGCATCGACGCGCGTCGATCCCACCAGCCATCTCGGTGAAGCGATCAGCTTCTTCGCTTACGATACGCCAAAAGTTCTGATGCTCCTCACCCTGGTCGTATTCGGGATGGGTGTCGTGCGCAGTTTCTTCTCGCCCGAGAAGACCCGCGCGCTTCTTGCCGGGAAGCGCGAGGGCATCGGCAACGTGCTGGCTGCGTCGCTCGGCATCGTCACGCCGTTTTGCTCGTGCTCGGCGGTGCCCCTGTTCATCGGTTTCGTCAGCGCGGGCGTACCGCTCGGCGTGACTTTTTCGTTCCTGATCTCCGCGCCAATGGTGAACGAGGTCGCGCTCGGACTCCTGTTCGGACTGGTGGGCTGGAAAGTTGCGCTAACCTATCTCGTCTTTGGTCTCGCGGTGGCCATCGTCTCCGGTTGGGTCATCGGCCGGCTGCATCTCGAACATTGGCTCGAGGACTGGGTGCGCAACATTCGGTCCGACGCGGTCGATCTTGCGCCGGAACAACTCTCGGTCGTCGATCGTATCAAGGCGGGAATCGAAGCAGTCCACGAAATCGTCGGCAATGTTTGGCCGTGGATCATCGCGGGCATCGCCGCCGGCGCCTTCATTCACGGTTATGTGCCGGCGGACCTGCTGGCCTCGATCATGGGACGGGACGTCTGGTGGTCGGTGCCGGCCGTGGTGCTGATCGGCATCCCCATGTATTCGAACGCCGCGGGGATCATCCCCGTGGTCACGGCGCTGCTTGCAAAAGGCGCCGCCCTCGGGACGGTACTGGCGTTCATGATGTCGGTGATCGCCCTGTCTCTGCCCGAGATGATCATTCTTCGCAAAGTACTCAGCGTGAAGCTGATCGCGGTGTTCGTCGGTGTTGTCGGGACGGGCATCCTCGCAGTTGGCTTCCTGTTCAACGCACTATTTCAATGACCTACGGAGGATACCTATGAAAGACGTCAAAGTCCTCGGCCCCGGCTGCAAACGCTGCGTCACGACGGCCGAGATGGTACAGGCCGCAGCCGACAAGCTCGGCGTTCCCGTGAAGGTCGAGAAGGTGACCGATTACGCCGTGATCGCCGGCTACGGCATCGCTTCGACGCCGGGCATCGTCATCGACGGCAAGGTGATGCATGCGGGCGGGCTGCCCAAGCCGGACGACCTGGTGCGCTGGCTCGCGGCCTGAAAATGGCGCCGATGCTGGAATACCGGGTCAGCGCCAGGCGGATCGATTCGCATGGCAGCATCGCCTCTACCAAAAACGCCGAAGTCGTTCTCGACACGGACATCAGCGGCCGGCTGGATGCCTTTAACCCCGCGGAGCTGTTTCTTGCATCCATCGCCGCCTGCATCATCAAGGGCATCGAGCGGGTGACGCCGATGCTCAAGTTCGATTTGCGCGGCGTCGAAGTGAGACTCCACGGTGTCCGGCAAGACAGCCCACCCAGGATGATCTCGATTGACTACGAACTGATCGTCGACACCGACGAAACCGACCAGCGTCTGGAGCTCCTGCACACCAATGTCCGCAAATACGGCACGATCTCAAACACCGTGGCGGTTGCGACGAAGCTCGAAGGCATGATCAAAAGGAAGGCCTGAGCGCTCTTCGCCGGCACGGGGAGAGCCGTCTGTAGTCGGAGCGCCCCCTCAGTTCGCGCCATTGATTCATATCAAGGCGGAGGTTGGGACAGGGAGGGAAAAGTCCAGATAGAAAAGAGAGATGAAAAGGAACCAGTAGCATGACGCTCATCCACACGATCGCTGTTTCCGTCCTCACCATCGCTGCTTCGATCGGCCTTGCGTCCGCTCAAACAGGCCCCGTTGCCACGGCCTGCAAGGATGACATCGCCAAGCTCTGCGCCGGCAAGGCGCATGACGGCAAGGTCCGTACCTGCCTAGAAACCAACTACGACAAGGTCGCAGCAGCGTGCCAGACCGCGCTCGACACGACGGGGGGCGGACGCGGCAAGGGCCTTGGCAAGGGCAAGTAGGAGGCGGGTTACTTCATCGGTGGCGTTGCACCGGAAAGAATCGTCTGCCCGGTACGGCGGGCGCCAAACATTCTGCGCTCACGACGGCGTCATGGTTTCCTTTACCGCCGCCACCAGCTGGCTCAGCGTGAACGGTTTCGGCAGGAAGGCGAATTGCTGGTTCTCCGGCAAGCTTTTCTCGAAGGCATCTTCCGCATAGCCCGACACGAAGATGATCTTGAGGTCCGGATTTTTCTCGCGCATCGACTTGAGCAGCGTCGGGCCGTCCATTTCCGGCATCACCACGTCGGAGACCACGAGATCGACCGCGCCGTTCTTTTCCTCCAGCACTTCCAGCGCCTCAATGCCGTTTGAAGCCTCGACCACGCTGTAGCCGCGCGAGCGCAAGCCGCGCGCGTTCAGCGAGCGCAGCCCTTCTTCGTCCTCGACCAAAAGGATGGTGCCCTGCCCGGTCAGATCTGTCCGCGGCTTTGTCTCCGGCTTGGACGCGCCATTGGCGGCGTGCGCTTCGGGCGCAGCAACCTCCGGCTCGGCGTGATGCCGAGGCAGGAAGATGTGGAACGCGGTGCCCTTGCCGGCTTCGGAATCCACATAGATGAAGCCGCCGGTCTGCTTGACGATCCCATATACCGTGGACAGGCCCAGCCCGGTGCCCTTGCCGACTTCCTTGGTCGAGAAGAACGGCTCGAAGATCTTGTCGACGATATCGGCGGGGATGCCGGTGCCGGTATCCGAAATATCGATCCGCACGTAGTCCGCCGGCGGCATGCCCTTGTAGGCGAGATTTCCGGCCTCCTCCGACGTCAGGTTGGCGGTGCGCACCGTCAGCTTGCCGCCTTCGGGCATCGCGTCGCGGGCGTTGACCGCGAGATTGACGATCACCTGCTCGAACTGCGACAGGTCCACCTTGATCGGCCACAGGTCGCGGCCATGCACCACTTCGAGCTTGACCTTCTCGCCGATCAGCCGCTTCAGCAGATTTTCGATGTCCGACAGCGACTCGCCGAGATCGAGCACCTGCGGCCGCAACGTCTGCTTGCGCGAGAATGCCAGGAGATGCCGCACCAGCGCCGCGGCGCGGTTGGCATTCTGCTTGATCTGCATGATGTCCTGGAACGACGGATCGGTCGGCTTGTGCGCGTTCAAGAGGAAGTCCGTCGCCATCATGATGGCGGAGAGCACGTTGTTGAAATCGTGCGCGATGCCGCCGGCAAGCTGGCCGACCATTTCCATCTTCTGCGACTGGTTGATCTGGTTCTCCAGTGCGCGCCGCTCGGTGGTCTCGAGCAGATAGACGATCGCGGCCTCGGTGTCGCGTTCGTCCTCCTCGACCGCGGTAATGAAGAACTGCCCCCAGCGCTCCTTGCCGCCGTCGAGCATTACCTCGACGGGGGCAATATCGCCCTGCCCTTCCGAGGCCTGGTTGATCGCCGCGATCACCAGATGACGGTCGCGCTCGCTCACCGCGCGGAAGATCGACTTGCCGGCCGCGCCCTCCGGGTTCAGTCCCTGCGCCAGCTTGGCGTAGCGAGCGTTGGCGCGGACCACCGCGCCGCCGCGGTCGACGGTCGCAATCGCCATCGGGGTGTGATCGAAGAAGCGCATGAAGCGCACTTCGGCGGCGCGCTGCGGATCGGCACGCTCGTCGCGCGCGCGGCTGATCACCAACGTGCGCGAGGCGCCGGGCACGCCGTTCGCGCCGAAGGCCAGCTTGTGATAGAGCCGCACCGGCATGGTCTTGCCGCCGCGCATGCGAAGATCGATGTCGAACACTTCGGTTTTGACTTCACCGGGCACCGGCGCGATCGAGGTCAGCAGCGCCGCGCCGTCGCCGGAAACGATGTCGGCGAGCTTCAGCCCGCCCGAGCCGATCTCGGCGAGGTCGTAATCCAGCCAGTTCGCCAGCGTGGCGTTGACATAGACGACGTCGCCCGAGGGGCCGACCGAGAAGAAGCCGCACGGCGCGTGGTCGAGATATTCGATCGCGTGCTGAAGCTCCTGGAACACGTCCTCCTGCCGCTCGCGGTCGCGGGTGATGTCGGCGATCGACCACACCGCGTATTTCGCCTCGCGCTTGCCTGCGCCGAGCGGCCGGACCCGCATCCGCAGCCAGCGGCCGTGCGCGCCGTCGGTGCCTGCGATGCGGACCTCTTCCTGTTGCCGCTTGCCCTCGCGCGCCGCCTTGAGCAGGCGAAATACCGCCTCCGACACATCGGGATTGCCGATGAACACCCGCTCCACCGGGCGCACGTCCTGCGGGCCCGCGGCCGCCGTGAGCACCAGATAGGCGGCGTTGGAATAGACCACGTGGCCCCGTGCATCGGTGACGGCGAGCCCGTCAAAGGCGTGATCGGCGATGCGGCCCATCACCGGGTCGTCGGCGGCGCGGTCGGCGAAGCGAATGATACCGGCGGCGTAGGCGAACAGGTTGAACAGCCCAACCATGGCGAGCAGCGCCAGCAGCCCGAGGATATAGGGCTGGGCCTGCGTCCGGCCCAGCGTCATCAGGGCGACCGCGGCGGCGACGACGCCGCCGGCCACCAGCAGCACCAGCACGATCGAGCCGCCGCGCCGCCCCGGCTCGTGGACGGCCATCGGCTCGCGAGGCGGATCGGTGTCAGGGTCGGCGGTCATGGCGGGGAATGCATCCTGTCGACATGGATGTGGTGCGCTTTCAGGCGCTTAACCCCTGAGTGCCTGAATCGGACCCGCAAGCGCAAGTCCGTAGACCCGCTATTTCGCTCAAAGCCGCGCATTTCGGGCCCCTTCCACAGCCCCGCCGCTATGTTCACGCCCGCCGGTTGAAAACCCCGCGCTTGAGCCCCATCACGTAGCCGATGATCTCGGCGACCGCGTGGTAATGTTCCACCGGTATTTCGTCGTCGATGTCCACGCTCGCATACAGAGCACGGGCCAGAGGCACGTTCTCGACGATCGGGATGTCGTGCTTGCCGGCAATTTCCCGGATCTTGAGCGCGATGGTGTCGATGCCCTTGGCGACGCAGACCGGTGCCGACATGCCGCGTTCATAGCTCAGCGCCACCGCGTAGTGGGTCGGGTTGGTGATGATCACGGAGGCCTTGGGAACCGCGGCCATCATGCGCTTCTTCATGCGCGCCTGGCGCAACTGCCTGAGCTTGCCCTTGATGTGGGGATCGCCTTCGGACTGCTTGAACTCCTCCTTCATTTCCTGCAGCGACATCTTCTGCCGCTCGAACCACGTCCGGTACTGGAACAGATAGTCCGCGATCGCGACCACCGCGAGCATCGCCACCACGGCGCCCAACAGGTGCACGGTCATGCTGGTGGTGGCGCCGAGCAGCACCGACGGATCGAGGTGTATGAACGCCTCCAGGCGAAGACGCTCCGGCCACAGGATCGCCGTCATGACCGCGCCGAGCGCGATCACCTTGAACAGCCCCTTGGCGAAATTCGCCACCGCCTGCTTGCCGAAAATCCGCTTGGCACCCGCCCCCGGCGAGATCTTGCTGAATTTCGGCTTGAGCGATTCGGCCGACCACACCAGCCGGTGCTGCACCATGTTGCCGGCGATCGCCGCCAGCGCCAGCATCAGGAACGGCACGCCGAGGGCTGCCATCAGCATGTAGGCAAGCGACTGCGCCAGCAGCAGAAGGCTCGCGCCGTCGGTATGGATCATCCAGGACTTGGCGATCAGATTGCGCAGCGGCATCAGGATGCCGCCGCCGATCGATCCGGAAAATGTCGACAGCACCAGCGTGCCGCCGGCGATCACGAACCAGGTGTTGATCTCCTGGCTCTTGGCGACGTCGCCGCGTTCGTGGGCGTCATCCAGACGCTTTTGCGTAGGGTCTTCTGTTTTGTCGGATGTGTCGCTCTCGTCGGCCATCGCCTAGACCTTCACTTGAGCGGTATCAGCTCGTGCATGACGCCTATGAAATAATCGAGGAAGGTTCCCATCAGCGCCGCGAGGACGACGGCGAAGATCAGGAAACCGAACAAAATCGAAAGCGGCACGCCGACGAAATAGACCTGCATCTGCGGCATCAGGCGCCCCAGCACCCCGAGCCCGATATTGAACACCAGGCCGAACACCAAAAACGGCGCCGAGAGCTGCAGGCCGATCTTGAAAGCGGCCGCGAACGCCCTTGTGGCGAGGGCCGCGACATCGCCGCTTTGCATCGTCTCGCCGGGCGAAAAGATCGTGTAGCTGTCGTTGAGCGCGGCAATGACCAGATGATGGCTGTCGGTCGCGAACAACAGCGTGATGCCGAGCAGCGTGAGGAAATTGCCGATCAACAGGCCCTGCTGGCCCTGCGTCGGATCGACCGCGGTGACGAAGCCCAGGCCCATCTGCTGGGCGATCACGGAACCTGCGACCTGCAGCGCCGCCAGCGTCACCCGCGCGGTGGCCCCCAGCACGACGCCGATGACGATTTCGTGCACCATCGATACCAGAAGCGGCGTCATCGACTGCATGTCGATGTGATAGGCGGCTCGGTGCAGCGGCAGGATGACCAGCGTCAGCAACAATGCGATGGCGAGCTTGATGCGGACCGGAATGTTGGTTTCGCCGAACCCCGGCAACAGCATCACCATGGCGCCGATGCGGGCGAACACCAGCATGAAGGCGGCCGCGAGCGCGGGCAGCAGGGAGACATCGATGCGCATTTTCGCGCATAGTGCATCAACCGCCTATGATTCGCGACGATATCCGCATCATTTCGGCGTGCAGCGCATCCGCCATGAACGGCAATGCAAGCAGCAGCGTCACGAAGATTGCAAGGATCTTCGGCACGAACACCAGCGTCTGCTCCTGGATCTGGGTCAGCGCCTGGAACAGCGACACCACCACGCCGACCACGAGGCCGACCACCATCAGCGGCGACGACACCACCACGATGGTCCAGATCGCA
The DNA here is from genome assembly GCA_041490045.1 of Bradyrhizobium sp. Classification (GTDB taxonomy): domain Bacteria; phylum Pseudomonadota; class Alphaproteobacteria; order Rhizobiales; family Xanthobacteraceae; genus Bradyrhizobium. Next base: position 9,791 of record JBGPSI010000079.1, read on the forward strand.
TCGCGCGCCACGTCGAGGGTTTCAGCACCGGTCATTTTCTATTCCTTTTTCACTCCTCGTGGTGAGGAGCGCGCCGTTGGCGCGCGTCTCGAACCATGAGGCCTCGCAACCCGCCGCCGCCCTTCGAGACGCCAGCTGCGCCGGCTCCTCAGGACGAGGACCGTTCAGATCGGCATCTTCATGATGTCTTCGTAGGACTGGATCACCCGGTCGCGCACCGAGACCAGCGTGGAGACCGCGACGTCGGTTTCCGCCACCGCCGTCACCACGTCCATCACGTTGGCCTTGCCCTGCGCCATCGCCACGGTTTGGGCGTCGGATTTCTTGCCGGCGTCGAGCACGCTGCCGATCGCGTCCTTGAGCAGCGCGCCGAACGACGGGCCGCCGCTTTCGGAGCCCTTGCCGGCGCCGCCGGTGTCGAGAATGCGGGCGAGATTGGCGTAGGCGTTTGCAGCGACTGTGGGTGAAGCCATGATTCGAGGTTTCCTTTTCAGGCCTTGAGGATGTCGAGCGTGCGCTGAATCATCCGGCGCGTGGCGCTGATGATGTTGAGGTTCGCTTCATAGGATCGCTGCGCGTCGCGCATGTCGGTCATTTCGACCATCGAATTGACGTTGGGATATTTGACGTCGCCGGAGGCGTCCGCCGCCGGATTGCCGGGATCGTGCTTGACGCGAAACGCCGACGGATCGGGCCTGATCTTGCCGAGCGTCACGACCTGCGCGTCCAGCGTGCGGTCGAGCGCGGAGGAAAAGGTCGGGACCTTGCGGCGATAGGGATCGCCGCCGGCGCTCTGCGCGGTCGAATCCGCGTTGGCGATATTTTCAGAGATCACCCGCATTCGCCCGGCCTGGGCGCGCAGGCCCGAGGTCGCGATGCCCATCGAGCGGGCGAAATCGTTTACATCGTTGGCCATGATCCGTTACCTCGGCTGCTGCGCAACTTTTTGTTTGAGCATGATCTTTTCGGAAAACCGGTCTCCACTTTGCGCTAACGCGGCCCTTCGGGTCCGGATCATGCTCTAACCCTTGCCAATCGCGGTCTTCAGGAGATGCAGGCTCTTGCTGTAGAGCGAGGTGACCGCCGCGTAGTCCATCTGGTTGGCGGAGACCTTGAGCATTTCGTCTTCCAGATTGACGGCATTGCCGGCGGGCCGGGTCTGGAAACCCGCCCTCTTGTTCTGGTCGAAGCTCGGTTCGTTGCCCGACTGGGCGATATGCGACGTCGCGGTGCGCATCATCGGCAGCGTGCCCATCGCTCCCGCCGGCGCGCCGGTCTTGTCGAATTTCGGCTCGACCAGATCGCGCGGCTTGAAATTCGGAGTGTCGGAGTTGGAGACGTTTTCGGACAGCACCCGCTGACGCTCCTGGTGCCACTGCATCTTGGTACGCAACGCCGACAACACCGGAAGATCGTTGATGGACATCGGCTGCTGCTCCGCTTTCCCTGCCGGGCGCATTGGCCTCGGGTAGGCAGAATTTGCCGTGTGTATGGTTAACAGCCGGTTAACTTGCGGGAGCCAGTCGACGGCAACGCCTTCGGCGGCCGATTCTCGCTGGCGGCGTCAATTGTGCGCATTTTCGCCACGAATGCTGCGTTAACCAACCAAATCAATGCAGTCGGAAAGCCAAGAAGTCATTTTGGCCCAGCCGATTCATGGGTTATTAAGATATCGGGAACGGCAGTTTCTGCCGTGGGATGTTAAGAATTAGGGCCTGGCTCGGGCTTTTTTCGCCGTCGGTTGTCGATTCCGATCCGCGTGCGACGAAGGAAAGAGACTAGAACACGCTATTTGCCGGGGACACACATGCAGGCACTGACATTCTTCTTCGCATTCGTGGCGGTCCTGGCGCTGATCGGGCTCGCCGCCTGGCTGGTTCGCCGATTCGCCGGCAACCGCCTCGGCACCAATACGAATCGCGGGCGGATGCCGCGGCTGGCCGTGATCGATGCCGCCGCCGTCGATGGCCGCCGGCGGCTGGTGCTGGTGCGGCGCGATAATGTCGAACATCTGCTGATGATCGGCGGCCCGACCGATATCGTCGTGGAACCCAATATCGTGCGCGCGATGCCCGGACGCGAGCAGTTGCCGCAGCGGCCCGGCGTTACCGCCGCCGAGCCGCCACCGCCCCGGGTGGCGCCGCTGCCCGACGCGGCCTGGGCCGACAGCGATGGGCCGGGCTTCGACCATGCCGAGCCGCAAATGCCCGAGCCGCCGGCGCGGCCGGTCCGTCCTTCTTTCGCCGATGAAGTCCGCCGTCCGGCACCGACGCTGGCCGAGCGACGTGGCGAGGCCATGCGCAATGAACCGATGCGCGGCGATCCGCTGTCCGGCTTCGCCCCGGAGCCGCTCGGCAGTCCGTTGGGCGGCCGTCCCGAGCCCCGCCCCGAACTGCGCCCTGAACCGATGCCCTCGCGCGTGACCTCGCGCAATGAACCCATGATGCCGCGGCCGCCACGTCCGAGCGACGCGCCGAAGGCAGCGCCTCCGGTCCGCGCCGCCGAACGTCCCGCCGCCCCGCCACCGGCGCCGCCGCCGATCCCTGCGATGTCGGCGGCCGATCAGAATCTCGCCGAGATGGCGCAGCGGCTGGAGGCCGCCCTTCGCCGCCCCGGCGGCGGCGATGCCGCCGAGCCGCGGGTCGGCGCGCCGCCGGTTGCGCCCGAACCGCCGCCTGCCCGCACCACCCGCAGCGAGCCCCCGGCGGCCCCACCGGTTGCCTCGCCCTCGCCGAAGAGCGGCTTTGAAAATCTCGAAGACGAGATGGCGTCCCTGCTGGGCCGTCCGAAGACCCCTTCGTGAGATCGGCAACCTTCCCGCGTAGAGTTTTATTTTTTTCCACTCTGATCATCGCCGGTTCGCTGGCGGCGCCGGCGTTCGCGCAGGACATCAGCATCAATCTCGGCGCCGGCAATGGCGGCGTCACCGAGCGCGCCATCCAGCTGATCGCGCTCCTGACGGTGCTGTCGATCGCCCCGTCGATCCTGATCATGATGACGTCCTTCACCCGGATCGTCGTCGTGCTGTCGCTGTTGCGCACCGCGCTCGGCACCGCGACCGCGCCGCCGAACTCCGTCATCATCGCGCTGGCGATGTTCCTGACCGCCTTCGTGATGGGCCCCGTCCTGCAGAAATCCTACGACGACGGCATCAAGCCGCTGGTCGCCAACCAGATCAGCGTCGAGGAAGCGCTGCAGCGCGCCTCGGTGCCGCTGCGCGGCTTCATGGAGAAGAACGTGCGCGAAAAGGACCTGAAGCTGTTCATGGACCTGTCGGGCGAGCCGCCTCCCGCGACGCCCGAGGACATGTCGCTGCGGATCCTGGTGCCGGCCTTCATGATCTCCGAATTGAAGCGCGCCTTCGAGATCGGATTCCTGCTGTTCCTGCCGTTCCTGATCATCGATCTCGTGGTCGCATCGGTGTTGATGTCGATGGGCATGATGATGCTGCCGCCGGTCGTGGTGTCGCTGCCGTTCAAGCTGATCTTCTTCGTGCTGGTCGACGGCTGGTCGCTGGTGGCGGGCAGCCTGGTGCAGAGCTACGGCGGGTAGCCCCTGCCGACCCAACGTGGAGCTACTGTGAGCCAGAAGAGCCTCCGAATAGCCACGTGGAATATTGCATCGAACAAGAATTACGATGCGATTGCTGCAAAAATGGCCGAGCTGGACATCGATATATGTGCATTGCAGGAGGTCTCGCTCGATCCAGCGGTCGACCTGCCGGCGATGTTTGGTCGCGGGAAAGGAAACACTTCCGGTTACTGCTGGCACTTCACACCTGCCCATGTGCCGGAGCAGTTGGCCGGCGGGAAAAACGAATATTATGGGCTCGCCATCGTATCCAGACTTCCCCCATCTCGAACGGCCGCGTTCCAATTGGGTCCAGGCAATACCGGCTCAGCCGTCGATGCCGAAAATGAGCCGCGCATCCTGCAAGTCGCGGCGCTGCCGTTGGAGAGGCCGGTATTCATCGGCAATACCCATCTTGCCGCTACCGGGGATTGGTCGCTGTCTGCGGTGCGGCGATCGCAGGCCGACAAGATTGCCGGCATTGTGCGACCGCTTGCAACGCAGGGGCCGTTGATCCTGTGCGGTGACTTCAATACAGAACCATCGAGCAGCGATCTTGCGAAGATACGGGAGGCGCTCCCCTACTTCTATTCGAGCCTCGAAAGGACATACTCCCAAGACCATGGCCGACCGCCCATCGATTTCTTCTGCTCGTCCGCCGCGCTGGAAGTGAATATTTCGGTTTTCGCTGCGGGCGCCATGTCGGATCACAACCTCGTTGTCGCGACCTTCAATGGTATCGGCGGTCGTGCATAAAGCCGGGTAGCCCGCTTTCCGGGAAATGCGGAGCTGGGCCCGGATTCACTGGTTGCGGGTGACTGCGAATCCGGCCGGGCCATCGCTCGGTTCACGCTATGCATTTTCGGATATAGGGCAGGTTCACCTCCCAGAGTTCGTCAAGCAGTTGCACGGCGGCGGTCGTGGAGTTGACTACGGGATCGATCAGCAGCGCCTGCAACGCCAATTCCTTGGAAGCATGCATGGCCGCCTCGACGGCCAGCTGCTGAACGCTCGTCTGCATGGACATCAGCTTTGCGACCGGGCCCGGCAGCGGCCCGAGCGAAACCGGGTGAAGGCCGGCATCGATCAGCACCGGCACTTCCACCGCCGACTCAGCCGGAAGGTTCGGAATCGCTTGCCGGTTATAGACCACGCCCGATTCGATGCGCTGTTTGCGGCCATGCAGGACGGCCGAAATGACGGTGACCGCGCGCTCGCCCGATGGAGTGAGCATCCACGCCGGAATTTCCGTCCTTCCCGCGAGCACGTCGTCGATGAGCTGGTTCAGTTTCGCCCGCTCACCCTCGTCCCAGCCGAAATTGTATCCGCCCTCGCCGGCTTCCCAGCCAAACGCCAGGTATTCGCCGACATGACCGTCGCCGCAGCCGAGCCAATAACCAAAAGCACGAAACAGTTTCCGCGTCAGCGGCGAAACCCAGGGGTCGTGGGTTTTTTCCTTTTCGCGCAGCAGAGGATACAGGTCCGCCCCCGTCTCGCGGTCACGGATCTGCATCAGGCATTGGAAATGATTCAGACCCGCGCCCGACACCTCCACCCGTTCCGCAGGCAATCCAAGGATGGAGGCGACCTGGTCGCGTGCCATGAAGATACCGTGGCACAGACCGATGGTGCGTATCTTGCTGTATTGCCCAAGGGCCAGGACGATACGGCTTTCGGGATTGGAAAAATTGATGAACAGCGCCTGCGGACAACGCCGCTCCATCTCACGCACAAAATCGAAAACGACCGGCAAGGTGCGCAACGTAAAGAACAATCCGCCCGGGCCGCCGTTCTCTCCCAGGGTGTGACGGATGCCGAATTTGCGCGGCACCCCGAAATCGAGCTTCCAGAGCCGGTTCCGATCGATGACCGTCGAATGAATCACAAACTCCGCACCGTCGAAGGCAGCCCGCCAATCGGTGGTGTTCTCGATCTTCAACCCGGCGCCCGATTTCTCGTTGAGCAGTTTTGCAAGACGTTCGGCCCGCGCGAGCCTGTCGGCGTTCCTGCCGACCAGGATCAGGGTGCTGCCGGCCAGATCATGGCTGGAGAAGAGATCCCGGAACATGCTGATGCCGAACGAAGCGCTGGTCGCACCGAGAAAGACGATCTTGGCAACCGCCGTCATGTTCGCTTCCCTGGCGCCGCCTGGCGGGGCCGTTCAGACCAATTCAAAACAATAAGCTGAACGCCATGCGCCCGACCTTGATGCGGATCAAGGTGATCTCCCCGGAAGCGCAGTTTCATTCAAGCCATCCTTGGAGGAACGATGATGACCGACTCGCGGCTCCGGCAAGACATCATTGAAGAGCTTGAATTCGATCCGAGCTTCAGCGGCGAACACATCGGCGTCGCCGTCGACAAAGGCATCGTGACCCTCGGCGGGCACGTCAACAGTTACGCCGAAAAGCTCGCAGCCATCGCCGCGGCCCGCCGCGTCAAGGGCGTGCACGCCATCGCCGAGAATATCGAAGTGCACTGTCCCTATGAAAAACAGGCGGCGGATGACCAGATCGCCAGGCGTGCCCGCGATATCCTGAAGTGGGACGTCCTTGTTCCCGCCAACGCGGTCGACGTGCTGGTCCATGACGGATGGGTCACGTTGAGCGGCACCGTGAACTGGAACTTCGAGAAGAGCTCCGCCGAAGACGACATTCGCAAACTATCCGGCGTGCGCGGCATCGCCAGCATGATTGCCATCAAGCCGCAGGTCGATGCCGCCGACGTGAAGAGCAAGATCGACGCCGCCCTCAGGCGGCATGCGGAGATCGACGCGAACGCGATCAGCGTCGGCGTGGAAAAAGGCAACAAGGTCGTTCTTGCAGGCACCGTCGGCAGCTGGAGCGAACGCCGCGCAGTCGAGGACGCGGCATGGTCGCCCCCGGGCGTCGCTTCCGTCGAAGACCGCCTGACGATGACGGGAGGTGCGCGCAGCTATCCCCTTCCCGTCGAACTCGAAGCCGATCTCGGCCGCATTCAGGCGTACTGGAACGGCTTGAAGCGCGGCGCAAACGACATTCCTTTCTGGGATGACGTCAAGATGTCGCTGCGGTCGCGACTCGGGCGGGAAGCCATGCTGATCGGCGTTTTTGAAGACCCGCTTCGGTTCCGGTTCGATCTCGTCGGGGCGGAAGTGGCCAACTGGTACGGCGGAACGATCGGCACCGGCTTTCTCGACGAAATCGACCTGCACACCCCGTTCGATGGGCTGGTCTTGCAATGCAAGGCAACCGTCGAGAGCCGCGCACCCACTTACTATTCTCAGACAACATCCGGACAAGCAGCTGCCCGCGGCTACGCGCGCCTGCTGCTTCCACTGTGGGGCAATGGCCGGATCGAGATGCTGCTCGGCGCGGTTGTTCCCGGCACGTCGGCGAGATGAAAATCGGGTCGGGCCTTTCCGGCCGAAGCCGCCTTCCGGCCTAACGGCGGTTGCGCTCGATCGATGTCACGATCACTTCGGAGGCAAGGCGGCGAACGTCCTCGGCCCGGCAAAGCTCGGTGCCGGGATTGAGCAGCGCGGCGGAGCCGCCGGCAACGCCATAGCGCAGCGCTATTTCGAGGCTGCCATCGTTTGCCAGGCTCCAGACCATCGCTCCCAGAAAACTGTCGCCGGCGCCGGAAACGCTGATCGGCTCGATCGGAAAACCATTCGCGCGCAATACCGTATCGCGGGTGATGAGAAGCGCGCCGGCCGGCCCCATCGAGAGCGCAATGATCTCGATGCGATAGCGATCGAACAGACGGCGCCCCGCCTCGATCAGCGCCGCATCGTCGGCGGAGGCGACTCCCGCCAGTTCCTGAAACTCGCCGAGATTGGGCTTGATGAGATAGACGCCTGCTTCCAGAGCCGGCTTCAGGAACGGGCCGGACGTATCCACGATGACCTTGCTGCGCGCTTTCGAAGCCCGGACTACCCTGCCGAAGAAATCGTGCGGCACGCCGGCGGGCAAGCTGCCGCTCGCAATGACAAATGCAGGCGCAGGCGTGATGCCCGCCAGCGATTCCAGACACGCCTGCCACTCACCCTCGCTGAGCGCGGCACCCGGGAAGACCAGGCGAAATTGCTCGCGGGTGGTCTCGTCGAAGATCGTAAGATCCTCCCGCGTGTCGTTCGAGGCCGGGATCACGATGCTTCGCACGCCCTCGCGCTCGAGCAGATCAGCCAGCAACTGCCCGGTCGCGCCGCCGGCCGGGTAGATCGCGGTGGCGTCGATGCCGAGCCGCCTGAGAACCCGGGCAACGTTGATTCCGCCACCCCCGGGATCGCGATGGGCCGGGGCGCATCGCATCTTGGTGAAAGGCATCATCTTCTTGACCGACGTCGAGACGTCGAGCGCCGGATTGATGGTGAGGGTGACGATCTCCGTCATCGGAATATCAGCCAATGGCTTCGGCCTCCGCCAAACTGCGCAATCCCGCGAACGCGGCATCCTCGTCCAGGATCAGATAGGCCGGAATCGGTTCGAGATATTTGCCGAGCCGCCCTTTGTCTTCGAAGCGCGCACGAAATGGCGAGCGGAAAAGATAGTCGGGCATATGACGCAGAATGCCTCCGCCGATGAAGATTCCGCCCCTCGCCCCGAGCGTGAGCGCGAGATTGCCCGCGACCGTCCCGAGCATCGCGCAAAACATATCGACCGTCGCGCGGCTGGTCGGGCACGTTCCCTCGATCCCGGCCCGGGTGATCTCGGCGGCGGCGCGACGTGGCAGCGTCAAATTGTCGAGCGTGGCCAGCGCCTCGTGAAGGTTTTCCAGCCCATGGCCCGAAAGAACGGTTTCTGCCGAGACATGCCCGAACCGTTGCCGCAGGTGGGCAATGACGGCGTCTTCCCGAGCCGAATTGCCGGCCATCGTCGAATGACCGCCCTCGCTCGACAGCACGAGATGACCGGCGGCGTGCGGTATGCTGAGCGCCATTCCAAGGCCCGTGCCGGGACCGAGCGCCGCCAGCGGCGCCGCCGCGACCGGCTGCCCGCCGCCTATCTGGAAGAGCTGGTCACGCGACAGCACCGGCAGCGTCCACGCCACCGCTTCAAAATCATTGATCAGGCGCACGGTGGAAAATCCATGGGCAGCGCGCAATTCGCCTGTATCGATCACCCAGGAACTGTTCGTGAGCGCGCAGCGGCCGTTCTGGACAACGCCGGCGGCGGCAAGGATCGCGCCGCGGATTTCGCCCACCTCCGGCAAACCGCCAAGGTAGACGCCGAGTGCCTCGCGAAAGCTGCCATAGTCGCGCACGGCCATATGGGTAATCATGCCGACCGTTCCACCGGCAAGGACCGCGAAGCGCGCGTTGGTCCCGCCGATGTCCGCGAGCAGCACCTTCCGAATGCTTCGTGTAGAGGCCGCCTTCATCGCCGTCGCGCCGTCTTGATCAAATCCGCGTACCAGCCGAACGATGCTTTTGGAATGCGCCGCTGCGTCGGATAGTCGATATAGGTCAGGCCGAAGCGGTTGGTGTATCCCTGCTCCCATTCGAAATTGTCCAACAGCGACCAGATGAAATAGCCGCGAACATCGACGCCGTTGGAAGCGGCTTCATTCATCGCGCCGATATAGGCGCGCAAGAACTGCACCCGCTCCGGGTCGATCACGGCGCCGGTCTCGTCGGGCTTGTCGAAGCCGCCCAATCCGTTTTCGAGAACATAGATCGGCAGACCGTAGTCGTGATGGACGGTGAGTAGCGCTTCGCCGAAGGCTTCCGGATTGATCGGCCATCCGATCGGCGTCAGCGCAACGCCGACCGGCTTGTCGCCGAACTCGAACCCCAGCATGGAAGCCGGCTGCGCCTTCACGTAGACCGGGCTGTAGTGGTTGAGCCCGAACCAGTCGACCGGACGAAAAATGCGCGCGAGGTCGCCCGGCCGAATGTACCGGTCGATGACAGGCCGCATCGGCGAGGGATACTCGCCGCGACATTGCGGGTCGGGGAATGCCCTGTTCCAGTAGATCCCGAGACGCGCGGCCGCCGCCGCGTCGGCGTCGCTTGCACTGGACGGCCAGCAGGGCTGATAATTGTGAATGCACCCGATCGAGACGTCGGGAATTTTTTCGCGGAGCACATCCACGGCCGCACCGTGCGCGAGATTGACGTGGTGGATCATCCGGTGGAGAGCGTCTTCGCGGTTGCGATCGCCCGTCCCCAGCGAACCGCTGAACAGGGTGAACATCGACGGCTCGTTGAACGTCGCCAGCCGCTTGACGCGATCTCCGAAGCGCGCGGCAACCAGCGCCGCATAGTCGGCGAACCATGCCGCCGACTCCCGGTTCATCCATCCGCCGAGGTCCTCCAGGGCCTGCGGCAGGTCCCAATGATAGAGGCACAGCCACGGTTCGATTCCGGCGGCCAGTAGCTCGTCGATCAGCTGATCGTAAAACGAGAGGCCCAGTTCATTGACGGCTCCCCGCCCCTGCGGCAACACGCGCGGCCAGGCGACCGAGAACCGATACGCCTGAACGCCCAGCTGCTTCATCAGCGCGACGTCCTCGCGGTAACGATGGTAGTGGTCGCACGCGACGTCGCCGGTGTCATGGTTCTTCACCTTGCCATTGCGGCAATAGACATCCCAGATGCTCTCTCCCCGGCCGTCCTCTTTCGTCGCGCCTTCGATCTGGAAACTCGAGGTAGAGACCCCCCAGATGAAATCCGGACGCAAGCCTGCGGTCGAAGGCAGTTCCGACGCCGGCTTCAAAACGCCTGCTTGATCGCCTGCCGAATTTTCCTTGGAATTCACCGGTCGCCCTTTCGCCCAGGCAAAGTGCGGAACAATACCAATAGTCCGCCCG
>JBGPSI010000080.1:0-20072 GCA_041490045.1 Bradyrhizobium sp.
AGACTGCGCGCACGAAAAACCCCGATCAGGACTATACTGAATCGACAGAGGTCGCCTTAACTGCCTTTGGCAGGAGGCTCTTTTGCCTCTTCTTCCGCCAGCAGCTTCAACAGAAGCCGGCGTTGCGCGTCGTCGCGCGGCTCGGCGAGGCGCTTCCTGAACAGGGCCGACCGATTTTCTCCCGGCTGGACCGGAACCATTGCCATCCAGCAAGCTTGTTGATGCGCTGCCGGACGCGACTACCCCATGCGTCCGATGAATTGACGGCCTCGGCATGCCCCCCAACGCTGAGGCCGTTTTCTTTTCGACCATCTCGACGTAATCGCGGCCAGGCCTCGATGATGAACTGGCATCGCCTCAGCGGGCCGCGGCAGCGCTCCGCCGCTTGTCTTGCTGCTCGAGTGGATCGCCACGCAGATTGTGGAAGAATTTGTCCACCTCGCGCGACAGGGTTTCCGCCGTCGCGGTCAGGTCGCTGGACGCCGTCAGCACCGATGTCGCCGCCTTGTTGGTCTCGCCGATCGCCTCGCTCAGCGAGCCGATATTGGCGACCAGGGTCTCGTTGCCCTGGGCGGCCGATTGCGCATTGGAGGAGATCTCGCGGGTCGCGGCGTCCTGCTGACCGACGGCGCTGGCGATGTTCGAGGTGACTTCATTGATGTCGCGCACGGCGTGGCCGATCTCGCGCACGGAATCGACGGCGCTGCGCGTCGATGACTGAATCAGGCCGACGTTCTGGCCGATTTCGGAGGTCGCTTTGGCGGTCTGCTCGGCCAGCGCCTTGACCTCGTGAGCCACCACGGCGAAGCCGCGGCCGGCCTCGCCAGCGCGTGCGGCCTCGATCGTCGCATTCAGCGCCAGGAGATTGGTTTGCTCGGCAATGGTCTGGATCAGATTGAGCACGCCGTCGATGCGCTGGGTCGCCGCGGCGAGGCTTTCGATTTCGGCGACCGACTTCTCGGTGCGCTGGCCGGCCTGTTCGACGACCCCAGCGGATTGACGCACTTGCCGGCCGATCTCCTCGACCGAAGCCGACAGCTCTTCGGCCGCGCTGGCCACCGCGTTCACGTTGCTGGAGGCCTGCTCGGTCGCGGTGGCGGCGGCGGCGGCGCGTCCATTGGCGTCGGCCGCCACCCTGGTGATGGACTGCGCGGTCTCGCGCATCGCCGTGGCGTTGTCGGTGACCGCGCGCAAGACATCGCCGATCGCGCCGCGGAACTCTTCAACCGAGGCTTCAATGTGTTTGGCGCGCTCTTCGCGCGCCTTGGCGTCCTGCAAGACCTGCGAATTGAGGTTGCGGTTGCCGTCCATCGCCTGCTGGAAGATGTGGATCGCCCGCGCCAGCGCGCCGATCTCGTCGGCGCGGTTGGCGTGCGGAATCTCGACGTTTTCGTCGCCCTCGGCGACGCGCTTGATGGTGGCGGTGATCGCCGAAAGCGGCTGCGCGACCGATCGGGAGATGATCACGACGCCGAAGCCGACCACCACCAGCGTCAGGCCGCCGAGAAAGGTCAGCAGAAGGGCCATCGTGTGGTTGGTCCGGGATTGCCGAGAGATCTCCTTGGCGCGCTCGGCGTAGACCTTGGAGAGCGCCTCGAGATCCTTGTTCAGCGCGGAACGCACCGCGCGATTGGCGTCGTTGTCGCCCCATTCGCGGCCGGCGGCGGCATTGATCTCGACGCCGCGGCGAACCAGCTCCTTGCGGAAGTCGACGAACTGCTCGATGCGTTTCTTGAAAACAGCGAATTGCTGGGCGTCATCGGCCTGGACGATGGATTCCCAGTTCTTGACCACGCCCAGGATCTTGTCGTTGAACTTGAGAAGCCCGTCGCCGAACTTCTTCACCGTGGCGGGTTCGCTGGACATGTAGACGCCGCGCGATTCCATCACGACCGCGTAGACCAGCGAATTGACGCGCTCGACATTGAGGGCGGCCTGGTTGGCGGTCTCGATCGCCTCCGTCAGCTCCGTGTTGCGCTGGGTGTTGTAGTAGGACAGCACGGCGATCGCCGCGGTCAGAAGCGCGATCAGGGCAAAGGTCGAGTACAGCTTGGCCGCGAGCGAAAGCCGCGACGCGAAAGCGAAGCTGGAAGACGGGTTGGCAGGTTTCGACATTTCAGGCATTGCACGGCCTCTCCCCAGAAGCCGGTCAGCGCTGCCGGCCGCCCAAAAACCATGCAAAAGCTTTGTGTATAAGTCATTAAAACGTCACCGGTTTTGTTCCATCACGCGAAATTTGTATCATGCTACCGCTGCGGGCGAAGCCGATCCGCCGGGCAGCGGTGCCAACGAAAATAGGTCATATATTTCAGACGATTACAGGGAGATCGTGGGTTCAGATCTCAGGGCTGCCGTGGTTCGCCGGGGGAGGAATCCGCCATCGCTCCCGTGATCGGGGACTGTCTGGTAATTGGGCACCTGCAGGTACCCGCCCGGCAACCGGGCCCAAAAGACAGCCGTCTTGCATACAATCATTCCTTCCGGCCCGCCGGCCTTCGGGCTGATAGTCTGGCGCAGGTCATCGACATGCCGGTGGCCCGGAGCCGCCATGGTCTATCGCCGCACCATCGATGCCACCACCTATGTCTTCGCCGAGCTGCGCGATCTCCTGGCCAAGGCCACGCCGCCGCGCTCGGGCGACCGCCTGGCCGGGATCGCGGCCGAGAGCGCCGAACAGATGATCGCGGCGCGGATCGCGCTCGCCGACGTTCCGCTGAAAGAGTTCCTGCAGGAAGCGGTCATTCCCTACGAAGACGACGAGATCACCCGCCTGATCCTCGATACGCACGACCGCTCCGCCTTCGCGCCGGTCGCTTCGCTGACGGTCGGCGCATTCCGCGACTGGCTGTTGTCGGACGCGGCGACCACGGACGTTCTTGCAAAACTCGCGCGTGGGATCACGCCGGAAATGGCCGCGGCGGTCTCAAAGCTGATGCGCAACCAGGATCTCATCCTGGTCGCGAAAAAATGCCAGGTGACGTCTTCCTTCCGCAACACCATCGGCCTGCGCGGGCGCATGAGCGCGCGGCTGCAGCCCAATCATCCCTTTGACGACGCCAAGGGCATCACCGCCTCGATCCTCGACGGGCTGATGCTGGGATCCGGCGATGCCTGCATCGGCATCAACCCGGCCAGCGACGATCCGGCCGTGATCGGCGGCCTGTTGCGATTGCTCGACGAGATCATCGCGCGGCTGCGGATCCCGACCCAGGCTTGCGTGCTCACCCATGTGACGACGACGCTCGGCCTGATCGAGCAGGGCGTTCCGGTCGATCTGGTATTCCAGTCGATCGCGGGCACCGAAGCCGCCAACCGGAGTTTCGGCGTCGATCTCGCGCTGCTGGGTCAGGCCCGCGAGGCGGGATTGTCGCTGCGGCGGGGAACCGTCGGCAACAATGTCATGTATTTCGAAACCGGGCAGGGCTCGGCGCTGTCGGCCAATGCCCATCACGGCGTCGACCAGCAGACCTGCGAAGCGCGCGCCTATGCGGTGGCCCGAGCGTTCGATCCGCTTCTGGTCAACAGCGTGGTCGGCTTCATCGGCCCGGAATATCTCTATGACGGCAAGGAAATCATCCGCGCCGGCCTCGAGGATCATTTCTGCGGCAAGCTGCTCGGCCTGCCGCTCGGTGTCGACGTCTGCTATACCAACCACGCCGAGGCCGACCAGGACGACATGGACAATCTCCTGACGCTGCTCGCCGCGGCCGGGGTGACCTTCATCATGGGGGTTCCGGGGGCGGACGACGTCATGTTGAACTATCAATCCACCTCGTTTCATGACGCGCTCTATGTCCGCGATCTGTTCGGCCTGAAGCGGGCGCCGGAATTCGACGACTGGCTGTTCCGCACCGGCCTTGTCGACGCTGATTTTCGCCTTTCCGGGAACGCCGGACAGTTGCCCGATTTTGCGTCGCGGCTGATCGCGTGAGGACAGCCAACGTCTGCCGGCGTGGTTTTTCGGCAACCATTCGGGCCTCAAATGATTGAGATGACGGCCACAATGTTGAGGAATTTCTGGCCGAGCCTTGATAGCCGTGCTTAACTTTGTTCGGTCCTGCCGGATATCGCAGAGGAAATCTGATGAGAGCTCAGGGCATCGAAACGGTACGACGTATCCTGTGCGTGTTTCCGCGCTATACGTCTTCGTTCGGCACCTTTGAATATTCCTATCCCCTGACCGACGGGGTCCAGGCCTTCATGCCGCCGCAGGGGCTGTTGTTGATCGCGGCCTATCTGCCCGAAAACTGGCCGGTCCGCTTCATCGACGAGAACATCCGCCCCGCCTCGAAGGAAGATTTCGAATGGGCCGAAGCGGTGTTCGTCAGCGGCATGCACATCCAGCGCCAGCAGATGAACGACATCTGCCGCCGCGCCCATGCGTTCGACCTGCCGGTGGCGATCGGCGGTCCTTCGGTTTCTGCCTGTCCCGACTACTATCCCTCGTTCGACTATCTCCATGTCGGTGAACTCGGCGATGCCACCGACGATCTGCTGATTCGGCTGGCGCGCGATCCCTCGCGGCCGGCGCAACAGGTGGTCCTGAAGACCAACGATCGCGTCGCCATGACCGACTTTCCGATTCCGGCCTACGAGCTCGCCGAGGTCAAAAAATATTTCCTCGGTTCGATCCAGTATTCGAGCGGTTGTCCCTATCAGTGCGAATTCTGCGACATTCCGGGCCTCTATGGCCGCAATCCGCGGCTGAAGACGCCGCAGCAGATCATCGCCGAGCTCGACAGGCTGCTCGAATGCGGGGTGACCGGCTCGGTCTATTTCGTCGACGACAATTTCATCGGCAACCGCAAGGCCGCGCTGGATTTGCTGCCGCATCTCGTCGAGTGGCAGAAGAAGACCGGCTATGTGATGCGGCTGGCCTGCGAGGCGACGCTCAACATCGCCAAGCGGCCCGAGATTCTCGAGAAGATGCGCGAGGCGTACTTCATCACAATCTTCTGCGGCATCGAGACGCCGGATCCTGACGCGCTGAAGGCGATGCAGAAGGACCACAACATGATGGTCCCGATCCTGGAAGGCGTGCGCACCATCAACAGCTACGGGATGGAGGTCGTTTCCGGCATCATCATGGGGCTGGATACCGACAAGCCGGAGACCGGCGACGCCCTGCTGAGCTTCGTCGACCAATCCAATATCCCGTTGCTGACGATCAATCTGCTGCAGGCGCTGCCGAAGACGCCGCTATGGGATCGCCTGGCAAAGGAAGACCGGCTGATCGAGGACGACAGCCGTGATTCCAATGTCGATTTCCTGCTGCCCTACGACCAGGTCGTCGATTCCTGGAAGAAATGCATGAAAGTCGCGTTCGAGCCGGAGAGGCTCTATGCGCGCTACCAGCATCAGGTGGACTTCACCTATGCCAACCGGCTCAAGGTGCCGGTGACGCCCGAGCAGAAGAGCTGGGCCAACATCAAGCGCGGCCTGACCATGCTGAAGAACATCTTCTGGAAGGTCGGCGTGCTCGGCGACTACAAGAAGGTGTTCTGGAAATTTGCCTTGCCGCGGCTGCGGCACGGCGATATCGAAGACCTGATCTCGGTGGCGCTGGTCGCGCACCATCTGATCACCTATGCGCGCCTGGCGTCGGTCGGGCACCACAACGCCTCGAACTACTCGATCCGGCTGCGCGAGGCCGCGGTTCCCGCCGAGTAGCCAATGAAGAAGACGCCGGCGCCATCGTCCCGCTCGCTGGCGGATCTGCGGGACCTTACGCCTGCGCGCGTCGGGCTCGGCCGCGCCGGAGCCAGCCTGCCGACCGAAGCGCTGCTTTCCTTTACGCTCGACCACGCGCGCGCCCGCGACGCCGTTCATGCCGCCTTCGATGCGCCCGCGATCATCGCCGGCCTGCACGGTCTCGGTCTTGAAGCGGTCGAGGTCTCTAGCCGCGCCCGCGAGCGGACCGAATATCTGCGACGTCCCGATCTTGGACGGACGCTCGACGAGGCTTCGCAGCACCGCCTGGCGGGCGATGGCTTGGCGGGTGATGGCGGCGGATGCCGGCTCGCCGTCGTCATCGGCGACGGCCTGTCGCCAGCGGCGGTCAATACTCACGCCGTTCCGCTCGTCCGCAGCCTTTTACCGCGGCTTGCGATCGACGGGATCGAAATCGGCCGTGCCGTGGTCGCGCGAGGGGCGCGCGTCGCCCTGGGCGACGAAATCGGCGCCATTCTCGGCGCGCGCATGATCGTCATGCTGATCGGCGAGCGGCCGGGCCTGTCGGCGTCGGACAGTCTCGGGGCCTATCTGACCTTCGCGCCGAAAATCGGCCGCACCGATGCCGAGCGCAATTGCGTCTCCAACATCCACGGCGCGGGGCTCGGCTATGACGAAGCTGCCTTCAGGATCGCGTGGCTGATCCGCGAGGGTCTGGCGCGCGGGGTGACCGGCGTCGGCCTCAAGGATGAAAGCGGGGAATCGACGCCCCGGCCGATCGCCGCGAATTGAAGCGCGAGGGACGTCACAAATCCGGCAATGCGGGGCCGATATCGCCATGTCCGCGGCGATTTTGCACCGGCGTGTGCGCTTGCGAGACGCGGTGAAGACCTGCTAAAGCTGTGGCGGTAAATTTATCTTATGTTTTCAAGGGCTAGCGCCAATCAAACCCGGCTCCTCGAGGCCTCAATCGCGCCCAAGAACTCAAGCTAGACAATTTAAGCTATACAGATTGAGCTGATGTGAGGACTGGACAGGGCATGCTCGAAAAGAACAGCGACAGCGAGGTTCATGTCGAGAAGGTCGAGCAGCGGGCGCCGGGCGCCAGCATCGCCTTCGGGCTGGAGCGGCTGGGCCTGATCGCCGTTCAGCGGCCGATCCTGTCCTGCATCGTTCTCGTCGGCCTGTTCATCGCCGCGCTGTTCGGTATCGACCGCATCAAGATCGACGACTCGCTGAGCCAGTTGTTCCGGTCCAATTCCAAGGAATACCGGCAATACGAAGCCGAGACCAAGCGCTTTCCGGCCGTCGAATTCGACGTGCTGGTGGTGGTCGAGGGCAAGACGCTGCTCAAGCGCGAAAACCTCGAAAAGTTGCGTGATCTGGTCACCGATCTGCAGCTCGTCGACGGCACGCGCGGCCTGATTTCGCTGTTCTCGGCGCGCCAGGCACCGGCGCCGGGCAAGCTGCCGGCGGCGCTGTTCCCCCAGGACCTGCCGAAGGGCGCCGACTACGACAAGTTCATCGAGACCGTCAAATCCAACGAGATCATCCGCGGCAAGCTCTTGTCCGAGGACGGCACGCTGGCGCTGGTCGTGCTTTCGCTCGAACCGGACGTGGTCGCCAGCAACCATCTCGCCAAGACCATCGGCGACATCCGCAAGGCGATGGCTGAGGATCTCCGGGGCTCGGGCCTCAACGCGGAACTGTCGGGCGTTCCGGTGATGCAGCTCGAGATCCGCAACGCGGTGAAGCGGGACGGGCTGACCTACAACGTCCTCGGCATCCTGGCCGGCTGCATCATCGCGATCATCTTCTTCCGCAAGATATCGTTCATGATCGTCGCCGCGTTCCCCCCGATCATCGCCATCGTGCTGGCGCTGGGCGGCCTCGGCTGGGCCAATTTCAACCTCAACATGTTCCTGAACGTGATGACGCCGCTGATCATGGTCATCAGTTTCTCGGACTCGATGCAGCTGACGTTCGCGGCGCGCGACCGCCTGATCGCGGGCCAGGACAAATACACCGCGTTCAAGAACGCGGTACTGGTGGTCGGGCCGGCCTGCGTGCTCACCCATGGCACCGCCGGTATTTCGTTCATTGCGCTGCAATTCTCCAACTCCGACCTGATCCGCAAATTCGGCGAGGCCGGGCTTGCCGCCACCATCATCGCGCTGATCGCGGTGCTGTCGCTGGTGCCGGTGTTCGGGGTGCTGCTGGTCCGCAACGAAAAGATCTTCGCGGTAAAATTCCAGGGCGCCGACGCCGGCGTCCAGATGCTGCGCAACTTCTGCTACTGGATCGCGGTGCGCATGGTGAGCAGGCCCGGCCTGTTCAGCTTGATCGCGGTGATCTTCGTCGGCGGCCTGTCGGTGATCTATGCCAATCTCGAGCCGCGCTACCGGCTCGCCGATCAGGTGCCGGACAAGCAGCAGGCGGTGGCGGCCAGCGGGCGCCTCGACGCCAAGCTGACCGGCGCCAACGCGATCGACGTGCTGATCGAATTCCCCAAGGGCGCCTCGCTGTACTCGCCTGAAACGCTGCAGACCATCGCCGAGGTTCATTCGACGGTGGAGAAACAGCAGGGCGTCGGCAACGTCTGGTCGCTGGAGACGCTGCGGCGCTGGCTGGCGGAAAAGGCCGGAAGCAGCAACGTCGCGACCCTGAAGGAATATGTCGACGTGATTCCCAAATATCTGGTGCGGCGTTTCATTTCCGCCGATCAGGATGCAGTGGTGGTGTCGGGTCGGGTGCCCGATCTCGATTCAAGCCAGATTCTTCCCGTCGTCGAGAATCTCGATCACTCGCTGGACGCGGTGCGCAAGGCGCATCCAGGCTACGAGATCGCCGTCACCGGCCTGTCGGCGATCGCCGCGCGCAACAGCGCCAACATGATCGAGAAGCTCAATCGCGGGCTGACCATCGAGTTCGCGCTGGTCGCGGTCTTCATCGGGCTCGCATTCCGTTCGGTGGTGGTGATGTTCTCCTGCATCCTGCCGGGCATCTTCCCCGTGGTGCTGTCGGGCACGGTGCTGTGGCTGCTCGGGGAGGGGCTGCAATTCGCCAGCGTCGTGGCGCTGACGGTGTCGTTCGGCCTCGGCCTGAGCGCGACCATACACTTCCTCAACCGGCTCAGGCTCGAATCCAGGCCGGGCGTCAGTCCGGAACTGGCGGTCGAGCGCGCCACCGTGCTGGTCGGTCCGGCGCTGATCCTGACCACGGTGGTGCTGGCTTGCGGGCTGGTGGTGACGGTGTTTTCCGACCTGCCGTCGCTGCGCCTGTTCGGCTGGCTCAGCGCGTTTTCGATGGTCGCGGCACTGATCGCGGATCTCTTTATCCTGCGGCCGACGTCGATGTTCCTGATCAACCTGTCGCAGCGGCTTCGGGGGACGCCTGAACGCGCGAAGCCGGCGGAAGAAGGCGGCGTGAACAGCTAGCGCGTTTTCAAGCGACACCCTGCCCCTCACCTGGTGCGGGGTGGAGACAGTCTCGCGTCAAGAAAAACGCGTCAAAGCCGGGCCCGAAGGGCCGCGCTGGCGCAGTCGGGGCGAACGCGGAGCGTTTGCCCCGAGATACGGCTCAAATGCAGCAAACGCGGCCGTCAGCTCTTCACCATCGTGATGTTGACGCCTCGGATCTCGCCCTTGGAGCTGATCTGCACCGTCTGCTTGTTGCCGTTGGTCTGCAATGTCAGGTTGGCGGCAAATCCGTTGGCCTCGACGAACACCTCGATCCGTCCGCCGCCCGCGGTGCCCTGCAGATTGCCGAACACGTTGCGGCTGGCTTCGCTCCAGTTGCCGGAGATCCGGTCGCCCTGGCTCCTGACATCGCTGGTCAGATCGAATTTATAGCTGTCGCTGGCGCATTTGAGCGTTTGCTTCAGGCCCAGTCCGGAGCCGTCGACGAGGTAGTCGGCCTTGCAGCGGATGCGCTCGGTGGTGCCGTCGGAAAGCGCCACCGTGCCGTTTCCGGACCATGCACCGTTGAAGCCGATGAACGGACCTGACTGGGCATCGCTCGCCGTCACCGACAGCATGAGTGCGGCGCCGACGCCAGCGGCCTTGATCGCCTGTCCAAACAAGCTGGAGCCAAACAGTTTCATTCGCGTTTTCCCTCAAATTGACGTTCTCATGGAAGAGATACGTCTCGCCGCATCGAAGATTTAGTGTCGCCGCAGTGTGTTAGGTTCAAATGACAATTCGCCGCCCGCGATTGCGCCGGCCGGGTCGTCGGTACTGATCGGATATCCATAGGATACACAATCTGACGGACGCTGGCGAACCGCTTTTTCGCTTCTGCGGAATTGGAACCGCTTCGGATTTCGTCAAGTTGCGGTTCGCAGAATAGTTCCTGGCGTTGCCCATCCGCAACAAAATGCTGCAACGGAACTATGAAATAAGCGCTTGAAATCAATCGGTTAATGGCATCATTGAACTAATTCACTGAGCATCGCGATTCGCACTGCGACCGCCGTAAATTTGGCCGCATTTGCCAGCGTTTGTGAGTACCGCCTCGCTGCTGCGCTCGCGGCGTCTGCAATCCGACCAGCCGGTCCGGTCATACCTTGCATTATGCGGGACTGGAATTTCTCTGCCGTCAGAATGAAGGAATACGATGCGTAAATTTCCCCTGGCACTCATCCTGTTGTCGCTATCGGTTTCCACCGGTGCCATCGCCGAGACGCCGCCGGCGCAGCGCAGCGGCACGCCTGAGGAGCAGGCGGCCTGCTCGCGCGACGTTCAGCGCTACTGCCGTCCGGTGATCGACCAAGGCGATTTCACCATTCTGGCGTGCCTGCAGCAGAACCGTCCGAAGTTGACCAAGGCCTGCGAGCTGGTGCTGAAAGACCACGGGCAATAGAGGCGCGCTTCCGGCAGCCGTCGCCGCAAGCCTGAATTAGGCTTAACAGGCCTGTTTTCGGCCTGATTTGGGCACGCCGGGATATCGCAGACAGCATTGGTTTTGGTGTCGTATTCCCCTATATGGGGTCCGCGATCCCGCATGCATGCGCAGGCCATTCCGGCGCGTGCGAAACCACTGTTTTGAGCGAATGTAGCCAGTTGCCGATGACGAGCGCGAGCCAATTACGATCCGGCAAAACGCACCGCGACGAGAACTTTCCGGTCGCGTCATGGATCATCCACCCGCGTCACCGGGCGCTGATTCTTGCGTTCTACAATTTCGTCAGAACCGCCGACGACATCGCCGATCACGCCACGCTTCCCGGAGAGGAAAAGCTCCGGCTTCTCGATCTCTTCGAAGCCGAGTTGTCCGGGCAGGGCGACAGCCAGCCCGAGGCGGTCAGTCTGCGGCGCGCGCTGGCGGAGCGGTCGATGCCGCCGCGGCACGCGCTCGATGTCCTCGTCGCCTTCCGGATGGATGTGACCAAGCTTCGCTACGAGAACTGGGACGAAGTGATCCATTATTGCCGCTATTCGGCGATGCCGGTCGGCCGCTTCATGCTCGACGTCCACGGCGAGAGCAAATCGACCTGGGCGGCCTCCGATGCGCTCTGTGCCGGCCTGCAGATCAACAATCATCTGCAGGACTGCGGCAAGGACTATCGCAACCTCAATCGCGTCTATCTGCCGCGCGATGCGCTGGCGGCATCCGGCGCTGCCGTCGAGGCGCTCGGCGAGGGGCGGGCGTCGCCGCAGCTTCTGCAATGCCTGCATGCGCTCGCCGTGCGAACCGAGGCGCTGCTCAATGAAAGCAAATCGCTCAGCGCCGAGGTGAAGGATTTTCGGCTCGGGCTCGAGATCTCCGTGATCCAGGCTTTCGCCGACAAGATCGTTCAGCTTCTGAAAGTGCGCGATCCCCTGAGCGAGCGGGTGCATCTCAGCCCGCTCGAACTGCTTGGCCACAGCCTCGGCGGAATGGTCGGCGAGATGACCCGGCGCGCGGTGGGACGCCGGCCCGTATCGAAGCCGGCGGCCGGCGCATGACGCTCGAGGCGGCGGCAGCCAATCCGAGTTACGGGACAACCGCGTCCGGCAGTTCGTTCTACGCGGCGATGCGCATCCTGCCGCGCGAGCAGCGCGAGGCAATGTTCCAGATCTACAGCTTCTGCCGCCAGGTCGACGACATCGCCGATTCCGACGGGCCGCGGCCCGAACGACTGCAGGCGCTGCAGCAGTGGCGCGACGATATCGACGCGCTGTACCAGGGCCATCCGCCGCCGCGGCTCTCCGATTATGTCGCCTCAGTCCGCAAATTCGGTCTGAAGCGCGAGGATTTTCTGGCTATCGTCGACGGCATGGAGATGGACGTGCCGCAGGATATCCGCGCCCCCGATCTGGCGACGCTCGATCTGTATTGCGACCGCGTGGCGAGCGCGGTCGGACGGCTGTCGGTGCGGGTGTTCGGATTGCCGGAAGCCGACGGCATCCAGCTTGCGCATCATCTCGGCCGCGCGCTGCAATTGACCAACATCCTGCGCGACGTCGATGAGGATGCAGGCCTCGGCCGGCTTTATCTGCCGCGCGAAAGCCTGCTGCTTGCCGGCATCACCAGCGACGATCCGGCAAGAGTGATCGCCGAGCGGACGCTGCCCAAAGTATGCCTGCCGCTCGCCGAGCGGGCCAAAATGCATTTCCAGAAGGCCGATGAAATCATGAACCGCAACAAGCGGCGCGCGGTGCGCGCGCCGAGGATCATGTCGAAATATTATCGCGCGATACTGGATCTTCTCGTCGCACGCGGATTTGCAGCCCCGCGCGCGGCGGTTCGCGTCAACAAGATGGCCCGCATCGCCATTATTCTCCGCTACGCGTTCATCTGATGCCAAACACCGTTCATATCATCGGCGCCGGAATATCTGGCCTCTCGGCAGCCGTCCGGCTGGCCAATGCCGGTTTCATGGTCCACGTCCACGAGGCGACGCAACAGGCCGGCGGCCGCTGCCGGTCCTATTTCGACGCCGCGACCAACCTGACCATCGATAACGGCAACCATCTCCTGCTCTCGGGCAATCGTCACGCGCTGGCTTACGCGCGCTCGATCGGCACCGAGGCGGGGCTGGTCGGGCCGAAGCGCGCCACGTTTCCGTTCGTGGATCTTGCCACCGGACAGCGCTGGCAGCTCGACCTCGGCGAAAGCCGGCTGCCGCTGTGGGTATTCGACGAGTCGCGCCGGGTGCCCGACACCGGCTTGCGCGATTATCTCGCACTGATGCCGCTGATTTGGGCAGCGCGGAGCAAGCTGGTCGGCGATGCGATCCCCTGCGAGGGGACGCTGTACCAGCGGCTGGTGCAGCCGCTGCTGCTGGCGGCGCTGAACGTCGACCCGCCGGAGGGCTCGGCGGGGCTGGCCGGCGCGGTGGTGCGCGAGACCTTGCTGGCGGGCGGACGGGCCTGCCGGCCGCTGATCGCGCGCGATGGCTTGAGCGCGGTGCTGGTCGAGCCTGCGGTCAAGCTGTTGCAGGACAAGGGCGCCAGTGTCCGGTTCGGACACGAACTGCGCGAGTTCGGCACGGCCGCAGGCAGCGTGGGCGAATTGAAGTTCGGCGGCGACACCGTCGCCATCGGCCCCGACGACGCCGTGATCATGGCCGTTCCGCCGCGCCCGGCGGCGTCGCTGCTGCCTGGGCTCAAGACGCCGACCAAATTCCGGGCGATCGTGAACGCGCATTTCCGCTTCGATCCTCCCAAAGACATGCCGCCGCTGATCGGGGTCGTCGGCGGGCTGGTGGAATGGCTGTTCGCGTTCCCGCAGCGCCTGTCGGTCACCATCAGCAACGGCGACCGGCTGGTCGACATGCCGCGCGAGGAACTCGCCCAGGCGATCTGGCGGGATGTCTGCAAGGCGGGGGGCGTGCAGGGCGACCTGCCGCCCTGGCAGATCGTGCGCGAGCGCCGGGCGACCTTCGAGGCCACGCCGGAGCAGAATGCGCTGCGGCCGGGCCCGGCGACCGCCTGGAAAAACCTGTTTCTCGCCGGCGACTGGACTGATACGGGGTTGCCGGCCACCATCGAGGGATCGGTGCGGTCGGGAAACCGTGCCGCCGACCTCGTGCTCGCCATGCGGCGATCCTGATCGCGAACGGCTTCTGGTGTAACCCTAGCAAGGCAACTACAGGAAATGTCGAGCCTGATGCATTCCCTCGAAAAATCAGCTGGAGTCGAAGCCGGTCAGGCGCTGGAGACGAGCATCGCCTCGGCGACCCGCGCGCTGCTCGGCTATAGGCAACCGGATGGACACTGGGTGTTCGAATTGGAAGCCGATTGCACGATCCCGGCGGAATACGTGTTGCTTCGCCATTATTTGGGCGAGCCGGTTGACGCGGCACTGGAAGCCAAGATCGCCAATTATTTGCGCCGGGTCCAGGGTGCCCATGGCGGCTGGCCGCTGGTGCATGACGGCGATTTCGACATGAGCGCCAGCGTGAAATCCTATTTCGCGCTGAAGATGATCGGCGATTCCGTCGATGCCCCGCACATGGTGCGGGCGCGCGAGGCGATCCGCTCGCGCGGCGGCGCCATCCACAGCAACGTCTTCACCCGCTTCATGCTGGCGATGTTCGGGGTGATGACCTGGCGCAGCGTGCCGGTCTTGCCGGTCGAGATCATGCTGCTGCCGATGTGGTCGCCGTTCCATATCAACAAGATCTCGTATTGGGCGCGCACCACGATCGTGCCGCTGATGGTGCTGGCGGCGCTGAAGCCGCGCGCGAAAAACGAAAGCGGCATCGGCATCGACGAATTGTTCCTGCAGCCGCCTCATTCGATCGGGATGACGGCGAAGGCGCCGCACCAGAGCTGGGGCTGGTTCCTGCTGTTCCGCGGGCTCGACAGCGTGTTGCGGGTGATCGAGCCGCTATTTCCGAAGAAGCTGCGCGCGCGGGCGATCGATGCGGCCGTGGCCTTTATCGAGGAGCGGCTCAACGGCGAAGACGGTCTCGGCGCGATCTATCCGCCGATGGCCAACGCCGTGATGATGTACGAGGTGCTCGGCAAGGGAGCCGATTATCCGCCGCGCGCCGTGACACGGCGAGGGCTCGACAGGCTCTTGGTGATCGGCGAGGACGAGGCCTATTGCCAGCCCTGCGTCTCGCCGGTGTGGGACACCTCGCTGACCTGCCATGCGCTGCTGGAAGCCGGCGGCGAGGCGCTCGGCCCGGCCAAACAGGGTCTCGAATGGCTGAAGCCGAGGCAGGTGCTGGACGTCAAGGGCGACTGGGCGGTGAAGCGCCCCGAGGTACGCCCCGGCGGCTGGGCCTTCCAGTACAACAACGACTACTATCCCGACCTCGACGACACCGCGGTCGTGGTGATGGCGATGGATCGCGCCCAGCGTGCCGACGGGAGCCATCAGTACGATGCTTCGATCGCGCGCGGCCGCGAGTGGATCGAGGGCATGCAAAGCCGCGACGGCGGCTGGGCCGCCTTCGACGTCAACAATCTCGAATATTACCTCAACAACATTCCGTTCTCCGACCATGGCGCGCTGCTCGACCCGCCGACCGAGGATGTTACCGCGCGCTGTATCTCGATGCTGGCGCAACTCGGTCAGACCGTTGCGGACAGCAAGGCGGTGGCGGACGGGGTCGCCTATCTCCGCCGTACCCAGCTCGCCGAGGGGTCGTGGTATGGCCGCTGGGGGCTGAACTACATCTACGGCACCTGGTCGGTCCTGTGCGCGCTCAATGCTGCCGGCGTCGACCACCAGGACCCGATGATTCGCAAGGCGGTGGACTGGCTGGTGTCGATCCAGAACCAGGACGGCGGCTGGGGCGAGGACGCGACCAGCTACAAGCTCGACTACCGGGGATTCGAGGGCGCCCCCACCACCGCCTCGCAAACGGCATGGGCCTTGCTTGGTCTGATGGCGGCAGGCGAGGTCGGGCATCCGGCGGTCGCCCGGGGCGTGCAGTGCCTGATAGACACACAGAGCCAAAAAGGGCTGTGGGACGAGCAGCGCTACACGGCAACGGGCTTTCCCAGGGTGTTTTATCTACGCTATCATGGGTATCCGAAGTTCTTTCCGCTCTGGGCGTTGGCGCGGTATCGGAATCTGAGGAACACCAACAGCAGGGTGGTAGGGGTCGGAATGTGAAATTGGGGGCGGGGGAAGGCAGGTCCGCGGGCAGTCGAATTGACCCGCGGCCGGTATTGATCGTGACCGGCTTGGTGCAGGAGGCCCGCATCGCGGCTGGGCCCGGCATGACCGTCATCTGCAGCAGTAGCGATCCGCAGCAGCTGCGGGCCCTGCTCACGGTGTTCGATCCCACGACGATCAGGGGCGTCATCAGCTTCGGCGTCGCCGGGGGGCTGGATCCTTCATTGAAATCAGGCGACGTCGTGGTGGCGACCGAGGTCCTGGCCGGCGACACCCGCTGGCTGGCCGGCCTGCCGCTGAACGAGGAGATGATCGCCAGCGTCGCTTTGAGGCGCCGGCGCGTGGTCAGGGGCAGCCTTGCGGGGGCCGAACAGGTGGTCGCCGCCCGCCACGTCAAGGCCGCGCTGCACTCGGAGACGGGGGCTGCCGCGGTCGACATGGAAAGCCATATCGCAGCCGCCTACGCCGCCGAATCCGGGCTTCCCTTTGCGGCGCTACGCGTCATCGCCGATCCCGCCAGCCGGGCCTTGCCGGCGCTGGCGATGTCGGCGATCAAGCCGAACGGCGATATCGATCTGCGCAAGGTCCTGCGCGGGGTGGCGCGCAACCCGATGACGCTGCGCGCGCTGGTCTCGACCGGAATCGATTTCAACCGCGCGCTGCGCTCCTTACGCGGCTGTCGAGGCTTTCTGCTCGGCGGCGAGGGCCTCGTCGCGGCGGATTTCTGACAGGCGCTTCTGCACTTCCGAAGAAAAGATGTACTGCGCCGGCCGCTGGTGATCGAGATTGATCTCGGGCGCCATCGGACCCGTGGTGCGCACGCCGCGCAGTGCCACCCACATCGCCTTCAGCGGGTTGTTCAGCGCTGCGGTGGCCGCGGTCGGCTCGTAGCCGCAATGCGCCATGCAGTCGGCGCACTTCTCGTACTTGCCGGTGCCGTAGGTCTCCCAGTCGGTCGTCTCCATCAGCTCCTTGAAGGTCTTGGTGTAGCCTTCGCCGAGCAAATAGCAGGGCTTCTGCCAGCCGAAGATGTTGCGCGCCGGCATGCCCCACGGCGTGCATTCGTAGTTCTGGTTGCCGGCCAGGAAGTCCAGGAACAAGCCGGAATGCATGAAATTCCACTTCTTGCCCTTGCCGAGCGCGAACACGTCACGGAACAGCTTCTTGGTCTTGGTGCGGTTGAGGAAGTGCTCCTGGTCGGGCGCGCGCTCATAGGCATAGCCCGGCGACATTGAAACGCCGACGCCGAGCTCGGTGGTGAAGTCGAGGAATTTGGCGATGTCCTCGGCCGCATGGCCGTCGAAGATCGTGGCGTTGACGTTGACGGTGAAGCCGCGCGCCTTGGCCGCCTTGATCGCGGAGACGGCGCGGTCGAACACGCCCTTCTGCGACACCGCCTTGTCGTGATGCTCCCTCAGGCCGTCCAGGTGCACCGAGAAGAACAGATAGGGCGATGGCTCGAACAGATCGAGCTTCTTTTCCAAAAGCAGCGCGTTGGTGCACAGCGAGACGAATTTCTTGCGCGCCACGAGGCCGCGCACGATATCGCCGATCTCCTTGTGGATCAGCGGTTCGCCGCCGGGGATCGCCACCATCGGCGCGCCGCATTCATCGGCGGCATCCCAGCATTCCTGCGCCGACATGCGGCGATTGAGGATCGCATCGGGATAGTCGATCTTGCCGCAGCCGACGCAGGCGAGGTTGCAGCGGAACAACGGCTCCAGCATCAGCACCAGCGGATAGCGTTTCCGCCCCATCAGCTTCTGCTTGATGAGATAGCCGCCGATGCGCAGTTCCTTGAAGAAGGGTATTGCCATTACAGGTTTTCTTTCTGGACAAACGAGAGATTGGATCAGCCTGCCGCCAGTTCAGCCGGAAGCCGGAATTCGATATTTTCTTCACGCCCCGGCAGTATCGATACCTTGACCGGGCCGATCCGCCGCAACGCCTCGATCACGTCATCGACCAGTACCTCGGGCGCCGAGGCTCCCGCGGTGATGCCCACGGCCCTGGCGTCCTTCAGCCAGTCCGGGTTCAGCTCGCTGCCATCGGCAATGAGATAACTCGCGACGCCGGCTTCGGTGCCGATTTCGCGCAGCCTGTTCGAGTTGGAACTGTTGGTAGCCCCCACCACCAGGATAACGTCCACGAGCTTGCTGAGGTCCCTTACCGCAGATTGGCGGTTCTGTGTCGCATAGCAGATATCCCGGATGTCCGGGCCTTGAATATCTGAAAAACGCTGCTGGAGGGCCGCAATGATGTCCTTGGTGTCGTCCACGCTCAGGGTGGTCTGGGTGATGTAGGCGACCGGGGTATCCCGGGGCAGGGTCAGGGCCGCCACGTCGTCGACGTTCTGGACCAGCAGCACGGGGCCTGGAACCTGGCCCATGGTTCCCTCGACTTCGGGGTGGCCGGCATGGCCGATCAGGACCAGCGCCCGGCCTTTCGACATATAGCGCTTGCCCTGGTTGTGGACCTTGGTCACCAGCGGGCAGGTGGCATTGAGTACCGGCAGGCCCCGCGCGGCCGCTTCCTCCTCCACGGTCCGCGCCACGCCATGGGCGCTGAACACGGTGACGGCGAGGGGAGGCACTTCCGACAGGTCCTCGACGAAGATCGCGCCCTTGTTCTTCAGGCTTTCGACCACGTATTTGTTGTGCACGATCTCGTGACGCACATAGACCGGGGGGCCGTATTTCTCGAGCGCCCGCTCGACAATCTCGATCGCACGCACAACACCCGCGCAAAAGCCGCGCGGCTGGGCAAGATACACTTCCATGGGACGCCCGTTACGCAAGTTGCACCAAACTCATTTCCGCATCTTCTCCAGCCGGGATATCTGCAATATCCGCACCATCCCCGCTTGCGCATCCGTCCCGTCCCCAAGCGCATGGCGGCACAGGGCTTTGTGTCAAAAAACGGCCGCTTAGGAAAGCCGGGTTTCGAACACGGCCGACCAAAAGCCAGTGAGGTTAAGGTGGTATTATAGTAAAGTTTCTGGCATTTACGGTTGAATAACGCCCAAGATCGCTCACTTGTTCGTCACTTTACCGAGGGCCGAAGCGGTCTATATCAGCCTCTCAGCGCGGTTTCGGCGTCCCTTGGCGCGCCCTGTTCCCGCGCCCCCCGGGAATACCATTAAAAAGCAACATTAGATCGGCGTTTGCAACTGCGGTAAAGAGCGGGCGTTTCCGGGCGCGCCGTTAACATTAGAAAGAAAGAATGTGCTGACAAGTATTGTCGTATCGGTTGTCAAAGCCTGCACGCGGTTTGCCTCTCTCACGGTTCTGGTCGCGCTCATTCTTGCGATAGCAGCGGGCTACTATACGGCCCGGCATTTCTCCATCAACACCGACATCAACACGCTGATTTCGGCCAATCTGGACTGGCGCAAGCGCGACAACCAGTTCGGCCAGGCCTTCGATCGCGACCGGACCATTCTGGCAGTCGTGGAGGCGCCGACGCCGGAACTGACCAGCGCGGCGAGCAAGGCGCTGGCGGAGCGGCTGTCGGGCGACAAGAAGAACTTCGAATCGGTCCAGCCGCTGGGCTCCGGCGAATTCTTTGAAAAGAACGGGCTGTTGTTCCTGCCGGTGGCGGAGGTCGGCCAGCTGACCGGACAGTTCGAATCGGCTGCGCCCCTGATCGAAATCATGGCCGGCGATCCCTCGATCCGGGGATTGACCGGCGCGCTGGAAACCGGGCTTGCCGGCGTCAAGCGCGGACAGGTCAAGCTCGACAGCACCGCGCGGCCCTTCAACCTGATCGCCCAGACGGTCGAGAACGTGCTGAACACGGGCTCGGCGACGTTCTCCTGGCGCGAACTGACCAGCGACAAGCCTCTGACCGATTCCGACCGCCGCGCCTTCATCGAGTTCAAGCCGGTGCTCGACTTCAACGCGCTGGAGCCCGGGAAGGCTGCGACCGACGCCATCCGCCAGGCGGCCAACGACCTCCATTTCGCGGGTGAATATGGCGCGCGGGTCAGGCTCACCGGGCCGGTTCCAATCGCCAACGAGGAATTCGCGACCGTCCAGGACGGCGCCATCAGGAACGGGATCGGCACCGTCATCGTCGTGCTGGTCATTCTCTGGATGGCGCTGCATTCGCCGAAGATCATCTTCGCGGTTTTCGCCAATCTCTTCATCGGCCTTTCCATCACCACCGCCGCCGGCTTGATGATGGTGGGGTCGCTGAACCTGCTCTCGATCGCGTTCGCCGTCCTGTTCGTCGGCCTGGGCGTGGATTTCGGCATTCAGTACAGCGTCCGCTACCGCTCCGAGCGCTTCAAGAGCAACGATCTGACGGCGGCGCTGGTACAGGCGGCCGAGCGCTCGGCGGTGCCG
>JBGPSI010000081.1:0-20023 GCA_041490045.1 Bradyrhizobium sp.
CGCCGATTATCATCCGGCCTGCGCGAAGGTTTTGGAAGGCTTGTTCGAGGGCCTCGCGGCCGGCTGCGGCCGCCATATCCCGGTCACCCTGCGCGCGGCGGCCGGTGGTGGCCCGCCGTTCGTGTGGTCGATCGGCTGATTTTCCGGCCCGAATCCCTGCGGCGACCTGATCGCGCAGGCGGCCCATGCGCCTGACGCACGTGGCGTTATGCCGGATCGTGCTAGGAAGCGGCCCTCACGGCGGCAGACCGTGGTGCCCGGAGAGAGACTTGCCCGATATCGCCGTTCCCGAAATACCTGTCGACGAGGAGGAGCGGCCGCTGCCGGCGCCCGAGCCGTCGGCGCGGAATGCGCTGCTCGACGGGCCGATCCTGCGCACGCTGTTGTGGCTGGCCTGGCCGAATGTGGTCGCGCTCAGCGCCGGCACCTGCGTGGTGATCGCCGAGACCTCCTATATCGGCCGGCTGGGGGTGGAATCGCTGGCCGCGATGGCGCTGGTGTTTCCGTTCGTGATCCTGACCATGACCATGTCGGGCGGCGCGATGGGTGGCGGCGTGGCATCGGCGATCGCACGCGCGCTCGGCGCCGGCGACACCGCTCGCGCATCGACGCTGGCCTCGCATGCGATGCTCAACGCGATTTGCTTCGGGCTGACCTTCATGCTCGGCATGCTGGTCTTCGGGCCGAGGCTCCTGGAATTGCTGGGCGGCCGCGGCAACGTGCTCGCCAACGCCGTCGGCTACGCGCAGATTTTCTTCGGCGGCGCGGTGCTGCCCTGGCTGATGAATTCGATGGCGGGAATCCTGCGCGGCACCGGCAACATGAAGCTGCCGTCGCTGATGATCCTCTGTTCCGCGGTCTGCCAGATCATTCTCGGCGGCACGCTCGGCCTCGGCCTCGGCCCGATCCCGCAATTCGGCATGCGCGGCGTCGCCGCGGGCTCGCTGATCGCCTATTCGGTCAGCATATCGGCCATGGGCTGGTATCTGTTTTCGGGGCGGGCGCGCGTCATTCCCAGGGTGAGGGGACTGCGCATTCAATGGGCGATGTTCGTCGACATCCTGAAGGTCGGCGCGGTGGCCTGTCTCTCGCCGCTGCAGGGGGTGCTCACCGTCAGCATCTTCACTCATCTTCTGGCGCGGTTCGGTACCGCAATTCTCGCCGGCTACGGCATCGGCGCCCGGCTCGAATTCATGCTGACCTCGATCGCGTTCGCGGTCGGGATCGCGTCGGTGCCGATGATCGGGATGGCGATCGGCGCCGATCGGATTGCGCGCGCGCGGCGGATCGCATGGATCGCCGCTTGCGTCGGTTTCGTGTCGGTGGGTGTCGTCGCCACCGTGATAGCGATCTTCCCAGATCTGTGGGTCAACATCTTCACCCGCGACGCCGGCGTGCGTGCGGCAAGCCGGCAATATCTGGCGACGGCGGCGCCGATGTACGCCTTCATCGGCCTGTCGATCTCGATGTATTTTTCCTCGCAAGGTGCGGCCAAGGTGCTCGGACCGGTGCTGGCGCAGACCGCGCGGCTGGTATTCATCGCCGTCGGCGGCTGGTGGCTGTCGATGCACGACGCGACGGCTGCGAACTTCTTCGTGCTGGCCGCGGCGTCGATGGTGCTGCTCGGCCTGTTGTCGGCCGCGAGTGTCGTGCTGACCCGATGGGGACCGAAGCACGCTGCGGTCGTCCGGGTCAGCCCCGCATTGTCGTGAAGTCGTCAGCGCTGCCTACGCAAAGCCCGCTACGCGGCGTGGCGTCCCAGCGTCTTCTGTACGGCCAGCGCGCCCAAATCCATCTGGCTGCTGATGTAGGAAGCCATAGCGTTCGGAAGCACGTCGACGATCCAGATCAGCCGGCTCTTGGTCGGGGCGTCGGCCAGCACCTGCACCGAGGCGCTATAGTGGCTCACCCGCTCGTTGGCGATCGCATAGACCAGCCGCCGCCTTGCGTCGTCGCAATCGACCAGTAACTCGCGCGCGACATTGCCATTGGCGAAGGTGACAATGCGCGCCTCGCCATCGAGCCGGGCGTCGAGCACGAAGCCCGGCGCCAGCCGTGTGTGCACGTTGCCGAAATCGCGCACCGCGGCCCATACGTCGTCGGGGGCGGCATCGATCGGAATGTCCTTGTGGATGGAAGCCATGGTGATCTGCCTCTTGTAGAAATGAGCCGTGACAGCGCGCTCAAGCCGTCATTGCGAGCGAAGCGAAGCAATCCATGCGCCGGTGAGCGCGAACTGGATTGCTTCGTCGCTTGCGCTCCTCGCAATGACGGGTGGTTGGCGTAAGGCGTCAGGCGCCCTACGTACAAACCGCCTCGACATTGTTGCCGTCGGGATCGATCAGGAACGCGGCGTAGTAGGTCGGGCTGTAATCGGCGCGCGGGCCGGCGCCGCCATTGTCGCGGCCGCCCGCCTTCATGCCCTCGGCATGGAATTTCTCGATCGCGTCATGATCCTTCGCGCGAAAGGCGATGTGGGCGCCGGCCGCGGCCGGGCCCTTGTGCGAGTAAAGCCACAGCGCCGGTTCGCCCTTGGGGCCAAAACCCGCGCCGTCCTTGTCTTTCGAGCACAGGATATAGCCGAGCGGCGCCAATGCCGCGGTATAGAAGCGCACGCTGGCGTCGAGATTGCCGACTTTCAGCCCGATGTGGTCGTACATGATGGTCTCCGGTTCGAGGCGCGTGGGAATACGCGCGGTTCGGAGACGACCCTATTCAGTGCAGGGCGATACGTTCTTGGAAAATCTTGCGCATGCCCCGCGAGGCCTCGCGGAATTTTCGCGGGCTGACGCCGGCGGCGCGGTGGAACGTGCGCACGAAATTGGAGAGATCGCTGAAACCGACGTCATAGGCGACATCGGTGACGGGCTTTTCGTCGTCGGCCAACAGGCGCGCCGCATGCCGCAGGCGCGAGCGCACCAGATATTGGTGCGGGGTGACGCCGAGCACGCCGGAAAATAGCCGCAGGAAATGGAAGGGGCTGAGTTTCGCCTGCGCGGCGGCGGCGTCGAGATCGATTGCTTGATGCGAATTCGCCTCGATCCACAGCGCGGTTTCCACCGCACGGCGACGATCCCGGGCTTTCGCCGGCGCGGGCGCGTTCCGCCGCCCGGATACCACTTCGACAAAGCGGCTCGCGAATATCTGCCCGATCTCGTCGAGGCCGATATCGCTGCGGCCATCGGCTGCGGCCTGCGCCAGTTCGCCGAGCACCATCAGTTCCGGCAGCGGCGGCGCGGCGCCGATCCGCCAGGCCTCGGGGCGGTCGCCGATCGCCTCCACCAGTTCGGGCGCCAGGAAGAACGACAGGCACTCGTCGCCGCAAACGTGATCGTGGGTGCAGATGAATTCATCGCCGGGATAGCCGACCAGGATCGATCCCGCCACCAGCTCGAAGAAGCGGCCGCGACAG
The DNA here is from genome assembly GCA_041490045.1 of Bradyrhizobium sp. Taxonomy (GTDB): domain Bacteria; phylum Pseudomonadota; class Alphaproteobacteria; order Rhizobiales; family Xanthobacteraceae; genus Bradyrhizobium. The sequence goes on from JBGPSI010000081.1 coordinate 3,413, forward strand.
TGGCAGCCGAACGAGCCCTTGCGCACAAAGGAGATCGAGTGGCTGGCATAGCGCTCGACAAACGGCGTATCGCCCGACACCGCGGTGCAGCGGAAATCGGACACCGAAATGGAGGGGCGCTGCAGCAGAGTGGTGCGGTTCATGGTGCCGAATTTAGCCCTGCGGGCGGGGCGGAGCAACGGGCAGCAGCACGTCGAACAGGGTCTTGCTGGCAGTCGCGCCGCGCGCCCCTTCGATCGACAGCAGCCGGCGTTTGGAAATCACCCCGCCATTCGCGGACATCTTGTCGGCATAGCCGCCGGCTTCCAGCACGCGGTGGCAGGGCACGACGATCACAAAGGGGTTACGGGCCAGCGCCTGGGCTACCGAATGCACCGCGCCGGAAAGCCTGAGTTTTGCGGCGATCTCGCCATAGGTGATGGTTTCGCCGCGCGGAATGCCGCGGGTGAACGCGTAGACCCGAGCGTGGAAGGCGGGGATGCCGCTGGTGTCGAGCGCGACATCGCTGAGATCGGCAGGCTCGCCGCGCAGCAGCGCGGCAATGCCCTCGATCGCGGGTTCGGCATTTGCGGGCGGACGCTGCTCGCGGGCGTCGGGATAGAGCTGGAACAGCCGCTTGCGGGTTTCGATCTCGCGCGCCTGCGGCAACTGCACGCCGACGATGCCGGCATGGCTCCAGGCGATGGCGCAGCGGCCGACGCCCGTGTCGAAAATAGTGTATCCACGCCCCGCCACGTCACTCCCCCCGCCGGGCACCATAGCACCACTACCAAAAGGTGCATCCGGAAAATCCGGATCTGGTTAAAGTGAGTGTGGGAAACGATAGTCCGGCGCCAAGGTGCTTGGCGGAACGCGCGGTCTCGGCTAATCAAGGGGGCGTGCGGGCGTAGTTCAATGGTAGAACGGCAGCTTCCCAAGCTGCATACGAGGGTTCGATTCCCTTCGCCCGCTCCAATCCCGCGCGGGCTTTATCGATCGCGGGCATCGCCACGAGCCTATCTTTCGCCCCCGATCGCGCCTATATGCAGTGTGTCGAAAGACGATGGCGCTGAAACTCAGAGCGGACTGCGGGCAGACCCGGGGGCAGTACCCGGCGCCTCCACCCTAGCAGCTTGAGCTTAAAGGTCTCATTTGGGTGAGATCGATTCCGGCGCAAGGCGGAATCCCTAAGCTGCTACGGCGGGGGCGAAACAGGATCGATGGTCGCAAAGAAGCTCTGAATTGTGCTCGGCATGATACCGCCGTTATCGGGTCAAAAACCTAAATGCAAACGATAACGTTGCATTGAACGAAGTGCGCCTCGCGGCGTAACCTGTTCGGGGTCCGGAGCACCTGGCAACAGAAGCTTCATTGCCGCGTCAACCCTCGGGTTGGCGCGGCTTTGTTTTGCGGGGTCGGGCGCGCCGCAATGCGTCGGCTTCAATTGCGGTCGTCGCCGTGTTAGATGACGGGCATGCACAAAAAACGAGGCGACCGTTGACCGAGGCGATCATCTCGACCGATCCATCCCGCCATCACCTGTTGAAGATCGCCGGCCTCGGCGTGCTCACAGGCATTCTCACCCCGCTGATGGTGCCGCTGATCGACAAGATCGACGGTACGCCCGGCGATCTCCGCATCGGGCTCGTGGCCATCCCGTTCGCCATTCTCGTCTTCGCCCTGCTGCGGCGCTGCAGCGCCAATCCGTGGTGGGCGGCATGGATTGCGGCCGTCGTCACCATGATCGCGTTCGTGGCCGCCGTGAACATCGCGGTGTTTGTCGATGGGCAGGCCGACCCCGTGGGCAAGGCGGCACGCAACGTGCTGTCCGGTTTGGCCGGCGGTTTTGTCGGCGCTCTGCTGATGGTGCTGGGGATCGGGCTGCTGCCGGCGGGACCGCGCGTTGCGGCAGCGTGGCTGCCGATGCTGGTCACCGGCACCGTCGCCGGCGCGCTGCTGGCGCTCGACAATGCGCTCGACCTCGATCTCGCCTCGGTGCTGTATCCGGTCTGGCAGGCCGGCGTCGCCACCACGCTGGCGCTGGCCTTGCGGCGGCCGAAACTCTCCTGACGCGGATTTCCGTGATCAGGCGCCCTTCACGGTAAGAGAGCGCGGAATGATCGCCCCGCGCCCGCGATTTCGCTGACTTGCGTTGCGCTTGCTTCCGCAGGCCGCACGACGGCCCCGGGATCGCCGGGGCCGTCGTCATAGGCGCCTCGCTTCAAGCGCCGTGCGGCACCTGATCGAGAAAGCCGGTGATGCTCTTGATCCGCCCGTCGCTGAGAACGGCAAAATCCGTTCCCTTGATCGGGCTGTCGGCACCATCCGGACCGAGGCCCCAGGAGAAGCGGACGTGGTCGCCGAACCCGTTCGGCTGGCCGAGCAGGCGAAACCGGAAATCCGGAAAGCGCTGCTGCACGCCGGTGACGAGCGCGTCGACGCCGTCGTGACCGTCGCCGCTCATCAGGGGGTCGACATATCGGGCGTCGCTCGCCCAGTTCGCAACTAGGATCGCGCGGCGGCGGTTCGGCGATCGCTCGTTCCACAGGTCGATATAGCGGCTGGCAATGGTATTGACGTCGGTCATGGTCTCGCTCCTTCGATTTTTCGCCGTTTGATCGGCGCAATCGACTATCGAAGGTTCACTCGACTGAATCGATTACCTCCGAGGTCAAGGATTTCGATTTACCGCGCCGCGGTAACCATGATCTCGACATTGTACGGGGGCGCCGCCAGCTTCGCTTCGACGGTGGCGCGCGCCGGCGTATTGCCCGCCGACACCCAGCCGTCCCACACCGCGTTCATATCGGGAAACGTCTTCATGTCGGTGAGATAAATCGTCGCCGTCAGCAGCTTCGATTTGTCGCTTCCCGCTTTCGCAAGATGGCCGTCGATGATCGCGAGCACTTCCTGCGTCTGCTCGGTGACGCTCTTGCCGACCGCCTTGTTGGCGACGATTCCGGCGAGATAGACGGTGTTGCCGTGGACCACGACCTGGCTCATGCGCGGGCCGGTCTCGAAACGCTGGATGGTCATCCTGTTCTCCAAATAAGTGAGGCCGGTTACTTAGCGCAGGGATGCGGCCTGCGCCACTGCGATGTGGCGGAGGCTACCCGCGCGCTTTCGCCGGAAAAATGCGCGTTGTTCGCTACGGCACGACCGTCAGCGTGGCCTTCATGTTGGGATGGTAGCGGCAATAATACTCGACCGTGCCGGGCTTTTTCAAAACCAGGATGACCGTCTTCTTCGGCGGCATGGTCACGTCCCAGTCGCCGTTTCGCGCGGTTGCGGTGTGGGCGAGAATGTCCTTGTTGACCCATTCGATGGTGTCGCCGACCTTGGCCGACGCTTCCGCCGGCGCGATCACGAGGTTTTCCATCGTGATCTGAATGGTCGCGGCATGCGCCGGGATGGATACCCCCAATACCAGGGCCGCAGCGATCGGGAGCGTCCATCTCGGCATCATGGCAGGTTCCTCACTTCAGGCTGGCGGCGACGTGTTCGGCGTGCTGCTCATGGCCCTGGAAGATCTTCAGGCCGGTCTGCAGCAGGCTTTTCAGTTCCGCGTTGCCGGCGTTGGGAATGAGCGTGGTCTCGAGCGCGCTGTCGACCGCCTTGTGATAGGCAACCTCGTTGGCGACATAGGCCTTGTCGAAAGCAGCCCCGCTCAGCTTGCCGAGTTCGGCGAGCTTGTCGGCGGCATTCTTCGACAGCGTCCGGCTGGTGTCGTTGTCTTCCGGCGTGACCTTAAGCTTCTTCACCAGATCCAGCGCCTGCTTGTTCACGGCTTCATGGTCACGCACCATGTCTTCCGCGAACGCCTTGACTTCTCTGTTGCCGGATTTCGTCAGCGCCTGTTTCGCCGCCGCAACATCGATGACGCCGGCGGTATAGGCGATATGCGCGATCTGCGGATCGGTCGGCTTTGCGCCTTGCGCCAGCGCCGCACTGCAGAGCAGGCTCACCGCGGCGATTGCCGCGCTCAATCGAACGAACATGGTTTGACACTCCTGTGGCGCCGCAAGCCGAAAGCCGCGGCGCATAGTTGGTTGCACAGGGGTTGGATGGCGCGCGAACGCAAAGGTTCCCGAAAAATTATGCGGCCAAACCCAGACGCTTCAACACTGCCTCGGTCAGTCTTTCGCAGCGCTTGCCGGCGAACGGAAACGCTTCCAGCACCACGGGGCCGATCTTCTTCTCGACATTGTCGCGCAGCATGGCGCGGGCGCGGTGCAGCCGGGTCTTCACGGTCTCCGGCTTCAGCCCGAGAATCTCGGCGGTCTCCTCGACATTCATCCCCTCGATCACGCGGGTGATGAAGACGATGCGGAAGGCTTCGGGGAGTTCGTCGATGGCGTGTTCGACCACATGCTGGATTTGACGTTGTGCCATGGATTTTTCCGGATCCTCGGATGCGCCCGAGTGGGGAAACTGGATGATCTGCGCTTCGAGCGTGCCCGGCGGCAGCGAGGTCCACTCGACGCCGGGCCGCTGGCGGCGCAAGCGGCCGAGCGCCTCGTTCATGGCGATCCGCGCCAGCCATGTCGCGAGGCTGGAATCGCCGCGGAATTCCGCAAGATGCGTGAACGCCCGGACATAGGTCTCCTGCACCACGTCCTCGGCTTCGGCGTCGTTGCGCAGGACGCCGCGGGCGAGCCGGTAAAGCCTGCGATTATTCGCCTGCATGATCGAACGGATGGCCGCCTCGTCGCGCCCGCGGGCGCGCGCGACCAGTTGAGCCTCGGCGGTCCCGAGGGGAGCAATTGGCGGGGCTGGTGCGGGGCGCATGATAGGGGCTCGATCCAGTGACATGGTAACTCCGATGGGTTGGATGCGGCAAAGCCAAATAGGTTCCCGCCATCCCCGGCCGATCGATCGTTTTCTGGATAAACCCCTCAAATCAGGGAAACTTCCGCAAAAGACGCCGGGTTGATTTCGGCGCCGGACGGCCAGCGGATGGACCGTCCCCCGTGTCAGCCCTATTGTCCGAACGCGTCGTAAACCAGCTTCTTGAAGGCGGGCGTGATGCGCCCGCGTTCGGGCTGGCTCTGCTCCATCATGATGTAGAGCATGTCCAGCTTCGGATCGATCCCGAAATAAGTGCCGCTGCCGCTGTCCCATTTCAACTCGCCGATCGAGCCGGGCGGCGGCGGCTTTGCGTTCCCGGGATCGGTCCGGACAGCGATGCCGTAGCCATAGCCAAAGCCGTCGCCGGGAAAATAAAAATAATCCCGCCCGACACCGGAGCCGGGGCCGATGTGATCCGACGTCATCAGCTTGAACGCCTTCGGGCTGAGATATTGCCTGCCGTCGAGCGTGCCGCCGTTGAGCAGCATCTGCGCAAACCGCCTGTAATCCCCAATGGTCGAGACCAGCCCGCCGCCGCCCGATTCCCATTCGGGATGGTCGCGCCGCTCCTTCTCTGCGAGGCGCAGGATGGAATCGTTCGGCAGCGGCTCCGCCATGCGCTTCCATTCGGCGGGACTGAGCACGAACTTGGTGCTGGTCATGCGAAGCGGATCGAAGATGCGTTCCTTCATGAACCGATAGAGCGATTTGCCGGAGACGATTTCGATCACGCGTCCGACCACGTCCGTGGAATGCCCGTAGCGCCAGAGCGTGCCGGGCTGTCGCGCCAAAGGCAGCCGCGCAATGCGTTCGGCAAATTCCCGGTTGTCGAAGTGCCCATCGAAAATATGGGCGTCGTGATAGGCTTTCTCGATCAGGGTGCCACCGATGTAATCATAGGTGATGCCGGAGGTCTGCCGCAGCAGATCCTCGACGGTCACCGGACGGTCCGGCGGAACCAGCGTGAGGACGGGGGCGCCATCCTCTGCCTTGGACGCGATGCCGACTTTCACGCCGGCGAACGCGGGAATGTATCTGGACACGGGATCGGAGGGCGAAAGCTTGCCGTCGTCGACCAGCATCATGGCGGCGAGGCAAGTGATCGGCTTGGTCATCGAATGCAGCGCAAAGATCGTGTCCGGGCTCATCGGCGTCCCGGTGGCGACGTCCTGAAACCCGAAGCTCCTCAGATAGAGCGGCGATCCGTGCTGCTGGATCAACAGGACCGCGCCGGGAATTCGTCCCGAGGTCGCTTCATTGTCGAAAAAGGCGGACAGCCGCTCCAGCCCAACGGCCGATAGCGCAGGGGACTCGGCTTGCACGCGCGCGGGCAAACCGCTTGCAACCGCCAGCACGGCCAGGAAAAGCAGAATTCGCATGTTCGACACCACGGCGAGAGTCTTCGCGAATTTATCCGGTGCGGAACGCGGCGGCGTTCAAAAATGCACGTTCGCCGGATGGCGTGGAACGCAAAGACGCACGCGGCGACAGCAGGGCCGCATCGGTCTCTATCCCACGGCCTGCGCCGCGGCGCGGCCGGCGTTGCGGCCGGAAAACAGGCAGCCGCCGAGAAAGGTGCCTTCCAGCGAACGGTAGCCGTGCATGCCGCCGCCGCCGAAGCCGGCTGCTTCGCCGGCGGCGTAGAGGCCCGGCATGATCTTGCCGGCCTGGCCGAATACGCGGGAGTCGAGGTCGGTCTCGAAGCCGCCCAGCGTCTTGCGGGTCAGGATGTTGAGCTTGACGGCGATCAGCGGGCCTTGGGCGGGATCGAGAATGCGGTGCGGCCTGGCGGTGCGGATCAGGCGGTCGCCGATATAGCGGCGCGCATTGTGGATGTTCATCACCTGCGTATCCTTGACGTAAGCGTTTTCGATCTCGCGGTCGCGCGCCTCGATCTGGGCCTTGAGGTGATCGAGCTGCAGCAGATTGTCGCCGGCCAGCGCATTCATCGCGCTGACGAGATCAGCGATGTTATCGCGCACGATGAAATCGACGCCCTTGCTCTTGAACGCTTCCACCGGCGCGGGCGCGCCCTTGTTGGTGGCGCGGCGCGCCGTCATCAGCCAGCTCTTGCCGGTGAGATCGGGGTTCTGTTCGGAGCCGGAAAGCGCGAACTCCTTCTTGATGATGCTCTGGGTCAGCACGAACCACGAATAATCGTAGCCGGTGGACATGATGTAGTGCAGCTGCCCGAGCGTGTCGGAGCCGGGAAACAGCGGCGAGGGCAGCCGCTTGCCGGTCGCGTCGAACCACATCGACGACGGTCCGGGCAGAATGCGGATGCCGTGGCGCGGCCAGATCGGCGACCAGTTCTTGATGCCCTCGACGTAATGCCACATCCGGTCGCGGTTGATCAGCCGCGCGCCGGCGGCCTCGGTGATGCCGATCATGCGGCCGTCGACATGTTCGGGCACGCCGGAGATCATGTCTTTCGGCGCATCGCCCAGCCGCTTCGGCCAGTTCCTCCGGACCAGGTCATGATTGCCGCCGATGCCGCCCGAGGCGACGATCACGGCCTGCGCGCGCAGCGCGAAGTCGCCGATCACCTTGCGCGAACTGCTCCTGCCGCGCTCGACCTGGTCGGCCTCGAGGATCGCGCCGCTCACGCCGTCGACGGCGCCGCCCGTCATGGTCAGCGCATCGACGCGATGGCGGAATTTGAACGTCAGCCGGCCGCGCTTCTGCGCCTCGCGCGCGCGCCGTTCGAACGGCTCGACAATACCCGGACCGGTGCCCCAGGTGACGTGGAACCGCGGCACCGAATTGCCGTGGCCCATCGCGTCATAGCCGCCGCGCTCGGCCCAGCCGACCACGGGAAAGATCCGATGTCCCATCGCGCGCAGCCAGCCGCGTTTCTCGCCTGCAGCGAACGCGACGTACGCTTCTGCCCACCGCCGGGGCCAGAGATCCTCGTCGCGATCAAAGCCCGCCGAACCCATCCAGTCCTGCAAGGCCAGATCAGGGCTGTCCTTGATGCCGAGCCGGCGTTGTTCGAGGCTGTCGACCAGAAACAAACCGCCGAACGACCAGAACGCCTGGCCGCCGAGGCTTTGCTCGCCTTCCTGGTCGACCACGATGACGCGTTTTCCGGCATCGGTGATTTCGCAGGCGGCGACGAGGCCCGCGAGACCGCCGCCGACCACAATTACGTCCGCATCTTCAGCCATGGTGTTTCCCTAAATTCCCAAAACGATTGAAGCCCTCGGGGTTTGCCGCGGTCAACGGCAAACGCGCGCCCGCTCTCGGCCACGTTTCCGCCAGCGAATGTCAACTTGTTCCGATTTGGGACCTTTCGCGCCTAGGGTGCATCCCGCCTGCAACACTCAATTTGAATTTGATTTGAGCGGCCTCCGGTATCTGGACAAAAATCCGATCCCGCAACACGCTGGCTTTCATCTTGCATCACACAAGATCATCAGATTCGGGTTCGACAGTTTGCACTGGGGCTGGGATATGAAGTTCGTGACGGGACTGCTCGCGGTGGTACTCCTGTTGGCGGGGGTAGGCGCGAGCCATGCGGTGGTTCGGATTGCCGACGATCGCGGCGGCCGGATTGGAACTTACGTCGACAGGTATCAGGACCTGCGTACTTCGGGCGAGCAGGTGATCATCGACGGCCTGTGCGCCTCGGCCTGCACCATCGTGCTCGGCGCGGTCCCGCATGACCGGATTTGCGTGACCTCGAACGCCAATCTCGGTTTCCACGCGGCGTGGGATTTCGGCGCCAACGGCCGCGCGATCACCAATCCCGAAGCCACCCAGATGCTGTATTCGATGTATCCCTCTGCGGTACGGCGCTGGATCTCCGCGCGCGGCGGGCTGACCCCGCACATGATCTTCCTGCATGGCAAGCAGCTGACCAGCATGTACAAGCCCTGCTATCTCGACGCCGAGGCGGCACCGCTGCGGCCGCCAGCCGCCCGCCGGGATCGTGATTTCCGTCCGCGTGTTGTGATTACGCCTTCGCCGGCTGTGCTTGCCCGGCAGCACGACTAGGCCTATCTGAACTGTACAGGCGGCGACCGGCGGCAAACGCCGGTCGAGACCCGCCCCTGATAGGTTCCCGGATGGCTCAGCCCGTTTCTACCCAGCCTGTGTCCCCGGCCATCAGCCCGCCCCGGGCTGTGCTGGCGGTAGCGGGTGCGGGCTTCGGCGCCGCACTGCTGCTCGGCACGCTGGCGTTGTGGTTCCATTACGGGACCACGGTCTTCTTCGAGACCATTGCCGCCGGTATCGCCGGCTGTTTCTGATCCGCATCCCAAGAGAATTTCACAAGGGAATTTCACGATGGTTCGGTCCACCCGCCCGCTGGTCATCGTCGGCGCATTCTCGGCCAGCCTGGTGGTCGGCCTGCTGCTGATGCTATGGGCGACGGGAGGGCTGAAAAATGTGGCGGCTCCTGCCGCAATTGGCGGACCGTTTCAATTGACCGACCAGAGCGGCCAGACCGTGACCGAAAAGAACCTGCAGGGGCATCCGACCCTGATCTTCTTCGGCTTCACCCATTGCCCCGACGTCTGTCCGACCTCGCTGTTCGAGATTTCCGAGGTGCTTAAGGCGCTCGGCAAGGACGCCGACCGGGTCAACGCCTATTTCATCTCGGTCGATCCCGAGCGCGACACGATGGAGGCGATGAAGGATTACCTTTCCAGCTTCGATCCGCATCTGACCGGCCTGACCGGCACCCCGGACCAGGTGGCCAAGGTGATTTCGGACTACCGGGTCTATGCCAGGAAAGTCCCGCTCAAGGACGGCGACTACACCATGGACCACACCGCGCTGATCTATCTGATGGACCGCGACGGCAAATTCGTCTCGCCGTTCAACCTCAAGCGCACGCCCGAGCAGGCCGCGGCCGATCTCAAACATTACCTCTGAATGATACAGCTCCCCTCCCGGCCGCTTCGCGGGGGGAGGGGAGAAGAGCCGCGCTCGCAGCGCCACACCACATTCGCCTTATCGGCCGAATGGTCTATAAGGCCGTCGAATTCCCAACAAAACCCCGCGGCAATGCCACCTCAGACAGCCTCAGCTTCCAACGTAACATTATTTCAAGCGCTCCGTGCAGCCTTGACGATCGCGGGCCTGTCGCTCGGCCTTTGGCTGGCCTTATTGGGCGCCCCGGCGCAGGCGCAAGGCGCGGCAAAGCCGGGCACCCAGGCCGCGCCCCAGGCCGTGCCCGGTTTCTGGGACCCAAGACGACGGCCGGACCGGCCTGATCTGTCCCGCCTGACCGTGATCCGGTTCCTGACTGAAACCGATTATCCGCCGTTCAACTTCACCGGCCCCGACGGCAACCCGGCCGGCTTCAACGTCGATCTGGCGCGGCAGCTCTGCGAGGAGATCAAGGTCACCTGCACCATCCAGATGCGGCGGTTCGAGACCCTGCTCGACGCGCTCACAAGCAACCGCGGCGATGCCATCATCGCCTCGCTGGCGGTGACGCCTCAGATGCGGGCGCGAATGGATTTCACCGATCCCTATTACCGGGCACCGGCGCGGTTCGTGTCGCGGCGCGACGCGGTGATCCCGGAAATCCGTCCCGAATATCTGGAAGGCAAGAAGGTCGGCGTCATCGCCGGCACCTCGCACGAGGCCTATCTGAAGGCGATGTTCACCGACGCCGAACTGCATTCCTATCCCAATGACGACGCGCTGCGGCTGGCCTTGCGGCGGGGCGAGGTCGATTTCATTTTCGGCGATGCGATCTCGCTGGCGTTCTGGATCAACGGCACCGACTCCGACGGATGCTGCGCGTTCTCGGGCGGCCCGTTCGTCGAAAGCCGCTATTTCGGCGAGGGCATCGGCATCGGCGTGCGCAAGGGCAACGATTTGCTGCGGCAGGCGCTGAACTGGGCGCTGTTCCGGGTCTGGGAAAAAGGCCGCTACACCGACCTGTGGCTGCGCTATTTCTCGGTGAGCCCGTTCTGAGCTTGTCATTGCGAGGAGCGAAGCGACGAAGCAATCCATACTTCCTTTGTTGCCGGATGGATTGCTTCGCGGAGCCTGTCATCGGGCGCGCATTCGCGCGACCCGTTGGCTCGCAATGACGGTTAAATTTTGCATTTATACGCGGACCCGCTAGGTTCCGCGTCCCGGAGACTTCTGAGATATGTCCACCAACGACTTTGCCACGAGCCCGAGCGATCTGCGCTCGCTCGCCGAACAATCCAACGCCTGGCCGTTCGAACAGGCGAAGGCGATCGTCGCGCGGCTGAAGAGGAAACCGAAGGACGAGGTGCTGTTCGAGACCGGCTACGGACCGTCGGGACTGCCGCATATCGGCACCTTCGGCGAGGTCGCGCGTACCACCATGGTGCGGCATGCGTTCCGCGTGCTGACCGAGGACAAGATCAGGACGCGCCTGCTAGCGTTCTCCGACGACATGGACGGCCTGCGCAAGGTGCCCGACAACGTGCCCAACAAGGAGATGCTGGAAAAGCATCTCGGCAAGCCCCTGACCACGGTGCCGGATCCGTTCGGCACCCATTCGAGCTTCGGCGCGCATAACAATGCGCGGCTGCGCGCCTTCCTCGATACGTTCGAGTTCGATTACGAGTTCGCGAGCTCGACCGACTATTACAAGTCGGGACGTTTCGATGCGACGCTGCTGGGTATGCTTGAGCGCATCGACAAGGTGATGGCGATCATGCTGCCCAGCTTGCGCGAGGAACGCGCGGCGACCTATTCGCCGTTTTTGCCGATCTGCCCGCGCACCGGCGCGGTGCTCTACGTGCCGATATCGGAGCACGACGCGAAGGCGGGCACGATCTCCTATGACGATCCCGAGACCAAGGAGCGGGTGACGCTTCCGGTCACGGGCGGACATTGCAAGCTGCAATGGAAGCCGGACTGGGCGATGCGCTGGGCGGCGCTTGGCGTCGACTATGAAATGGCCGGCAAGGACCTGATCGATTCCGTAAAACTGTCGGGCAAGATCTGTGCGGCGCTCGACGGCCTGCCGCCGGAAGGTTTCAACTACGAACTGTTCCTCGACGAGAAGGGCCAGAAGATATCGAAGTCGAAGGGCAACGGGCTGACCATCGACGAATGGCTGCGCTATGCGTCGCCGGAATCGCTGTCGCTGTTCATGTATCGCGAGCCGAAGTCGGCCAAGCGGCTGTATTTCGACGTGATCCCGCGCAACGTCGACGACTATCAGCAATTCCTCGAGGGTTTTACCCGGCAGGATGCCAGGCAGCAGCTCGCCAATCCGGTCTGGCACATCCATGCCGGCCATCCGCCCAAGGCGGACATGCCCGTCACCTTCCAGCTCCTGCTGACACTGGTGTCGTCGTCGAACGCGGAGAACGCCGCCACCCTGTGGGGTTTTATTGGCCGCTATCGTCCGGGCGTCACGCCGCAGACCCATCCGAAGCTCGATGCGATGGTCGGCTACGCCATCAACTATTATCGCGACTTCGTGGCGCCGACCAAGCAGTTCCGCGAGCCGACCGATACCGAGCGCGCGGCGCTGCAGGATCTGCGCGATGCGCTGTCGCAGATGCCGGCGACCTCTTCGGCCGAGGATATCCAGAACGTGGTCTACGAGATCGGCCGGCGCGAGCCGTTCCTCGACGCGGTAAAGAAGGGCAAGGACGGCCGGCCGGGCGTCTCGCTCGACTGGTTCAACATGCTCTACCAGGTGCTGCTGGGTCAGGAAAAAGGCCCGCGCTTCGGTTCGTTCGTCGCGGTCTATGGCCTCGCGAACGCAGTCGCGATGATCGACGGCGCGCTGGCGCGGTCGGCGTAAGTACAGCCCATGTACCTCTTCCTTCTCCCATTATGGGAGAAGGTGGCGCGCAGCGCCGGATGAGGGGTTTCTATCCGCGGAGACAGGATTCGCGGCGACGGAATTCGCTGAGACAAACCCCTCACCCGTCCGCGATGCTTCGCATCGCGTCCACCCTCTCCCACAAGGGGAGAGGGGCGGAGCGTGTCGTGGCGCGGAGGAGCAATGCTCGTCACGCGCGGGTGCCGGCAATGACGGCCGTCCGAAAATACGCTACAATACACCAATAAGAACGGTCCAAGCCGCCCGTTGAAGCGGTGGCACGGACGACATTCAGGGAGCACACCCATGCAGTTCAGGGTTTCGCCGAAAACGCTTGGCGAATACAGCGCCGAGGAATGGCAGGCGCGGGTCGACCTCGCGGCCGCGCACCGGCTGGCCTTCATGCACGGTTTCAACGAAGGCATCTTCAACCATCTGACCTTCGTGGTGCCGGGCCGCAGCGACCGCTACTACCAGATACCGTTCGGGATGCATTGGTCGGAAGTCACGGCCTCTTCGTTCATGGAAGTCGGGATCGACGACGGCGAGGTCAAGCGCGGCGAGGGCGAGGTGGAGCGCTCCTGCTATTGCATTCATGCGCCGATCCACAAGGCGCTGCCGCAGGCCAAGGCGGTGTTCCATACCCACATGCCCTATGCCAGCGCACTCACGCGCCTGGAAGATCCGCGGATCAAGGAGATCGGCCAGACGGAAGTCGGCATGTCCGGCGAGATTGCGTATGACGACGAATATACCGGCCCGGCGCTCGATCCGGCCGAGGGCGCCCGCCTCGACGGGGTGATCGGCGACAAGACGGTGTTGTTCATGGCCAATCACGGCATCTCCACGGTCGGGGAGACCGTCGCCGACGCCTATGACCGGCTCTATTACATCGAGCGCGCGGCGCAGGTTCAGATCTACGCGATGTGGACCGGGCAGCCGCTGAAGAAGCTTCCCGAAGCAGTGGTCGAGAAGACCAAGCGCGATATCGGCGGGGCCAGCCTCTACAAGGGGCCCAGCCCGGCGCAGCGGCATTTCGATGCGTTGAAGCGCATCCTCGACCGCAAGGAGCCGGACTACACGTCGTAGACGGGACAAGAGAATACGCGCCTTCTTCCTTCTCCTCTTGTGGGAGAAGGTGCCCACGATACGAAGTATCGTGGGCGGATGAGGGGCCTGCATCTGCGGAGAGAAACCCCTCACCCGTCACGAACGCGCGGCGTTTATCATCGGGCGGCGCTTCGCGCCGACCCGTTGGCGCGCCCGTGCCACCCTCTCCCCGGTCTGAACACACAAGGGGAGAGGGGAAGAAGGGCTATTGGCTCGCCCACACGATCCGCGCGATCCACTCGACATCGGCCGCCGACAGCGTGCGGTCGACATGGCTGGAATTCAGCGCTTGCAGTTCCAGCGTCCTGGCGGTGCGGCGCTTCATTTCCCGGACTATCAATTCACCGGCCTTGGTCTTCACCACCACGCGGTCGCCGCGCCGGACCGGCGTGCCGGGCGACACCACGATGACGTCACCGTCGCGGTAGACGGGCCTCATCTGGTCGCCTGAAATCTCCAGCGCATAGGCGTGCTGGTCATTGATGGAAGGCAACGCCGCCTCGTCCCAGCCCTTGCCGGCCGGGAACCCGCCATCGTCGAAATGGCCGCTGGCTGCCGCTTGCGCGAAGCCGAGCAGCGGGACCGACTGCACGGCCCGCGCACTGTCGCCGATCAACTGCACGAAACTGTCGATGGAACTGTTGGTAGCGGCCAGCGCCTTGGAGACCGATTCGGTCGAGGGCCAGCGTTCGCGCCCATCGGGCGTGATGCGCTTGGATTTGTTGAAGGTGGTGGGATCGAGGCCGGAGCGCTTGGCGAGACCGGAAGGCGACAATCCGGCGCGCTCGGCCAGCCGGTCCAGCGCGGTCCAGATCTGCTCGTGGGTCAGCGTTTTCGGGGCTTTCGGCTGCTTCGCCATGATGTGGTGCCTTCCCGATCTAGGAATTATTACCTCAAAGCGCCGCCTTTCGCAATCCGGTCACGGCGCCCTGCGCTACGCCCTTGAAGTGGGCAGGCCCCGCCGATACGGTCGGCGCCAGCTCCGGAAAACCCCGGAAAATCCCAAGAGACTCAACGATAAGGCAGGACTCCCGGCACGTGCGCACGATCTACAAAATCTGTCCCGCTTCGGCCTGGCGCGAGGCCGAGCGGCAAGGCGTGTACCGGGGTAGCGCCGACGACGCGCGCGACGGCTTCATTCATTTTTCTCAGGGTTCGCAGGTGGCGGAGACCGCAAGAAAGCATTTCTTCGGCCAGACCGGACTGTTGCTGATAGAGGTCGATGCCGACGCGCTGGGCGGGGCGCTGCGCTGGGAACGCTCGCGCAACGACGAGCTGTTTCCGCATCTTTATGGTGAGCTCAACCTCGGCGCGGTGATCGGCGTGCGCGACATGCACGCGCTCTCCGACGGCACCCACGACATTCCGGAGCTTGCGCCGTGATCCGCGCCTTCGACGCCTTCTCGCTGCCGCTGCTGCGCTGGTTCGATCCGGAGGACGCGCATCGGCTGGCGATCCAGGGCTTGAAGCTGCTGCCGCCGACGCGGCCGCGGCCGGATGATGCGAAACTCGCGGTGCGGGCGTTCGGCCTGAACTTCTCCAACCCGATCGGCATGGCCGCGGGTTTCGACAAGAGCGCGGAGGTGCCGGACGCGCTGCTGCGGCTGGGTTTCGGTTTTGTCGAAATCGGGACCGTGACGCCGAAGCCGCAAGTTGGCAATCCGCGGCCGCGGCTGTTCCGGCTGGAGCGCGACGAAGCCGTGATCAACCGCATGGGATTCAACAATGACGGCGCCGAAGCGGTGCTGCGGCGGCTGGCGTCGCGCGCGCATCTCGGCGGCATCGTCGGTGTCAATGTCGGCGCCAACAAGGATGCCGCCGATCGCATCGCCGATTATGTTAAGCTGATCGAGACCTTCGCGCCGGTGGCGAGCTATTTCACCGTCAACGTGTCGTCGCCGAACACGCCGGGCCTGCGCAATCTGCAGCAGGCCGCGGCGCTCGACGATCTCCTGGCAAAGGTGATCGACGCGCGCGAGCGGGTGCGCCAGAACGCCGGCGATTCGCCGGTGCTCCTGAAAATCGCGCCCGATCTCAGCCTGGCCGAGCTCGACGATGTCGTGCATATCGCGCGCTCGCGGCGCGTCGACGGCATGATCGTGGCCAATACCACGCTGGCGCGTCCCTCCACCTTGCGCGAACAGGTCCGCGCGAAAGAGCAGGGCGGCCTGTCGGGGCGGCCGCTGTTCCGGCTGTCGACGCGGATGGTGGCCGAGACCTATGTGCGCGCCGAGGGTGCGTTTCCCCTCATAGGCGTCGGCGGCATCGACTCTGGCGGCGCCGCGCTGACGAAGATCCGCGCCGGCGCCAGCCTGATCCAGCTTTATTCGTCGCTGATCTACAAGGGGCTTGGGTTGGTCGACGACATCAAGAGCGACCTCGCCGCGACGCTGCTGCGAACGGGCCGCGACTCGCTGTCGGAAATCGTCGGCGCCGATGCGGCAACGATCACCGCCGAGGACTGGCCGATCAGCTAGATTTCGACGACCATGCCGTCGCTCGCCGCGGTGTAGCCGAGCGTATCCAGCCGTCCCAGCATGTCGTCGCTCATATGGGTGAGCACCAGCCGCTTCGGCCCGATCTCGGAAAGATGCGCCTCCAGCGTCGTCAGGCTGAGATGGTTCTTGACGATCTTGTCGTAAGTATAGGCCTCGGCGATGAACAAATCGGCCTCGTGCGCGGCCGGGATCAGCGTCGCCGTCCATTCGGTGTCGGCGCTGTAGGCGATGACGCGGCCTTCGGTCGCGACCCGGTAGGCCAGGAATGGACCGCCGGAGTCGCCATGCACCACCGGAAACGGCGTGACTTTTATCGCGCCGAAGTTTTGCGGCCGTTCGGGTTCGAGCGCGACCACCGAAAGCTCGAACCGCTGTTTTGTCTTTGATGAATTCTCGAACAGC
>JBGPSI010000082.1:0-19667 GCA_041490045.1 Bradyrhizobium sp.
CCGCGTCGGCGATCTCGAGGGCTGCACCCGCCATGACGACGGCCGGGTGACCACCCCGAAAGGCTTCAAGGAAGCGTTCAAGCAGGTTGCCGAAGGCGGCTGGCTCGGGCTTTCGGCCCCGGTGGAATATGGCGGGCAGGGGCTGCCGGTCACGCTGAGCCAGGCTGTCACCGAATTCCAGAGTTCGGCCAATATGGCGTTTTCGATGTATGGCGGCCTGACCATGGGCGCCACCGCGGCGCTGATCGTGCACGGCAAGCCCGAACAAAAGCAGATGTTCGTGCCGAAGATGGTGGCGGGGGAATGGACCGGCACCATGAACCTCACCGAGCCGCAATGCGGCACCGATCTCGGTCTGCTGCGCACCAAGGCCGTCAAGCAGGCCGACGGCAGTTACAAGATTACCGGGACCAAGATCTTCATCTCGGCCGGCGAGCACGATCTTGCCGACAACATCATCCACTTGGTGCTCGCCAGAATCGAGGGCGCACCCAGCGGCATCAAGGGCGTGTCACTGTTCGTGGTGCCGAAGATCCTGGTCAACGCCGATGGCACGCTCGGCGCGCGCAATGGCGTGACCTGCGGGTCGATCGAGCACAAGATGGGCATTCACGGCAATTCCACCTGCGTGATGAACTACGACGGCGCCACCGGCTGGCTGATCGGCGAGGAAAACAAGGGCATGCAGGGCATGTTCGTGATGATGAACGAGGCGCGGCTCGGCGTCGCGGTGCAGGGGCTGGCACAATCCGAAGTCGCCTACCAGAACGCGGTTGCCTATGCCCGCGACCGTCTGCAGGGCCGCGCGCTGTCGGGGCCGAAGGCGCCGGACAAGCCGGCCGACCCCATCATCGTGCATCCCGACGTCCGCCGCACCCTGCTCACCATCCGCGCCTTCAACGAGGCGGCGCGCGCCATGGTGGTGTGGACCGCGCTGAAAAGCGACGTCGCCCACCGCTCCTCGGATCCCAAGGACCGCCAGGAAGCCGACGATCACATGGGGCTGATGACGCCGGTCATGAAGGGCGTCCTGACCGACGTCGGATTTTCCAACGCGGTGCTGGCGCAGCAGATGTATGGCGGCCATGGCTACATTGCCGAACAGGGCATGGAGCAGTTCGTGCGCGATGCCCGCATCGCCATGATCTACGAGGGCGCCAACGGTATCCAAGCGCTGGATCTGGTCGGGCGCAAGCTGCCGCGCGACGGCGGCCGCGCGGTGATGTCGTTCTTCAACGAGGTCGCCGGTTTCGCCAAGGAACACGGCGGCGACGAGGCCATGAAGCCCTATGTCGCGCCGTTGAGCACCGCGCTCGGCCATCTGCAGCAGGCCACCACCTGGCTGATGCAGAATGCGATGATGAAGCCCGACAATGCCGGCGCCGCCGCCACCGATTACATGCAGCTGTTCGGCCTCGTCACCTTCGCCTTCATGTGGGCGCGGATGGCGAAAGTCGCCCAGGACAAGATTGCGGCAGGCGGCGCGACCCCCTATCTGACCACCAAGCTGGTGACCGGCCGCTTCTTCATGGAACGCATGCTGCCGGAAACATCGGTTCATCTCGCGCGCATCCAGACCGGATGCGCGACCACCATGGAATTGGCCGCGGAAGCGTTCTGACCGGAATTCTTCCAAAAGCCCGAAAACTAAATCCGCTACAGCTTCCCAATCCGCCGATATATTATGATCCTCATACCAGGAGGGCGTCATGCCTGAGGCATTCATCTACGATCACGTTCGCACGCCGCGGGGCCGCGGCAAGCCCGATGGCGCGCTGCATGAGGTCACCGCGGTGGCGCTGGCCACCGCGCCGCTGAAGGCGCTGAAGGAGCGCAACAACCTCAAGGAAGACGTCGTCGACGACGTCATCCTCGGTGTGGTCGATCCGGTCGGCGAGGCCGGCTCCGACATCGCGCGCTTCGCGGCCATGAATGCCGGCCTCGGCGAAGCCGTCCCCGGCGTCCAGATCTCGAGGTTCTGCGCCTCCGGCCTCGATGCCGTGAATTTCGCCGCCGCCCAGATCATGAGCGGCCAGCATGAGCTCACCATCGGCGGCGGCGCCGAATCGATGAGTCGGGTCGGCATCGGCGCCTCCGGCGGCGCCTGGCCGATGGATCCCTCGATCGCGGTGCCGACCTATTTCATGCCGCAGGGCGTCTCCGCCGATTTGATCGCTACAAAGTACGGTTTTTCGCGCGACGACGTCGACGCCTATGCGGTGCAGAGCCAGCAGCGCGCGGCGAAGGCCTGGGACGAGGGCCGGTTCAACAAGTCGGTAGTCCCGGTCAAGGACATCAATGGCCTCACCATCCTGGCCAAGGACGAGCACATGCGGCCGACCACGACCATGCAGTCGCTTGGGCAGTTGCAGCCGTCCTTCGTGGCGATGGGCCAGATGGGCGGTTTCGACGCGGTGGCGATCCAGTCGCATCCGGAAATCGAGCGCATCAATTATGTGCACCACGCCGGCAATTCCTCGGGGATCGTCGACGGCGCCGGCGCGGTGCTGCTTGGCAGCAAGGACGCCGGCAAGAAGCACGGCCTGAAGGCTCGGGCGAAGATCCGCGCCTTCGCCAATATCGGCTCGGAGCCGGCGATGATGCTGACCGGTCCGGTCGACGTCACCGAAAAGCTGTTCGAGCGCTCCGGCATGAAGAAGTCGGACATCGACCTGTTCGAGCTGAACGAGGCCTTTGCTTCGGTGGTGCTGCGCTACATGCAGGCCTTCGATATCGATCCCGCCAAGATCAACGTCAATGGCGGCGCGATCGCGCTCGGCCATCCGCTCGGCGCGACCGGCGCGATGATCCTGGGCACCGTGCTCGACGAACTCGAGCGCACCAACAAATCGACCGCTCTGGTCACGCTGTGCATCGGCGGCGGCATGGGCACCGCGACCATCATCGAGCGGGTTTGACGCGTGGGCGGCGTCGTCCTGAGGTGCGAGGGCAAAGCCCGAGCCTCGAAGGATGAAGGATAATTTCACCGGGTCATCCTTCGAGGGCCTCGCAAAAGCGAGGCCACCTCAGGATGACGGAAACAGACTGGGAGCGACAACATGGCCTTCAAGAATTTCAAAGTAGAGACCGATTCCGACGGCATCGTGCTTGTGACCTGGGATACCCCCGGCCGCTCGATGAACGTGCTCGACGAAACCTCGGTCACCGAGCTCGAGGAGATCGTGAAGCAGACCTCGGCCGACGCAGCGGTAAAGGGCATCGTCATCACCTCGGGCAAGGAAGCGCTGTGCGCCGGCGCCGATCTGTCGATGCTCGAGGGCATGAGCCGGCAATACGCCGAACTGCTCAAAACAAAAGGCGAGGTCGCGGCCAACCAGGTGCTGTTCGACCAGAGCCGCCGGTTCTCTCAAGTGTTTCGCAATATCGAAACCTCGGGCAAGCCGTGGGTCGCCGCGATCAACGGGCTGGCGCTCGGCGGCGGTTTTGAACTGACTTTATCCTGCCACTACCGCGTCGCCGCGGAAAATCCCAAGACTCGCCTCGGCCTTCCCGAGATCAAGGTCGGGCTGTTCCCCGGCGCCGGCGGCACCCAGCGCGTGCCGCGCATCGTGCAGCCGCAGGATGCCATGCAGCTCTTGCTGAAGGGCGAGGCCATCAACCTCGACAGGGCCAAGGCGCTCAACCTGATCCACGCGATCGTTCCGGCCGCCGATCTGATCAAGGCGGCAAAGGACTGGATCAAGGGCGGCGGCAAGGCGGTCGCGCCCTGGGACGAGAAAGGCTTCAAGCTGCCTGGCGGCCAGGTCTTCTCCAAGGCTGGCATGATGATGTTCCCCGCCGGCAACGCGATCTATCGCCGCGAGACCTACGATAATTATCCGGCCGCGCGCGCGATCATGAGCTGCGTCTACGAGGGCCTGCAGTTGCCGATCGACGCCGGCCTGCGGGTCGAATCGCGCTACTTCACCAAGATACTGCGCTCCAACGAAGCCGCGGCGATGATCCGCAGCCTGTTCCTGTCGATGCAGGAACTGAACAAGGGCGCGCGGCGTCCGCAGAACATCCCGCCGACGAAAGTGAAAAAACTCGCCGTGATCGGCGCCGGCTTCATGGGCGCCAGCGTCGGCTACGTCTCGGCGCGCGCCGGCATCGACGTGGTGCTGATCGACCGCGACCAGGAAAGCGCCGACAAGGGCAAGGGCCACGCCAAGGCCGTGATCGACGACCTGATCAAGAAGGGCCGCGCCAAGGAAAGCGATCGCGAAGCCATTCTCGGCCGCATCAGCGCGACCGCGGACTACAACGTCCTGAAGGACTGCGACCTCATCATCGAGGCGGTGTTCGAGGATCGCAAGGTCAAGGCGGAGACCTACGCCAAGGCGCAGCCGCTGCTGAAGGGCGACGCGATCTTTGCCTCCAACACCTCGACGCTGCCGATCAATTCGCTGGCGGAGGAGTTCAAGGACCAGGGCAAGTTCATCGGCATCCATTTCTTCTCGCCGGTCGAGAAGATGATGCTGGTGGAGATCATCGTCGGCAAGAACACGGGCGACACGGCGCTCGCCACCGCGCTGGATTATGTCCGCGTGATCGGCAAGACGCCCATTGTCGTGAACGATTCCCGCGGCTTCTTCGCCAACCGCTGCGTGCTGCGCTTCACCGCCGAAGGCCTGGAGATGCTGATGGAAGGCGTGCCGCCGGCGATGATCGAGAACACCGCGAAGATGGCGGGCATGCCGGTCGGGCCGCTGTCGCTGTCCGACGAGGTCGCGCTCGATCTCGTGCTCAAGATCATGAAGGCGACCGAGGCCGATCTCGGCGCCAACGCCGTCGACCAGGCCCAGAAGAAGCTCCTGGTCGAGATGGTCGAAAAACAAGGCCGCTTCGGCCGCAAGAACGCCAAGGGATTTTATGACTATCCCGAGAAGGGCAAGGGCCAGAAGAGCCTGTGGTCGGAGCTTTCCGGCCTCCAGCCGAAGCATCTCGATCCCGATACGCTCGACATCGAGGAGCTGAAGCAGCGCTTTCTCGTGGTGCAGGCGGTGGAAGCCGCGCGCACCGTGGAGGACCACGTCATCACCGACATGCGCGAAGCCGATGTCGGCTCGATCCTCGGCTTCGGCTTTGCTCCGTTTACCGGCGGCACGCTGTCCTATATCGACTTCATGGGCACCAGGAAGTTCGTCGAGCTGTGCCACAAGCTGGAAGCGAAATACGGGTCGCGCTTCACCCCGCCGAAACTGCTGGAGGAAATGGCTGCCAAGGGCGAGACCTTCTACGGCCGCTTCCCGCCGAAGAAGCTGGCCGCGGCGTAACGCCGCGGGCGCTGCAAGGCAGAGCGCGAAGACCTGGGAACACCCCTTCGCCGCGCTGACCGGCGGTTTAGGAAGTAGACGGTGGAGCGGTCCCGCTATCGACGGGGCCGCGCAGGCCGCGGTTGCGAATACTGCGCTGCGGTAAAGAAAGGCAGCACCCGGAAGGGACCATTTTAGGTTAGAATCTGCCGCGGCCGACGCCGCCGAGGCCGCGGGCCGGAAACTGAAGTCGACTGATCCGTGCTTCGACTTATCCGTGCTTCAGAGTGGAATCTATGACGCCGCCACAAAGGTTCGAACTTTGCTGAGCTGAAAGATTCAGCTATCGCCGTCATCATCGGGAGCGAATAATGGCTCTCCTGAAACGAGAATTGTATCGCCAGGTGAAAGGCCCGGAGATCACGCATGCGGATCGTTGCATGCTTGTCTTCGATACGGACGTCAAATGCCTGTACGTCGAGCGTGAAGTGGCACATTTGGACGTAAGGGTCGGGGGTGCCGTCGAGTATCAGGCCACCACAATGGACATTGCGGATTACCTGAGGCAAGGCGGTCAAACTGCCGGTCACCGCGAATTATGGCGCTTGCTGAGAACTCTCTTCAACGAGCGCGGCGATCCCGACGAGGCGATCGAATAAGATCGTCCGGGGCTGTGTTCGAGGACGGATCTTGACGCAGGTCAAGCGAGCCACGATCTAAGATGCTATCGAAGATGTGCATCAGTTTGCATGGGGAGTACCGGTTATGACCGATATTCAATCGTTGCCAGCAGAGTGGTTGCCCGTTTCAACTGCGCCTGACGATGGAGACTTGGAAGTCTGTGTCATAGACTACGACGGAATCGTCCTCAGGCTGGAGTACCCGTGTCACAAGAATGGTGCCGAATGGATCGATGCTTCAAATAGAAAGCGCATCGACATTCAGCCGACGCATTGGCGCAAATGGACCGGGAGCCATTGAATCGGCGGCCTAAGCCCGAGGCGATCCCGATCGTAATGTGATCGGTTCGGTAGATCGGGGCTGTGGTTGATCAGCGTGACAAAGGGCCGGATCATCGATCCGGCCCTTTTCGCTTATCAGTTCGGCAGAAATCACGCCGCCTTCATCAGGCCTTCCTTGGTCAGCGCCTGCTGCACCATCGGGCGGGCGCCGACGCGGGCCTTGTAGGCGAGCAAGTTCGGCATCGCCGAGAGGTCGAACTTCATACGGTCGGCCCAGGCCAGCATGGTGAACAGGTAGCCGTCGGCAACAGTGAACTGCTTGCCCATCAGGTAGTCGCGGCCGGCGAGCACGCCGTCGAGATATTTGAACTTGCCCATCACCCGGTCCTTGAAGAAGGCCTTGGCGTCGTCGGCCAACACCGGCGAGAACATCGGGCCGAAATTCTTGTGCAGTTCGGTGCCGACGAAATTCAGCCACTCCAGGAGCTTGTAGCGCTCGGCGCTGTCGCGGGCGGGCGCGAGGTTCTTGGCCGCCACCTTGTCGGCGATCATCTGGACGATGACCGGGCCTTCGGTGACGAGTTCGCCATTGTCCAGCGCCAGCGCCGGCACCTGGCCCTTGGGATTGACCTTGAGGTAGTCGTCGCCGTTCTCGAGCTTCTTGGCCTTGAGATCGACCTTGACCAGATCGTAGGGCAGGCCGGACTCGCAGAGCGCGATATGGGGCGAAAGCGAACAGGCTCCGGGCGAATAATACAGTTTCATCGGAATTTCCTTCCCTCGGATGATTGGCGAGTCGGCGCTGCCGCCCGGCCGATCCCGACCGGACCAGAACCGGTCCGGCTCCAAATCTCTATTTCGTTACGTTTTCTTCACGCGAAGCGGTATCCGCTCCGCTTGAAAACGCTATTGGATGACTAAATGCATCTGCATGGAATAGTCAAGATTGATGCAGCTGCATTTAGTAGGCTAGACTGCCGCGTCACGTTAAGAGCCGGGACATGAAACGCAAACCATCGACCGAGGCGACCGCCGCCTGGATCCGCCTGATGCGGGTCCAGAGCCGGGTGTTGGACGCCGTCGAGCAGGAATTGAAGAAGGCCGGTTTTCCGCCGCTCGCCTGGTATGACGCGCTGCTCGAACTGTCGCGCGCGCCGTCGGGCGAGATGCGCCCGGTGGAATTGGAAAAGCAGATGCTGATCCCGCAATATTCCACCTCGCGGCTGATCGACCGGCTGGTGGACGAGGGACTGGCGGCGCGCCGCGAATGCAAGATCGACAAGCGCGGCCAGTTCGTCGAGATCACCGAAGCCGGGCGCGAGCTGCAGAAGAAGATGTGGAGCGCCTATTCGGCCGCGATCGAAAAGCACGTTGGCTCGAAACTGTCCGATGCGGATGCTGCCAAGCTCTGCGGCCTGCTCGACTGGCTGGGCTGCTCCTGCGGCGAGGCGCAACTGCTCGCGGCAAGAGACGGCGCGCCCGCCCGATGATATTCTTTTCACCACTCGCATCCCCGGACCGGTCGGTTCGGGGATACCCCCGACACCGCGCGCGTCCCGTCGAAGCGCCCCACATCCGGAATCTTCATGGCGCGTGACCAGATCGATATGACGCCGCTGCAATCACGCGCCGAATTGGTGGGGTGGCTGGAAGCGGGCGTGAAGCCGCCGTCGGAATTCCGCATCGGCACCGAGCACGAGAAGACCCCGTTCACGCTCGAGGGCCATCATCCCGTGCCTTACGAGGGCGCGCGCGGCATCGGTACGCTGCTCGAAGGCATGCAGCTTCTGCTCGGCTGGGAGCCGATCATGGAGCGCGGCAACATCATCGGGCTGTATGACGTCACCGGCGGCGGCGCGATTTCGCTGGAGCCCGGCGGGCAATTCGAACTGTCGGGCGCGCCGGTCGAGACCGTGCACCAGACCCAGTCAGAGCTGATGGCGCATCTGGCGCAGGTGCGCGAGATCGCAACTCCGCTCGGCATCGGCTTTCTCGGGCTCGGCATGACGCCGTCATGGTCGCGCGCGCAGATACCCATGATGCCCAAGGGCCGCTACAAGATCATGACCAACTACATGCCGAAGGTCGGCAAATACGGCATCGACATGATGTACCGGACCTGCACGGTGCAGACCAATCTCGACTTCTCCTCAGAAGCCGACATGGTCAAGAAGCTCCGGGTATCGGTGGCGCTGCAGCCGATCGCGACCGCTTTGTTCGCCAATTCGCCGTTCACCGAAGGCAAGCCCAACGGCTTTTTGTCGTTCCGCTCCGAAATCTGGCGCGACACCGACAATGCGCGCGCCGGAATGCTGCCTTGGGCGTTCGAGGACGGCATGGGGTTCGAACGCTGGGTCGATTACGCGCTCGACGTTCCCATGTACTTCGTCAAGCGCGGCGACGAATATATCGACGTTGCCGGATCGTCGTTCCGCGATTTCTTCGACGGCAGGAATTCCGCGTTTCCCGGCGAGCGTCCGACGCTGTCGGACTGGGCCAACCATCTGTCGACGATCTTCCCCGAGGTGCGGCTGAAGCGCTATCTGGAAATGCGCGGCGCCGACGGCGTGCCGTGGGGCCGGCTGCCGGCGCTGCCGGCGTTCTGGGTCGGCCTGCTCTATGACGACGTCAGCCTGGACGCGGCCTGGGACATCGCCAGGCACTGGACCGCGCAGGAGCGCCAGGCGCTGCGCGACGACGTCCCCCGCATGGGTTTCAAGGCCCGGATCAGGGATCGCTATCTGTTCGAAATCGCCAGGGAATGCCTGGCGTTGGCGCATTCGGGCCTGCGCCGGCGCGGCCGCGTCGATCATCTCGGCCGTGACGAAAGCCGTCATCTCGAGCCGCTGGAGCGGATCATCGATTCGGGCCGGACGCCGGCCGAGGAGATGCTGGAGAAGTTCCGCGGACCCTGGCATGGCTCGGTGGAACCGGCCTATGACGAATATGCGTTCTGAACGTCAAGAAAACGCGTCAAATCGGGAATCTAGTGCCTTTCCGTTTCGATTCTCTCGAAACGGAAAGGCACTAGCTACTAAACGCCCATCGACCGCCTTTTGACTCGCTGGCACTGACGCCGTTCATCCGCTGTACAGGTTCGTGGCGATCAAATGGCAATCCGCGCGAAGAGCGGGGCGACCAATTAGTTGAAAGTAATCGCGAATGTGGGGAGGCCGCCTGCTCAGGGCGTGTTTGGCGACGCTCGCCATCGTAACGGCCGTTGCCGCCGCGCGACCGGCGCTGGCGCAGGCCGGTTTCGATCGTCCGGGCGCTGACTATCTGAGCTCGCCGGTGCCTTCGGGCGATCCGGCGGATTGCGCGCTGGTCTGCGAGCGCGACCGGCGCTGCCGGGCCTGGAGCTTCAACTACCCGAACGATGCCGCCGGCGGCGCGGTGTGCTGGTTGAAGAACAGCGTGCCCCCGCGCGTGCAAGACGATTGCTGCGTGACCGGCGTGCGCGGCGCCGGCGTGGTGGAACCGCGCATCAAGGGAATCGAAACCTCGATCGACCGATTCGGCGGCGATTACCGCAATTTCGATCTCAAGCGCGACGAGGGCGACGAGGCCTGCAAGGCGGCCTGCACCGCCGACAACAAATGCCGGGCCTGGACCTATGCCCGCCCGGGATATATCGGCAGGGCCGCGCATTGCTTCCTGAAAAAAGAGATAAAACCGCCGCGGCGCAAGGCCGGGTTTATTTCGGGGGTGGTGAGGTAACGACCGTGGCACCGGGGGCGTATGGGAAGTACGCGCCGAACCGCTTCATGGTCGATGGAGGAGCTTTCGGGGGCGTGAGGTCAACCCGGGGAGTTCACGATGACTTTGACGCGCAGGTTTTTGAACGGGGCGATTGTCGCATTCGCGCTGACGGTGGCCGGCCTGTTCTCTGCCGCTTCGGCCAACACCGCCGTTCCGTTTTCGGATGAAGCCTTCAAGGCGGCGCAGGCGGCGGGCAGCCCGATCCTGGTCGAGATCCACGCCGATTGGTGCCCGACCTGCAAGGCGCAGAAGCCCATCATCGACAAACTGACCGCCGATCCGAGGTTCAAGGATCTGAAAATCTTCCGCGTCGATTTCGATGCGATGAAGGCCGAGGTCAAGAAGTTCGGTGCCCAAATGCAGTCGACCCTGATCGTCTTCAAGGGCTCGGCCGAGCAGGCCCGCTCCGTCGGCGATACCAAGGAAGCCTCGATCGAAGCCCTGCTCGACAAAAGCCTCTAAGGGTTTCGCGTGACCGTTCTGGTGCTGGCCTTCGCGGCCGGGCTGCTCTCGATCCTGTCGCCCTGCGTGCTGCCGCTGGTGCCGATCGTGCTGGGGGCGGCGATGGCCGCGCATCCGCTCGGCGCCGTCGCCCTGGCCGCTGGGCTCGCCACCTCGTTCACCGGGCTCGGGCTTTTGCTGGCGCTCGCCGGATTCGGGCTTGGCATCGATGCCGGCAGCTTCAGGCTCGTTGCAGCAGCGATCATGATCGTGCTCGGAACGATTTTTCTGGTTCCCTCATGGCAGGCGCAACTTGCCGCGGCGGGCGGGCCGGTGTCGAGCTGGGCTGACCGGCGCTTCGGCGGCTTTGCATCGTCCGGGCTAGCCGGCCAGTTTGCGATCGGGCTGTTGCTCGGCGCGGTCTGGTCGCCTTGCGTCGGACCGACGTTGGGGGCGGCGTCGCTTCTGGCGTCGCAGGGGCGGGACCTGCCGCAGGTCGCGCTGACCATGGCGGCATTCGGCATCGGCGCCGCCTTGCCGCTGGTCGTTTTGGGATTGCTGTCGCGCGCGACCCTGTTGGGGGTCCGCTCGCGGCTGATGTCGGCGGGAAAGCTCGGCAAGGGCCTGCTTGGCGCGGCCTTCATCGTTATCGGCGTCGCGATCGTTTCCGGCGTCGACAAAAGGGTCGAGGCCGCTTTGGTCGATGCATCGCCGGCGTGGCTGACGCAACTGACGACGTCGTTCTAGTCAGGGCAAGCGGCAGCGATCACGGTAAGCTCCGGCCAAAGCCGTTTCCACCGCGCCGCCTTCGCCGCATAGTTTGCAGCGGAAAAATTCGGGCCCGGATTGGGCCGCACGATCAACCCGGCAATGTCGTCAAATCCGTGCGGCGCGTAGACGTCGTATCCCTCATCCGTGCGGCGGATTCCGACCTGGGTATTCCTGGTCAGGAAGCGGTCGATGCCTTCGGTTGAACATCGCAGCGCCGGGTAGGGCAGGCGATGTTTTTCGGGATACCAGAGATGGACGCGGGCCTGGTTGCGCGTCTCGACGGCGCCGCCGAGATGCGCCAGCCGGCTTTGCAGCGTGCGGATCACGGCGTCCTCGGCCTGCCATGACGTGTCGGGATCGAAATAGAAGATGTCGTAGTCACTGATGCCGTAATCGACCGCGCGGCCGGTCAGCACGTTCCACGCGCTCTGCACCAGGCACCCCGAGACGATCCACGCATCCGGCAGCGCCCGCGCGAAAAGTTCATCGGCGATCGCCGCGTTGACGGGATTGCTGAGAGTGGCGGCAAGGAAAGCGTCGGTGTCCATGGAGATTCGTGGGGTGGCAAAGCAAAGCGCCCCGCCGAGCAACGCGACGAGCTCTTCGATCTCAAGACGGCAGGCGCGGCGCAAACGCGCCTTTGCGCACCCTACAATCCGTTACGAATTCGGCCTCAATGGACCGACGTAAAAAACCGCGACAGGCGGAAACCCGACAGCCAGGTCGATACCGGCTGATGGCGGATGCCGAGATCCCACGATCCGACCACGGCATCGGCGCGGCCGACCAGATCGTCCATCGGCAGCATGCCGACGCCGCCGTCGCGGACGGGCACGCGGCTGTCGGCGGAGTTGTCGCGGTTGTCGCCCATCACGAACAGCCGGCCGGGCGGCACGGTGACTTCGGGCGTGTTGTCGAGCCGGCCGTTGTCGCGCAGCTTGAGGATCTGGTGGCTGACGCCGCCCGGCAAGGTCTCGATAAAGCGAAACGCCGGCTCGACGGTGCCATTGTCGTCTTCGGCCTCGCCGATGCCGTCGGGCTTCAGCCCGGCCGCATGGTCGTTGATGAAGAGCTGCCCCTGCCGCATCTGGATGCGGTCGCCGGGCAGCCCGACGACGCGCTTCACCCAGGCCTGCGAGCGGTCGCCCGGCCAGCGGAACACCACGACGTCGCCGCGCTTCGGCGTCTCGCCGAACACGCGTCCGCTCTCGGGCAAATTGATCTGGATCGGCAGCGAGGCGGTCGAGTAGCCATAGGCGTATTTCGATGCGAGCAGCGCATCGCCGATCTGCAGCGTCGGCTCCATCGAGCCCGACGGCACGTAGAAGGGCTCGGCGAGCGCGCCCTTGGCGAGGAAGACCGCCAGCACGATGCCGGTGAGCTGGACGAACTGGCCGCGCCAGGTGGATGTCTTCTTTGTCGCCATCGTCTCGTTATTGACGCTCATGCGCCGGTACCTCCGACCGTGATCCGTTCCATCCGCAGCGTCGGTTGGCCGACGCCGACCGGCACGCCCTGGCCGTTCTTGCCGCAGGTGCCGATGCCGGTATCGAGCGCAAGATCGTTGCCGACCATGGTGATGCGATGCAGGTCGGTCGGCCCGTTGCCGATCAGCATCGCGCCCTTCAGCGGCGCGCCGATCTTGCCGTTCTCGATCTTGTAGGCTTCCGTGCACTGGAACACGTATTTGCCCGAGGTGATGTCGACCTGGCCGCCGCCGAAATTGGCGGCATAGATGCCGTTCTTGACCGAGCCGAGAATTTCCGCCGGGTCGCTCTGGCCCGCCAGCATGTAGGTATTGGTCATGCGCGGCATCGGCATATGGGCATAGCCCTGACGGCGGCCGTTGCCGGTCGGCTTCATGTTCATCAGCCGGGCGTTCTGGCGGTCCTGCATGTAGCCGACCAGGATGCCGTCCTCGATCAGCACGGTGCGGCCGGTCGGCGTGCCCTCGTCGTCGATCGACAGCGAGCCGCGCCGCGAGGCCATGGTGCCGTCGTCGACCACGGTGACGCCCTTGGCGGCGACCTGCTGGCCCATCAGGCCTGCGAAAGCCGAGGTCTTCTTGCGGTTGAAATCGCCCTCCAGCCCATGGCCGACGGCCTCATGCAGCATCACGCCGGGCCAGCCGGCGCCGAGCACCACATCCATCTCGCCGGCGGGTGCCGGCACCGATTCCAGATTGACCATCGCCTCGCGGATCGCGCCGTCGGCGGCCTCGCGCCACGCCTTGGTCTCGATGAAGCGCGCATAGCCTTCGCGGCCGCCATAGCCCTTGCTGCCGCTCTCCTGCCGGTCGCCTTGTCCCGCGACCACGGAAATATTGACGCGCACCAGCGGGCGGATGTCGCGATAGCTCTCGCCGTCGGGCCGCAGGATTTCCACCACTTGCCAGGTGGCGCCCAGGCTGACGGTGACCTGCCGTACCCGCGGGTCCTTGTCGCGGACATAGGCGTCGATCTCGGCGAGCAGTTTTACCTTGCTCTCGAAGCCCGGCGCATCGAGCGGATTTTCGTCGCCATAGAGCCGCACATTGGTGTGGGCCGGCGCCGCCGCGAAATTCCCGCTATAGCCGCCGCGCACGGCCGCGACCGCGTCCGCGGCGCGAATCAGCGCCGGCAGCGAGACATCGGAGGAATGCGCGTAGCCGACCGCGTCGTCCTTCACGGCGCGAAGCCCGAACCCCTGCGAGGTGTCGTAGGTGGCCTGCTTGAGCCGGCCATTGTCGAACATCAGCGCCTCGGTCTGGCTGTATTCCAGGAACAACTCACCGTCGTCGGCGCCCGTAAGCCCCCGCACGACCTGATGTCGCACGGAATCGCGATCGAGATTGGCGCGGTCGAGCAGGGAGGTTGTGGGGGTCATGGAAGCTCCAATGCACTGTGGCCGTTCTTGCCGTCCCGCCGAAACGTGGACCATAACCACGGGTTTTCGTGTCTTAAGCAAGGCTGGCGAAAAGTCGCCTTACAACACCGTAACCCAGGTTATGGAACCCGTCACTCGGCGGCGCCTGGCCGGAACGACGATGGTCTCAAGAGATGGTCTGAAGATAGGCACGGCGGCTGGAAAGGGGAGGGTCTGCCGGCGGGCGCGCAGCGAGGCAGATTGCCTCACGGCAATTTGTCGTAACCCTCGGCGAGTCCATTCAAGCTGAGCGGGAAACCGATACCTTCTTCGGGGGTCTCGAAAATGATGAAGGTGGCGGTCTTGGCGTTGCGCAGCTGGCCCAGCAGCTTGTCGTCCATCACCACCTCGGCCACGCAGCCATTGGGCAGGCAGCGGACAAAGCCGGCGCGGCCGACATCGACATTGTCGAGTTTCAGGCCGAGGCCGGAGGGCAGCAGCACGCCCAAGGGCGCCACCACCCGCATCAGCCGGCTCTTCTGGTCGGCGGTTTTCAGCACGATGACGGTCAGGCCGGCATTGGAACGGTCTTCCGCCACCACGCTCTGGATCAGCGCGCATTGCTCGGCCTGCGCGCCCGGCGGGGTATCGCAGCGGATCTGCCAGTCGCCATGGACCGAGCGCACCGCGCCCTGCGCGCTGGCGGAGGCTGTCATGCCGAGAAAGCAGGCAATGGCGACGCCAAGCGTGGCAAGGCTGAACATGGCAAGATTGAATGCGGTCAGCCCGATGCCCGGCCGGCGGGGGACGCCTGCAGACCGGCTGCCGCAGCCTGCGGCATTTCTCGCCCTGTATTTCGAAGGCCCCATCCGGGTCGATCCCTTAGATAATTCCCTAGAACTGTCGGTCCGAGCAGGGGACTGATACGTAATGACGGCGCCTTGAAGGCACTTTCGAGAGCCCTCGAGCCGCGAGGCCGCTCCTGCGCCAGCCGAATCAGGTTCCTGTGGAGCACCCCGCCTGTGCCTACATCGGGCAATCCGCCTGTCAAGCACCCGGGGCGCGCGAAAGCCGCGCGACTGGCTGATTTCCCGGGAAAATATGACATCGGCGATTTAGCCGGGCGCGTTGCACACCATGCCCCACGACTGCATTGCGATAGGTCAAGAATTATGGTTTGAGAGGCTGGATTTCGACGCGTTCTAGCGATCTGGCCTGGTATTTCGAAAGTACCTCCCAAGGCCGTTTGTCAGGGGGCGGATCGTGCGGCATGTCTTAGCCAACCGGCGGAGTGCCGAGGGGTTCTATCAAGGGAGCGCGAGCGGCATGAAGATGTCGAAGGGCCAAATTGGCCGGCGGTTGCTGGGGTTAGCGGTGGCTGGCGTTGCGCTGGCTACGAGCGGGGCGGCATTCGCCGAACTCGGGCAGCCGGCGCCGTGGGAATTCAGGTTGCAGCCAGCGGGATCGCCGGTGATGGAGCAAATCACCTGGTTCCACAACATGCTGCTCTGGATCATCACCATCATCACGCTGTTCGTGCTGGGGCTCTTGATCGCGGTCGTCGTCAAGTTCAACGCCAAATCCAACCCGGTGCCCTCGCGCACCACCCATAACACCTTGATCGAAGTGGCTTGGACGCTGATCCCGGTCCTGATCTTGGTCGCCATCGCGGTGCCGTCGTTCCGGCTGTTGTTCCTCGAGCTCGACATTCCAAAGGCCGACCTGACCATCAAGGCGACCGGCAAGCAGTGGTACTGGAGCTACGCCTACCCCGATAACGGCAAGTTCGAATTCGATTCGCTGATGGCCCAGGACAAGCAACCCCGGCTGCTCGGCGTCGACAATGAGATGGTCGTGCCGGTCAACAAGGTGATCCGGGTGCAGACCACCGGCGCCGACGTGATCCATTCCTTCGCGGTGCCGGCGTTTGGCATCAAGATCGACGCGATCCCGGGCCGTCTCAACGAAACCTGGTTCAAGGCCACCCAGACCGGCATGTACTACGGCCAGTGCTCGGAACTGTGCGGCAAGGATCACGCCTTCATGCCGATCGCCGTGCGGGTGGTGAGCGATCAGGACTTCGTGGCCTGGGTCGAGACCGCGAAGAAGAAATTTGCGTCCAACCCGGCGAACTCGTTCGCCTCGGCGGGCGCGGCCGCGCAGTAAGCCTTCAGGCTTGAGGCGCGCAATCGACGGGACAAGGGCGACGGGACCGCAAGGTCTGCAAAGGACTGCAAGGCAGGATTTGAAAATGGCAACAGCGACATCGGCTCACAGCGATCATGCCCACGACGATCACGCGCACGACCATCCGACCGGATGGCGGCGCTTCGTCTATTCGACGAACCACAAGGACATCGGCACGATGTACCTGGTGTTCGCCATCATCGCCGGCGTCATCGGCGCGGCGATGTCGATCGCGATCCGCGCCGAGCTGATGTATCCCGGCGTCCAGATCTTCCACGAGACCCATACCTACAACGTGTTCGTGACCTCGCACGGCCTGATCATGATCTTCTTCATGGTGATGCCGGCGATGATCGGCGGCTTCGGCAACTGGTTCGTGCCGCTGATGATCGGCGCGCCAGACATGGCATTCCCGCGCATGAACAACATCTCGTTCTGGCTGCTGCCGGCCTCGTTCGCGCTCCTGATCATTTCCACCTTCGTCGAGGGTGAACCGGGCGCCAACGGCGTCGGCGCGGGCTGGACCATGTACGCGCCGCTGTCGACCTCGGGGCATCCGGGACCGGCGGTCGATTTCGCCATCCTGTCGCTGCATCTGGCCGGCGCCTCGTCGATTCTCGGCGCCATCAACTTCATCACCACGATCTTCAACATGCGCGCGCCGGGCATGACCCTGCACAAGATGCCGCTGTTCGTCTGGTCGATCCTGGTGACGGTGTTCCTGCTGCTGTTGTCGCTGCCGGTGCTCGCCGGCGCCATCACCATGCTGCTGACCGATCGCAATTTCGGCACCACCTTCTTCTCCGCCGAAGGCGGCGGAGACCCGGTGCTGTTCCAGCACCTGTTCTGGTTCTTCGGCCACCCCGAGGTCTACATCCTGATCCTGCCGGGCTTCGGCATGATCAGCCAGATCGTCTCGACCTTCTCGCGCAAGCCGGTGTTCGGCTATCTCGGCATGGCCTATGCGATGGTCGCGATCGGCGGCATCGGCTTCGTGGTGTGGGCGCACCACATGTACACGGTCGGCATGTCGTCGGCGACGCAGGCCTATTTCGTCGCCGCTACCATGGTGATCGCGGTGCCGACCGGCGTGAAGATCTTCTCCTGGATCGCCACGATGTGGGGCGGCTCGATCGAGTTCAGGACGCCGATGCTATGGGCGATCGGCTTCATCTTCCTGTTCACGGTCGGCGGCGTCACCGGCGTAGTGCTGGCCAATGCCGGCGTCGACCGCGTGCTGCAGGACACCTATTACGTGGTCGCGCACTTCCACTACGTGCTGTCGCTCGGAGCCGTGTTCGCGATCTTCGCCGGCTGGTACTACTGGTTCCCTAAAATGTCGGGCTACATGTACAACGAGACCATCGGCAAGGCGCACTTCTGGGTCACCTTCATCGGCGTCAACCTGGTGTTCTTCCCGCAGCACTTCCTCGGCCTCTCCGGCATGCCGCGCCGCTACGTCGATTATCCCGACGCGTTCGCCGGCTGGAACCTGGTGTCCTCGATCGGCTCCTACATCTCCGGCTTCGGCGTGCTGATCTTCATCTACGGCGTGATCGACGCCTTCGTCCGCAAGGAGCAGGCCGCCGACAATCCGTGGGGGGCGGGCGCCACCACGCTGGAATGGACGCTGTCGTCGCCGCCGCCGTTCCACCAGTTCGAAGTGCTGCCGCGCGTGCAGTAGGAGCATGATCCGGATCCGGAGGGCCGCGCCAGTGCAAAGTGGGAACCGGTTTTCCGAAAAGATCATGCTCAATACAGAGAAGCGATCATGATCCGGTCTATCGGATCGTGATCTGAAGGAAGCGAGTCCTGTTTTGTCGGTTATCGAGAACAACGCCATCGAGCTGTCGTCGCCACGGATTTCCGAGGCCGACGTCGCCGATTACATCGCGCTGCTGAAACCGCGGGTCATGTCGCTGGTGATCTTCACCGCGCTGGTCGGTCTCGCGATCGCGCCGGGTCACCTGCATCCGGTGCTGGCATTCACCTCGATCCTTTGCATCGCCGTCGGCGCCGGCGCCTCCGGCGCGCTCAACATGGCGCTCGAGGGCGACATCGACGCCAAGATGTCGCGCACCGCCAACCGGCCGATTCCGCGCGGACGCGTCACCAAGCCGGAAGCGCTGGCGTTCGGCACGACGCTGGCGTTCTTCGCGGTGATGACGCTCGGCATCCTCGTCAACTGGATCGCCGGCGCGCTCCTGGCATTCACGATCTTCTTCTATGTCGTGATCTACACCATGGTGCTGAAGCGCTGGACCGCGCAGAACATCGTGATCGGGGGTGCTGCGGGCGCGCTGCCGCCGGTGGTGGCGTGGGCGGCGGCGACCGGCTCGCTGTCGGTCGAGCCGTGGCTTCTGTTCCTGATCATCTTCTTCTGGACCCCGCCGCATTTCTGGGCGCTGGCGCTGTTCCGCAGCGACGACTATGCGCGCGCCGGCGTGCCGATGCTTCCGGTGGTCGCCGGTCCCGACGCGACGCGGCTGCAGATCCTGCTCTATACCATCGTGCTGGTCGCGACCGCGTTTGCGCCCTGGCCGCTTGGCTATTTCGATGCGGTCTACGGCGTGACCTCGCTCATTCTCGGCGCCGGCATGCTGGCGCTGGCAATCAATGTCTATCGCCGCCGCGAGCGCAGCGAAGCACTGCGCGCCAGCCGGCGGCTGTTCGCCTTCTCGATCTTCTATCTGTTCGCGCTGTTCGCAACCTTGCTGATCGAGGTTGTCGCCCGCGCCAT
The DNA here is from genome assembly GCA_041490045.1 of Bradyrhizobium sp. Lineage (GTDB taxonomy): Bacteria > Pseudomonadota > Alphaproteobacteria > Rhizobiales > Xanthobacteraceae > Bradyrhizobium. Next base: position 18,960 of record JBGPSI010000082.1, read on the forward strand.
CGCGCCGTCGATCTGGTAGGGGGCGCATGGCGAGACAATGGCGGACAAGCAGCAGCCAGACGGAATCGTCCTCACCGAGGCGCAGAAAAAAAGCCGTCGCCGGCGCTCGATCGCCATCGCGCTCGCGCTCGGCGTTCTCGTCGTGCTGTTTTTCGCGGTCACCATGGTCAAGGGGCCGGCCGTGCTCGTGCGGCCCATGTGATCAATGATGTGATGAAATGATGTGATGGCCATGGATAAAGAGCCCACGATGCCGCGAGAGCCGGGCGCAAACGCCGAGGAAAGCGGGAGGGAAAGCCTGAAGGCTAAGCCGCGTCTCGGCCGTGACGCGCTGGTGGCCGCGATCTGCGGGTTCGTCGTGGTGCTGATGGTCGGCGCGTCCTATGCAGCGGTGCCGTTCTACAATTGGTTCTGCCGCGCCACCGGCTTCAACGGCACCACCCAGGTCGCGACCTCGGCGCCTACGGCCGCGCCGCTTTCGCGCAAGATCGCGGTGCGCTTCGATTCCAACGTCGCGGGCGGATTGCCGTGGAAATTCGAGCCGGAGCAGACCGAGATCGAGGTCAGGATTGGCCAGGTGGTCACCGTCTACTACACCGTGACCAACCAGTCGGCGCGGACCACGACCGGGCAGGCGGCCTATAATGTCGCGCCGCTGACGGTCGGGGCGTATTTCCAGAAGATCAACTGCTTCTGCTTCACCGAACA
>JBGPSI010000083.1:0-19517 GCA_041490045.1 Bradyrhizobium sp.
CGCGATTTGCCCGACGGGTTGATTTGTCGCAACCGACCACCGATTAACGGTTTGGTAGACACAGCTTTATTGATTCCAGCCGTCCCGCCTCGATAAGAGGGGCGTATCGCGATCGTCACGGACGTTGGAGCGGGATGCGGTGGACGCTTTGGTGCTGTGACGAATGCACTTGAGGCGGACGGCGAAGTCGTGTGGTCCTGATGCCCCGACGCTGGCATCAAGTTCGCGGAGTGATCCGTGGGCGACGGTGGCAAACAAGCCCGGTCGCCGGGGAGAGCACGAAATAAGCCGTAAAACCATTGCGTAGGGAATGCCGGGTGAACCGGTGTGACCGTGGTGACTATGCTCGTATGCTCATTTTATTTTGCATGCGAGGCTGCGGGCGCGGCGGGCGCCCGGCATTCCCTGCGCCCTCTGAATGAGAGGGCGGGAAATTTTTAGCAAAGCTCGGGCGAAATGCGCCGCGAGATCGGGAAGCTGTGCACGGTGATCTCCCCTCCCTCCACGCGCCCTTGCGCGTGGCGGGGAGGGGTTGGGGTGGGGGGTCTATCAGTTTGCTCATCTGCCAGCGAGTTTGCTGAGGCACCCCCCACCCCCGACCCCTCCCCTTCGCGGGAGGAGGGGAGGTTCGCGATGGCAGGTTGTTTGAAGTGAAATCCGCTCACACTTCTCTGCGGCTCAGAAACGCCAGCCGCTCGAACAGGTGTACGTCCTGCTCGTTCTTCAACAGCGCGCCGTGCAGCGGCGGGATCAGCTTGCGCGGATCGCGTTCCCTGAGCATTTCCGGCGTCATTTCCTCGTTGAGCAGGAGTTTCAGCCAGTCCAGCAGCTCCGAGGTCGACGGCTTCTTCTTGAGGCCCGGCACCTCGCGGACCTCGAAGAAGATCCGCAAGGCTTCTTCCACCAGGCGCTTCTTGATGCCGGGAAAATGCACCTCGACGATCCGGTTCATGGTGTCGATGTCGGGGAACTTGATGTAGTGGAAGAAGCAGCGGCGCAGGAACGCGTCCGGCAGCTCCTTCTCGTTGTTGGAGGTGATCATCACGATCGGGCGCAGGCTGGCCTTGATGTTCTCGCCGGTCTCGTAGACGAAGAACTCCATGCGATCGAGTTCGAGCAACAGATCGTTGGGAAATTCGATGTCGGCCTTGTCGATCTCGTCGATCAGCAGCACCGGGCGCTTCTCGTGGGTGAAGGCTTCCCAGAGCTTGCCGCGCTTGATGTAGTTCGAGATGTCCGAAACCTTGGAGTCGCCGAGCTGGCTGTCGCGAAGCCGCGATACCGCGTCGTATTCGTAGAGGCCCTGCTGCGCCTTGGTGGTGGACTTGATGTGCCAGGTCAGAAGCGGCGCGCCGAGCGCCTTGGAGACTTCCTCGGCCAGCACGGTCTTGCCGGTGCCGGGCTCGCCCTTGATCAGGAGCGGCCGCTCGAGCACGATCGAGGCGTTGACCGCGATCTTGAGGTCGTCGGTGGCGACGTAGTCCTTGGTGCCGGTAAATTTCATCGAGTTTTTGCCTTGTTGCTTGTTCTTGAGCGCGGACACGCGCCTTTGCCTGAACGAAAGACCGCTGCTGACGCAGTGGGTGCGGGGATGAAGGAGGTCGTCAAACGCGTTTGATCAGCGAGAGGATGACGAGCACGATCACCGCGCCCACCGTGGCGTCGAGAATCGCGCCGAGCGTGCCGGCGGCGAGCTCGATATGCAGCTGCGGCAACACCCAGCTTGCGACCAGCGCGCCGATGATGCCGACCACGATGTTGCCGACCAGCCCGAAACCGGCGCCACGGACGATCACGCCGGCCAGCCAGCCGGCGATCGCGCCGATCACGAGTGCCGCCAAAATACCCATCGAAAATGCCCCGCTCAAAAGCCCTGTTGGCTCAATTCTAGTTGAAAAACCGGGCAGGTCTAGGCCTCTCTGCCCTTGACGTCCACCGTGCGGCGGGCAATCTGTGAGCCATGTTCTTGCAATTCTTCACATCGCTGCGCGATGCGCAGGTCCCGGTCACCTTGCGCGAATATCTGACGCTGATGGAGGCGCTGGACGCCGACCTCGCCGAGCAGACGGTGGAGAATTTCTACTATTTGTCGCGCGCGGCGCTGGTGAAGGACGAGCGCAATCTCGACAAGTTCGACCGCGTGTTCGGCACCGTGTTCAAGGGGCTGGAAAGCCTGCTCGACGCCATGGAGAAGGCGGACATTCCCGCCGAATGGCTGAAGAAGCTCGCCGAGAAATACCTCACCGAGGAAGAGAAGAAGCAGATCGAGGCGATGGGCTGGGACAAGCTCATGGAGACGTTGCGGGAACGCCTGAAGGAGCAGAAGGGCCGCCACCAGGGCGGCAACAAGTGGATCGGCACCGCGGGCACCTCGCCGTTCGGGGCGGAGGGCTATAATCCCGAGGGCATCCGCATCGGCCAGGAGAAGAACCGCAACAACCGCGCGGTGAAGGTGTGGGACAAGCGCGAATTCAAGGATCTCGACGGCAATGTCGAACTCGGCATCCGCAACATCAAGGTCGCGCTCCGACGCCTGCGCAAATTCGCCCGCACCGGCGCGCCCGACGAACTCGACCTCGACACCACGATCAAGGAGACCGCCAACCACGGCTATCTCGACGTGCACATGCGCCCCGAGCGTCGCAACGCCGTCAAGGTGCTGGTGTTCTTCGATATCGGCGGCTCCATGGATTCGCATATCGAGCAGGTCGAGGAGTTGTTCTCGGCGGCGAAGAGCGAATTCAAGCACATGGAATATTTCTACTTCCACAACTGCCTCTATGAAGGCGTCTGGAAGCAGAACAAGCGGCGCTTCACCGACCGCACGCCCACCTGGGACGTGCTGCACAAATATCCGCACGACTACAAGGTGGTGTTCGTCGGCGACGCCTCGATGAGCCCCTACGAGATCATGGTGCCCGGCGGTTCGGTCGAGCATGTCAACGAGGAAGCCGGCTCGGTCTGGCTCGATCGCATCGTCAGAACCTATCCGCACGCGGTGTGGCTCAATCCGGTGGCGCAGCGGCACTGGGACTATTCGGAATCCACCACCCTGATCCGCCGGCTGTTTTCGGAGCGCATGTTCCCGATCACCATTGAGGGTCTCGAAGGCGCGATGAAGGAACTGGTGCGGTAACACAGTCCATTGTCATTCCGGGGCGCGCGCGAGCGCGAACCCGGAATCTCGATGTAACAAGAAAGAACCGATCGAGATTTTCGGGTTCGATGCTTCGCATCGACCCGGAATGACCGATAAAGGGAGGTACGACAAAAATGCCCCAGACCATTCACCGCGGCATCAAGTCCCTGATCGACGAGGCCAACGCCGAAATCGAAACCGTCAGCGCTGCCGACGCCATCCAGATAGCGCATAACGACGACGTCGTGATCGTCGACATCCGCGATCCCCGCGAGATCGAGCGCGAGGGGAAAATTCCCGGCGCGTTCTCCTGCACCCGCGGCATGCTGGAATTCTGGATCGATCCGGCGAGCCCCTATGCCAAGCCGATTTTCCAACAGGACAAGAAATTCATCTTCCATTGCGCTGGCGGCCTGCGCTCGGCGCTGGCGGCAAAGACCGCGCAGGATATGGGCTTGAACCCGGTTGCGCATATGGGCGGCGGTTTTGCCGCCTGGCGCGACGCCGGCGGCCCGATCGAGAAGTGGGAGCCGAAGAAGAAGGGGTGAACGACGTACGGTCAGCCGTCATGCCCGGCCTTGTGCCGGGCATCCACGTCTTGACGGTGTCGTGGCAAGAAAAGACGTGGATGGCCGGGACAAGCCCGGCCATGACGAAGGTTTGAGAGGATTTGGCACCATGACATCACTGACCGACGATCCGCTCGTCAGCACCGACTGGCTTGCTGCCCATATCGATGATCCCAGGGTCAGGATCATCGATGCGTCGTTCAAACTGCCCGGCGTGCTGCCGCTGCCCGTCGACGATTATCTCACCGGGCATATTCCGGGCGCTGTGTTTTTCGATGTCGACGCCATCGCCGATCACAACGATCCGCGGCCGCATATGTATCCCGATGCCGAGCAGTTCGCGCATGACGTTGCGGCGCTCGGCATTTCCAGCGGCGATACGGTCGTGGCCTATGATTCCGGCGGTTGGGTCGCCGCGCCCCGGGCGTGGTGGATGTTCCTGTCGTTCGGGCACCCGAACGTGAAGGTGCTCGATGGCGGCCTGAAGAAATGGCTGCGGGAAGGGCGCCCCACGCATTCCGGCAAGGTTGCGGCGAGGCCCGGGAAATTCCGCGCGAAGTTTGATTCAAGCTATGTGCGCAGCCAGCAGCAACTGGTCGGCAATCTGACGGCGCAGGCCGAACAACTGGTCGATGCGCGGCCGCGTCCGCGTTTCGAAGGCTCCGTGGCCGAGCCGCGGCCCGGCCTGCGCGGCGGCCACATCCCCGGCAGCCGCAACGTGCCCTATGCCGAACTGTTCGACGCCGCGACCGGCGCGATGAAGCCGCTCGAGGAGTTGCGCAAGGCCTTCACCGGCGCCGGCGTTGATATGACCAAGCCGATCGTGACGACCTGTGGCTCCGGCGTTTCCGCGCTGGTGCTGACGCTCGCGCTGTATCGGCTCGGCGTGCGCGGCAGCGCGCTTTACGACGGCTCATGGTCCGAATGGGGCCTGCCCGACGGGCCGCCGGTCGCGACCGGTCCGGCCTGATTGGCGCGTATTCCGCAAAAGCGGGCACCGGTTTTGCGACTTGAATACGCGCAAACCTGGGGGCTCAGCGGCTACGGACCGACGCCATCGCCGCCGGTTGCGAGAATCGCAGACCAAACGGGTCGGCCGCCTGCTGTTGTTGCAGCTCCGCCGCCAGCCGCGCCAGCCGCGCGGCGCGTGCGGCCATCCGACGGCGATGCGCCGCCCGCCTTGCCCGCAACTGCTTCTTGACCTCGCTTGGGTCAGGCTTGGCGCCGGTGGCTTTCTCCGCCGGTTTCGCCTCGGCGACAGCGGATGGACTGTCCAGCGCCGCGGTTTTCGTCGCGACGGTGTCCGCCACTGGCGATGTTGCCGGCGACGCCTCCGTCGCATCAACACCGGTAGCGGCCGGGGCGGCTTGGGTCGCCGGTGGTGGTGGGGCCGGTGTGGCCTGGTCGGTTGATGCGACCTGTACCTTATCGCTGGAAGCGGGCGTTTCGGCCAGTTGGGGCGCGCCGGAAGCCGGCGTATCGCCTGCTGCCGGCGGGATTGTTGGCGTCGGGCTCTCGAGAGCCGGCGTGTCGGACTTTGCGGCGGCCGACAGCGTTGGCGGCTCCGGCTGCAGGGCGGCGAGCTCCGTGGCCTCGGCTGGTGGCTGAGCGGTCGCCGATTGTTCGGCTGGTGTCGGAATCGCTGGAATATCGGCGGCGGGGGTGTCGGCCGCCGCCTCTTGTTCGGGAGCCGGCGTCCCGACCTTTAGCATTGCGAGCAGGGGTCTTGCGGTCTCGACTTGCTGCGCAAATGTGGCTTCGGGGGCGGCGTGCCAGGAGGGGTTGGTGGCGAACTGCTCGTGGGCGGCGCGCAGCAGTGAAGCCGCGCCTAGTCCGAAGACCAGTATCGACATCGTCAGGAAGGTCGCGGCGAACAAGAAGCGGAAGCCGGGCAGCATGAAAAGGCAAATTCCGCCCTCGCTTTGGTGTTGCGAAGGCCTTCGAGCATCCGGGAACGCGGTGACCACTGAAATGGCCGCGTTCGCGACGCATCTGACACTCCCCCAGCGCGCAGCGAATCAGCCCGGTTCGAAGATACCGCAAGGTTGACCACGGCGTTTGTTACAATTCGGTGGAATTAAGCCGCGCGGCGGGCCGGAATGCAGTTTCCTCTCTGGTGAGGCTTGAGTGCAACGGTGCTGCGGCGATCACAAAATGCCGAATCCGGCACCATTTAGCCGGATTTGTCTTGAATGCGCCGCGATCTTCAGCCATCTGCCGTTAACCGCCCGGTGTCGGCTTGGGGACTATACAAGAGCGATGATGAGCAAAAGCATTCTGACGATTTGTGCTGCCCTGATGGCAGGCGCGGCGGGGACCTCGCTCGCGCTCGCGCAGGGCTACCCGGTATCGCCACCCGGGGCGGTCTATGCGCCTGCACCGCAGCCTTATCCGCCCGGCGGCTATCCGGCCGACTATCGCCGCGGTCCCGGTCCCGGCGCGCCGGATTTCGATTCGCTGGAAGACGATGAGGCGCCGAACGCGCAGAGTTCGACGGCGCTGTCTCCGCCCGGACCGGTGCTCTCGCCGGACGATCCACGTTACGCCCATCCCGAAAGGTCCCGGCCGATCTATACCGACCGCGGCGCGCCCACCGGCCCGATCCTGTCGCCGGACGATCCGCGCTATGCCCACGCCGCCGACCCCCCGCCGGCCAACGGCGCGCCGACGGGCCCGGTTCTTTCGCCCAATGATCCGCGCTATGGTCGGCTCGACGGTCCGCCCCCGGTGATCTATTCGGACCGGGCCGCCGGATCAGGTAATCCCAATGACGAGCGCGGCATGCGGCCGCCCGAGGCGATCGGCGGGCCTGGCGCTGCCCCGGCTCCGAACGCCGTCACGGGTTCGGTGCAGTCGGCGCCGATCGGGGCCGACGGCAAGCCGACGGTGCTGTCCGCGCTGCCGCCGGATGAGCAGCCGGAGGCTGGTCCCGCGGAGCTGGCGCCGAATCTGCGCCGGCAGGAGGTGGCCTTCGCCACCAAGGAACCGGCGGGAACGCTGATCGTCGATACTCCGAACACCTATCTCTATTATGTGCTCGGCGGTGGACGCGCGATTCGCTACGGCGTGCGCGTCGGCCGCGACGGCTTCACTTGGACCGGGGTGCAGAAGATCACCCGCAAGGCTGAGTGGCCGGATTGGCATCCGCCGCCGGAGATGATCGATCGTCAGCCCTATCTGCCGCGCTTCATGGCCGGTGGCCCCGGCAACCCGCTGGGCGCACGCGCGATGTATCTCGGCAATACGGTGTACCGCATCCACGGCACCAACCAGCCCTCGACTATTGGCAAGTTCGTCTCATCGGGCTGCATCGGCATGCTGAACGAGGACGTCTCGGACCTGTTCGATCGCGTCAAGGTCGGCACCCGCGTGGTGGTGCTGCCCGGCGGCCCGCCGCCAGCATCGACCACCACCGCCTCGGCGGCGCCGGTGCCCGGACCGGCCGGCGCTATCCCCGGCACGCAGCCGACCGTGGTGCCGCCGCTGCCCGCGCCGGTGACGGTGCGCTAGAAGTCACGATCGGTACTGACATCACCCGCTAATAACATTGCCGAAAAGGCGCGCCAACGGCGCGCCTTTTTTGCGTTCGCGACGGTATTGCCTGCGAGGACAGCAAGTTCCGCTGCCACAGGGATCGCGACAATTTGACCGTCACGGGATTCCCTTGTCGCCCGATTGGGAGGATTCTCCACGGCTCGGGCTGGGCCTTTCACGAAGCCGAACAGCGTATCGACCGCAATCCGGAACTTCGTGACGCAACGAATAAAAGGAACACGCCATGCGAATCTTTGTTGCAGGCGCCACCGGCGCCATCGGCCGTCCGCTCGTTTCTGCACTGATCACGGCAGGTCATTCGGTCGTGGGTCTGACCCGTACGGCGGCAAAGGCGGAAACCATCAGACGGATGGGCGCGGAACCCGTCGTCGCCGACGGTCTCGACGCGGTGGCCATTCACGCGGCCGTCCTGTCCGCGAGGCCCGATGCCATCATTCACGAGATGACGGATCTCACGGGCGCGACCGACCTGCGGCACTTCAATCGCGCCTTCGCGAGCAGCAACCGGTTGCGGACGATGGGCACCGACCATTTGCTGTCGGCCGCCCGCGAGATCGGCGTCAAGCGCTTCATCGCCCAGAGCTACTGCGGCTGGCCCTATGCCCGCAGCGGGGTCGCCATCAAAACGGAGGCCGATGAGCTCGATCCCGATCCGCCGGAAGAACTTCATCCGACGCTGGAGGCGATCCGGTACCTGGAGCATGCCGTCACCAGTTCATCCCAGCCCGAAGGCATCGTACTGCGCTACGGCGCGTTTTATGGGCCGGACACCGGGATGCTCGATCACGTCACGATCGAACAGATCCGCCACCGCCGCGTGGCGCTGATCGGCGACGGCGGCGGATGGTGGTCGTTCGTGCATGTCGACGACGCGGCTGCCGCGACCGTCAGGGCGGTCGACCGCGGCAAGCCCGGCAGCATCTACAACATCGTGGACGACGAACCCGCCGAGGTCCGCGAATGGCTTCCCGCGCTGGCGCAGATGCTGGATGCGAAACCGCCGTTTCATCTGCCGGCCTGGATCGCACGCCTGGTGGCCGGCGAACACATGGTTTCCATGATGACGCAGGTGCGCGCTGGCTCGAACATCAAGGCGAAGCGCGACCTCGATTGGGAGCCGGTTCATCCGTCGTGGCGCGAAGGATTTTCGGTGATCGCGCACCAGGCGCTCGCTCACAGATCGGCGGCGTGAGCGGCTGGGTTCAGCCGCCGGGTCGTTTCAAGCGAGTCGCCGCGGCGGCTCGCCGCCCTTGGTCCAGGCGTCGATGCAATCGACCATCTGGCTGTAATGGGCGCGAAAGCTCTCCTCGGTGACGTAGCCGAGATGCGGCGTCAGCACGAGGTTGTCGAGCTTGCGGAAGGGATGATCGACCGGCAGCGGCTCGACCGAGAACACGTCGATCGCAGCGCCCGCGATCTTGCGCGCCTTCAGGGTTTCCAAAAGGGCTGCTTCGTCGACAATCGGCCCGCGCGCGGTGTTGACGAGATAGCTGGTCGGCTTCATACGCGCGAGGTCAGCCGCCCCGACCAGGCCGCGCGAGCGCTGGCCCAGCACCACGTGAATGGTGATGATGTCGGCGGCCGCGAACAGCTCTTCCTTGCTGGCATAGCCGACGCCGACTTCCTTGCATCGTTCCGCCGTCAGGTTCGGGCTCCATGCGATCACGTTCATGCCGAACGCCTTGGCGAGTCCCGCCACCTTGGCGCCGAGTTTGCCGAGCCCGACCACGCCCAGCGTCCTGCCCTCGATCTCGAGGCCGATGAACTTCTGCCAGAACTCGCCGGCATGCATGCGCGCGTTCTCGCGGCCGATATTGCGGGTCAGCTCCAGGATCATGCCCATGGTCAGGTGCGCGGTGGGATCGCGGCCATATTGCGTCCCGCACACCACTACCCCTCGCTCCTTGGCGGCCTCCGTGTCGAATGCGGCGTTGCGCATGCCCGAGGTGATCAGGAGTTTCAGCTTGGGAAGGCCAGCGAACAGTGCGCGCGGAAACGGCGTGCGCTCGCGCATCGCGCAGACGATCTCGAAATCCGCAAGCGCTGCGGCCGCGGCTTCGGTGGAAGCAAACGGTTCGGTGAACGCCTTGACGTCGACGCGATCGCCGATCTTCGACCAGTCCGCCATCCGCAACGTCAAGTCCATATAGTCATCGAGAATTGCACAGCACAGCCGCGTCATGGGAAGGTCCGTCTCAGCGATGATGACGGCAGGAAAATGCCGTCCGGGGAGATGCCATGGTCGCGCGCAATTGGCGAGCGCGCAAGCGCCCGCAGGCTAAAAAGCGCGCGCGGGCCTAAAGGCGCTCGGGAAAACGGTCTGCCGTTTATGAATGCGCCGGCGACCCGACCGCCTTGGCGGCCCGGATTTCGACGACCATCGACTGAACCGCGGGCGACACCGCCTTGTGCTTGGCGTGCCAGGCCGGGCCCGGACCGCGCATATAGTGCAGTTCCGGACGATAGGGGTCAAATGCCCTGAAGAAGAACTGGCGCCAAAAGCCCCGGATTGTGCGTTCGCCTTTTCCGGAGGAAGGGGAGTCTGACGTGATGGTTGCCATGGCGCGGCCCGCTGTTTTCGCCGCGACTTCTGTCGCGCGGAACGCCTTTTGAGGCGCCGAAAGCCAGTTTTGGCCCCATTCATTAAAAGAAGGTTTCAATTGTCCGGATCGAGCGCCAACATGGTATCAACCCTGTAACGATCCGTGGTGAACGGATGGAAAACGCGGGCCCGCGGTTGCCCTTTGGCGACCGCGCCGCTACATCAGCGGCAGCAAATTTCCGTAAAATCCTCTCGATTTCAGGGACCTCGATGGCGCGCCAATTCGTCTATTTCATGCAGGGTCTGTCCAAGACCTATCCGCCCAACCGCAAGGTGCTCGATAACGTCCATCTGTCGTTCTATCCCGACGCCAAGATCGGCGTGCTCGGCGTCAACGGCTCCGGCAAATCGACGCTGCTCAAGATCATGGCCGGCCTCGACAAGGAATATACAGGCGAGGCCTGGGTCGCCGAGGGCGCCCGCGTCGGCTATCTCGAACAGGAGCCGCAGCTCGACCCCGCCAAGTCCGTGCGCGACAACGTCATGCTGGGCGTGGCCAAGCAGAAGGCGATCCTCGATCGCTACAACGAGCTCGCGGTCAACTATTCAGAGGAAACCGCCGACGAGATGACGAAATTGCAGGACGAGATCGAGGCTCAGGGCCTGTGGGATCTCGACAGCAAGGTCGATCAGGCGATGGATGCGCTGCGCTGCCCTCCCGACGATGCCGACGTCACAAAACTCTCGGGCGGCGAACGCCGTCGCGTCGCGCTGTGCAAGCTGCTGCTCGACCAGCCGGAACTTCTGCTGCTGGACGAGCCGACCAACCATCTCGACGCCGAGTCGGTGTCATGGCTCGAAGGCCATTTGCGCAACTATCCCGGCGCGATCCTGATCGTCACCCATGACCGCTACTTCCTCGACAACGTCACGTCATGGATTCTCGAACTCGACCGCGGCAAGGGCATTCCCTACGAGGGAAATTATTCGTCCTGGCTGGTGCAGAAGCAGAAGCGGCTCGAGCAGGAAGGCCGCGAGGACGCCGCGCATCAGAAGACGCTGGCCCGCGAGCAGGAGTGGATCGCCGCCTCGCCGAAGGCGCGCCAGGCCAAATCCAAGGCGCGCTACCAGCGCTACGAGGATCTGCTGAAGCTGGCGAGCGAGAAGCAGACCCAGACCGCGCAGATCACTATTCCGGTGGCCGAACGGCTCGGCCAGAACGTGATCGACTTCGAGGGCCTGACCAAGGGATATGGCGACCGGCTGCTGATCGATGATCTCACCTTCAAGCTGCCGCCGGGCGGCATCGTCGGCGTGATCGGCCCCAACGGCGCCGGCAAGACCACGCTGTTCCGGATGATCACCGGGCAGGAGAAGCCGGACAAGGGCACCATCACGGTCGGCGAGAGCGTGCATCTCGGCTATGTCGACCAGTCCAGAGACTCGCTCGACGGCAAGAAGACGGTGTGGGAGGAAATCTCCGGCGGCAACGAACTCATTCTGCTCGGCAAGCGCGAGGTCAATTCGCGCGGCTATTGCTCGTCGTTCAATTTCAAGGGCGCAGACCAGCAGAAGAAGGTCGGCGCGCTGTCGGGTGGCGAGCGTAACCGCGTGCATCTGGCCAAGATGCTGAAGTCAGGCGCCAACGTGCTGCTGCTAGACGAGCCCACCAACGACCTCGACGTCGATACCCTGCGCGCGCTCGAAGAGGCGCTGGAGGATTTCGCGGGCTGCGCCGTGATCATCAGCCATGACCGATGGTTCCTCGACCGCATCGCCACCCACATGCTGGCCTTCGAAGGCGACAGCCATGTCGAATGGTTCGAAGGCAATTTCCAGGATTACGAGAAGGACAAGATGCGAAGGCTGGGGCAGGATGCCATCATCCCGCATCGGATGAAGTACAAGAAGCTGACGCGGTGAACCGATGAATCGGCTGGCGTTCCTCGTTACGGTGATCGCCGTCCTCTGTGGATCGTCCGCCCGCGCCGCCGACTCCGGCTTCACGCAATTCATCGCCTCGCTGTGGTCGGAAGCACAGGCGGCCGGCGTTTCGCGCGCGACCTTCGACGCCGAGACGCGCGGGCTGGAGCCGGATTACAAACTGCCCGACCTGATCCTGCCCGGTCGTCCCGCGACCGGTGCGCCGTCGCAGGCCGAGTTCGTGCAGGTGCCGGCGGATTATCTGAAAGAGGCGAGCATCGCGCGGCTGGCGGAGGAAGGGCGGCGGCTGCTGGCGAAGTATCGTCCCGCGCTGACCGAGATCGAAGCCCGCTTCGGCGTGCCCGCCACCATCGTGCTCGCGATCTGGGGCCGCGAAACCGATTTCGGCCGCTACACGCTGCCTTATGACGGCGTGCGCGTGCTGGCGACGCAGGCCTATGTCGGCCGGCGCAAGGACAAATACCGCAACGAGTTCATCCTGGCGCTGAAGATGATCGGCGACGGCGAGGTGACGCGCAAGGATCTGCGTGCGTCGTGGGCCGGTGCCACCGGGCTCACGCAATTCCTGCCGTCGGAATTTTACCAGCACGCCGTCGATTTCGACGGCGACGGCCGCAAGGACATCTGGCATTCGGTGCCGGATGCGCTGGCCTCGGCCGCGCAGCAGCTCGTCAACAAGGGTTGGCAGAAGGGTGTGCGCTGGGCCTATGAGGTGAAGGCGCCGGTCACTGTCGATTGCACCGTGGGTGTGCCGGAGGTGACAAAACCGATCGGCGAATGGCTGCGCGCCGGCTTTGTGCCTGTGCGCGGCGAAAAATTCAGCGTGGCCGAACAGGCGCAGCCGGCCTCGCTGCTGCAGCCCGAGGGCATCTACGGCCCGGCATTCCTGACGACGAAGAATTATTTCGTGATCAAGGAATATAATTTTTCGGATCTTTACGTGCTGTTCGTCGGCCATCTCGCCGACCGCATGACAAGCCCGCTTGCCTTCGCGACGCCGTGGTCCGCATCGACCCAGTTGCGCACCGCCGACGTCGAAGCCATGCAGCGCGGCCTCGCTCGTGTCGGCCTCTATGCCGACAAGGTCGACGGCAAGGCCGGGATGCAGACACGCGCGGCGCTCGGCGCCTTCCAGAAGAAGGCCGGGCTCAAGGTGGATTGCTGGCCGAGCGAAGCGGTGCTGCGCTCGATCGAGGCGGCGCACTGACGACAAAAAACCCGGCCGAAGCATCGGCCGGGTTTTGAAATTCGAGCGCGATCGATCGCGCGCCGGGTCGTATCAGTCGCAGTAGTGGACCCGGCGGAAGCGCCAGCCGTAACCGTCCCAGAAGCGCTCGCGGACCCAGCGGCAGGGCGGGGGAGCTTCTTCCACATAGACCGGGCCGCCATAGGCCGGGCGCTGGGAGGCGATGGCGCCGCCAACGATCGCGCCGCCGATCAGTCCGGCCGCCACGCCTGCGGCAACGCCGCGCTGCGCGCTCGCCGGCGTCACGGCGAGCGAACCCGCGATCGTTGCGACCGCAACCAAGGCAGCTAATGTCTTCTTCATTTCCTGGGCTCTCCTGGAGATGGCGCCTTCGGCGGCGCCGGGGTTAAGATGACTTAAAACGCCGTGTTCGAAGCTGGCCGTCTCGCCACAAAGCGGACAACAGTCAATCCAAGGCAACGTCCCCCTTGGGCTACTGGACTGGGAAAAAAGGCTTTTTCAGGCCAATTTTCCAGTACTCCCCGAAAAGGCGCCGGTCTGGCAGGAACCGGCGCCGTTTTAACGAAGATGAACGGAAATCAGCCGCAGACCCGCACCCGGCGAATCCGCCAGCCATAGCCGTCCCAGAAACGCTGCCGCTGCCAGACGCAGCCGCCATAATAGTCGTCGCCGACATAGCCCGGGCCGTAACCATAATAGCCATAACGCGGTCCAGGGTAGTACCCGGGGCCGTAATAATAGCCAGGGCCGGCCAGCGCACCGCCGACGATGGCGCCGCCGATCACGCCCGCAGCCAGACCGGCGCCGAAACCGCGCTGGGCGTGGGCGGGCGCGGGTGCCGCCAGAGCCGAAATCGCAAGCGTGGCGACCGCAGCGAGTGCCATCAATGTCTTCCTCATGGCCTTACCTTTCTCATCGAGCAAACCCGTCGCGGCGAAAGTTCCATATTTCCCTTGAATGATCAATGAACGGGGGCGCCACATTTGGCGGCGAAGTGTGGCCCGGACGGGGTGCATTTTGCGGCGCACAATAAGCGCCGTGCGGGATTTGGCTGAGGGGGAAAGAACCATGACCGACGCGATGGCGGCCCTTGGAATCGCGGTCGCTGCCACCTCGGCGATCTGCTACGCGCTGCTGAATCGGGCCGAGATGATCAGGCGCAATCGCGGGCAGGCCGGCGACAATCCAACCGACGGCGCCAGCACTGCGGGCAGCGACGACTGGGCCGTCGCGAGCTGGTTCGGCGGCGATCATTCGGCGACTGACAGTTCGGGCAACCGAGCGATTTCAGCGGCGGCGGCGACGGTGGTGGCGGTGGGGATGGAGGTGGCGGCGGCGATTGAAGCGATCGGGCGTTCCGGAAAAACACTGGGATTTTGATCTAACGCAACAGGCATATTTTAGATTCAATCCAAATTGGCTGGGCGGGCAGTTTGGAATTGCTTGAAAAGAGCGTTTTTCCTTTTGCTTCGCGCCGCGCCCTTAAATATCTGATGGCTCAGCACCAGCGAAGGGTCTTTCGGTTTCATGATTGTCTGTTCCTGCAACGTCCTTAGCGACCAAGATGTCCGCAGCGCCGTCAGCTCGGCGCAGGATCTTCCGCGCAATGCCAGGCAGGTTTACGGTTGCCTCGGTTGCAGCGTCGAATGCGGCCGCTGTGCGAGCACCGTGAAGACCATCGTCGAAGAGGCGCTCGGCGCATGCGCCAAGGCCTGCCAGCCGGGTTGTCCGCACAGCATGGAGGAGGCGCATGCTCATGCGCACGTCGACATGCACACCGACCTGTATGCCGAGTTTTCGCTCGCAGCATCCTGAATGACCCATATTACACGCGGCCGCGTCGCTGCCGGCGGAGGGTTGCTCTTGCCGGAAATGTGACCTAGCTTTCGCTACCACTTCACGTCAGCGAGAGAGCATCATGCAGGGCGACCCCAAGGTTATCGATTATCTCAACAAGGGCCTGCGAAGCGAGCTCACCGCCATCAACCAGTATTGGCTGCATTACCGGATACTGAATAACTGGGGCCTCTTGGAGATGGCCAAGACCTGGCGCAAGGAATCCATCGAGGAGATGGAGCACGCCGACAAGTTCACCGACCGCATCCTGTTCCTCGACGGCTTTCCCAACATGCAGGTGCTGGATCCCTTGCGGATCGGCCAGAACGTCAAGGAAATCATCGAATGCGATCTGGCCTCCGAGGTCGCGGCGCGAACGCTTTACCAGGAAGCGGCGACCTACTGTCACGGCGTCAAGGACTACGTCTCGCGCGACCTGTTCGAAAAGCTGATGAAGGACGAGGAACATCACATCGATTTCCTCGAAACCCAGCTCGACCTGATCGGGCGGATCGGGCTCGATCTCTACACCCAGAAGCATGTCGGCGGGCTCGAGAGCGAGCATTAGCCGGCGCGAAGAGTTCCAGCGCTAAATATTCTGAACACTTCGTTCGTCACGGCCGGGACAAGCCCGGGCATGACGGAAACCGCTAAGAGCGCTGTCGTTCCCTTACAGCTGCGTCCGGTAGCGCGCCTCGACCACGGCCTGGTTCTCCGGCTCGCCGAGGCCGGTCTGGTCGTGGATCACCTCGCTGATACTGGGCATTACGGTACGTTCGACACGCGTCTCCGCCGACCACAGTTTCGAGCGCATCAGCGCCTTGCCGCAATGGAAATAGGCTTCCCTGACGCTGATGCTGAGCACCGCGCGCGGCGGCTGGCCGAACTCCTCCATCGCGGCGAGCAGTTCCGGATCCGCCGTCAGCGTGCCGGTACCGCCGACGCGCAGCGTCTCGTCGATCCCGGGCACGAAGAAGATCAGCTGCACGAAGCCCGACCCCTCGACGATGTTGCGAAAGCTGTCGATCCGGTTATTGCCGGAGCGGTCGGGCATCAACAGCCGGTCCGGTCCGGCGACATTGACAAAGCCGGGATTGCCGCCGCGCGGCGAGGCGTCGACGCTGCCGTCGGAGCCCGAGGTGGCGAGCACGCAGAACGGCGACATCGCGATGAATTTCCTCGCGTGCGCGTCGATTTCCGGACGCGCCTTGGCAAGCACGCGCGGCGAGGGCTTTTGATAGATCTTCTCGAGGTCGCAGGCGGCGAATTCGGTCAAGGGTTGTCTCCTGCTGAAGTTTTGGCGAGTGTATCATGCCTTTGGTCATTCCGGGATGGTGCGCTAGCACCAGACCCGGAATCTCGAGATTCCGGGTTCGATGCTTCGCATCGCCCCGGAATGACGGGTATCAGAACTCACACCGCATCCGCCGGTACAAAACAGCTGATGATGATGCTGCCGCGGTGATGCACGTACCACACCACGGCTTCGCCGACCGGATTGCCGCGGTCGCGGATGATTGCGTGCGCCGGGACCTGCATCCACTGGCCCTCGATCGGCACCCAGTATGCGCCCTCGCGAAAATCATATTCGGTGCGATGGCCGTCGGAGATGTCGCAGCAGGGCACCCCGTTCGGCGCGATCACGCCCTTGAACCAGGCGCGGATGTCGGCAGGGACGTTTTCGTATTGCCCGTTGTCGAAGGCGAAAGCCGTGCCCGCCAGTACCGGCAAGCACGCCAGCAGCGCGATCCGCGCGACCCTTCGCATGCGATCCTCCACAGCGTTGCATCCGCATCATCGTGGCGGACCGCGTTGCGGCGCGCCGCGAATCTTTCAGCAATCGAACGCGATTAAGCCCGAGCTAGGGAGCGGATGCATGCTCAAAAAATATGCTTTGCTTTCGCGCTTGCGAAATTGATGCGGTGCGAAAGCTTCGTCTCACATCGTCCGCTGCGGCGCGGTCGCGAGCAATTCCTGCAACGGTTGCAGGTAGAATTTGGCGTTGCCGGTGGTGAGATGGCCGCGGGTCTCGGTCGAGGCCGGGATCAGAAAGAGTTTTGCATTCTTCATGCGCTTCAGCGCGGCGTCGGTGAGGCCGGTCTCCGGCGGATTGCGCTCGTCGTCGGCGGCATTGATCGCGAGCACCACAGCCTCGATCTTCTCCAGCCCCGCGGACGGGTTGTAGTCGTGCGAGGCTTCCCATTGATAGACAAAATCGTTGGCGTCGGCGGTCACCGGCAGCGCCAGCCGCTCGTCGATCATCTTGTCGGCTTTCGCCGCGGTCGGCGCCAGCGTCTGATAGCCGAGCGTGCCGCCGGCCGAGGCGACGCCGAAAGCGGCGATGGCGTATTTCATCATGCGCGGCTGGCTGGTGTAATTGCCGCCATTATAGTCGGGATCGTTGCGGATGGTTTCGAGCATCAGCCGCCGCAGCATCCAGTTGCGCGCCGCCATTTCCGTCGGCTGCGACGCCATCGGCACCAGCGCGTCCATGAGATGCGGATACCTCACGCCCCAGATCCAGGTGTGCATGCCGCCCATCGAATTGCCGATCACGAGCCGCAGATGTTTTATGCCAAGGCCCTCCGTGACCAGGCGGTACTGTGCGTCGACCATGTCCTCGTAGTCGTATTTCGGGAACGCGGTCTTCATGCCGTCGGACGGCTTTGCGGATTTGCCGTGGCCGATGCCGTCCGGAATGATGATGTAGTATTTTGCGGCATCGAGCGGCTGGCCAGGACCGAACAACTCGCCCGCGAAGGTCGGCGTCAGCATGGTCGCGGCCGAGCCGCCGGATCCGTGCAGCACCAGCACCGGCTGGCCCGAGGGCTCGCCGACGGTGGTGTAGTGCAGCCGCAATTCCGGCATGGCCTCGCCGGTGTGGAATTTGAAATCCCTGGCGATCCAGTCGCCCTGCTTCGGCGCGGGATAGTCCGCCGCCAGCGCGGTGAAAGAGGTCATTGCAAAGACAGCCGATAGCACCGCGCGCGAACATTTCATGGATTGCGTCTCCCCGGGGTGCGGCCGCTCTCAACCGGGGCCGCTTGGGGCGCGAAACTATCACGCCGCGCGGGAGGAGCCGAGACGGGTGCGCCACGGCTCCTGCGAAATTTTTTGCCGTGCAGGGGGAATATTACGGCGCGTCCTCGACATCGGTGTCGGGACGGTCGCCACCGGCGGCGGTTTCGGTGTGCCACTTGCCGTCGGGCGTTTCATATTCGATCGCCTCGGTCCGCCCGGGCACGCGCTGCTCGGCGGCGGCGCGCTTGGCGGCCGCCAGCGCCGCGGCGTGGGTCGCAAACGGCTCGGAAAATACGCCATCGACGGTATAGGCCCAGCCGCCGTCGTGCTGGACGATTTTGTAGATGACATGAGACATGCGCGGGAACTCTCTGGATTTTGCCGGGATGGCGGGGGTGAACGTGACGCCCATTCTATGCCAAAATGAGCCTTGATGCAGGTATTTGAGGCAGGGCCGGGCGGATTTGGGAGTAAAAGCAATGTGCCGGAACATCAAGACGCTGTTCAATTTCGAACCACCCGCGACCGAGGATGAGATCCACGCCTCCGCGCTGCAGTTCGTGCGCAAGCTTTCGGGCTTCAACAAGCCGTCGCAGGCCAATGCCGAGGCATTCGACCGCGCGGTCGCCGAGGTCGCCGCCTCGGCCCGGCGCCTGCTGACCTCGCTGCATACGCATGCGCCGGCGCGCGACCGCGACATCGAGGCGGAAAAGGCGAAGGAGCGCTCCAGGCTGAGGTTCGGGTGAGGAGATCGTCAGCGGATCGCGAGCTGGATGGCCGAGGCCATCAGCGCGGGCCTGCCGGTATCGACGGAGCTGACAGGCGCGGCTCCGGCCGGATTGTCGCCGCCGCGGGAATGCGCGGCGATACCGACCCCGGCCACCGTCGTCGCGCAGATCAGCGCAACGACAACGATCTTTGAATGGGTCGTCCGATCGGCACTGTAAAATGAGTGATTCATCCGGAGCCTCCGCTGCATCTGACGCAGAAACGCACTCACCTCTGTTGAATGGTTGTGTAACTGGAATCGCCGGCCCGCAAAATTTCGTTCGATATCTTAAGTCGGTTTCCCTAAGTAGTTTTCCGGAAAGCACGGCCACAGCATCCGAAACATCATGAGCGATCCATTGCCAGCTCCCCCGGCCGCCCAGTGGCAAGGACTCATTATCCTGCTTGCGACCTTGTTCGGAGCAGTGCTGATCCCGGTCGCCGTCTGGTGTGCTATGCTGGTTTACGATCATTTCGATCCGATGTGCGGCACGGGCGGCGAGGGCGGCATCGCCTGCGCCCTGCGCGCGCTTGCGGTGACGGCGATCTCGGTCGTGCCGGGTTTGCTGATTGGCGTCTGCGTCGGAACGTATCTCGGGTCGCGGTCCGCAAGGCAGCCCTAGGATGGGTTGAACGCAAGCGCGGCGGGGAAGTCGCGGGGTCCCGGAGCTACTTCTTCTTGTCCTTGTGGCGCTTCTTTTTCTTTTCCTTGCGACGCTCGTCGTCCCCGTCGTCGCCGGACCCTTCACCGTGCTCCCCCGCTTCCAGCACGGCGCGTTCGATGGCTTCGCGCTCGGCGGTTTCGTGCTCGCGCAATCGCTTGTAGTCCTCGTAAGCATCGAACAGTAGATGTAGCCACGGCATCACCTGCTCGATCGACGGCAGCTGGCCGGGCGGACCGGGTTCTCCGCGCGGACCGGCCGGGCCCTGGAGGCC
>JBGPSI010000084.1:0-19317 GCA_041490045.1 Bradyrhizobium sp.
GCCCTAGGGCATGCACACATCTTGAAAACCGACTCAAATACAGGGACTTAGATGACCCTCGGTTTTCGAGGCCCTTTACGTCGATGGCTCTGCGACCGTTGAAAAGACTTGCGTTTTCCATCGGTGGCACGTCCGGCCAAAAGATGTGTGCATGCCTTAGGGCGAAAGCCGGGACCCATACGCCGTGCACCGTCCTGGGGCGCGATGGCGAAGACCTTCTTTCATAATCACCGGCGGTGGTTATGGGTCCCGGCTTTCGCCGGGACGACGATGGAATAATCAACGCGGAGGAACGGAATGACGAGATTCTCGCGGCTCGCATTGGCGGGCTTGCTGATGTTCGCGGCGAGTGGCATCGTGCGGGCCGATGATGTGCAAAAGGCAAAAATCGGCGTGCTGCGGCTGTCGTCGTCGGCGCCGGTGTTCATCGCGCAGGACAAGGGCTATTTCAAAGACGCCGGGCTCGATATCGAACTGAAATTCTTCGACGCCGCACAGCCGATCGCGGTCGCGACCACTTCGGGCGACGTCGATTTCGGAATCACCGCCTTCACCGCCGGGCTTTACAACCTCGCGGGCAAGGGCACACTGAAAGTGATCGGCGGCATGAGCCGCGAAAAGGCCGGCTATCCCCTGATCGGCTATTTTGCTGGCAATAACGCCTACGCCGCCGGGCTGAAGACGCCGAAGGATCTCGCAGGCAAGCGCGTGGCGGTGACGCAGACAGGCTCCAGCTTCCATTATTCGCTCGGCCTGCTCGCCGACAAATACGGCTTCAAGCTCAGCGATGTGAAGGTGGTGCCGCTGCAGTCGCTGTCGAACGCGGCCGCGGCGCTGAAGGGCGAGACCGTCGATGCCGCCCTGTTGCCCGCCTCGACCGCGCGCAAACTGATCGACGATGGCAGCGCCAAATTGCTGGGCTGGGTCGGCGATGAGACGCCGTGGCAGTTGGGCGCGGTGTTCGCTTCTCCCCGGACGCTCGCCAACAAGCCGCTGGCGACAAAGCTTCTTGCCGCGCTCGTTCGGGCCGACCGCGAATATCACGACGTGATCCTGGCTGCCGTCAAGGACGGCAAGGCACCGATCAACGAGGTGACAAAGCCGCTGCTGGAGATCATCGCCAAATACACCAATTTGCCGGTCGAGCAGGTGGTCGGCAACTGCGCCTATGTCGATCCCGACGGCAAGCTCGACGTCAAAAATGTCGGCAACCAGATTGAGTGGCTGCAGGCGCAGGGCTTTGTCGACAAGGGGTTCAGTGTCGACTCCATTATCGCCAGGGACTATGTGAAGGCGGATTGATGCGGGTGCCGCTGCGCCGTCGCAAGCGCGGCAACCCCTCTTCGTGATGGCCGGGCTTGACCCGGCCATCAACGTCCTTCTCGCGGTTACATTGGTAAGGCGTGGATGCCCGGGACAAGCCCGGGCATGACCGTCTAGAACAGCTTTGAAACGAGACGCCGATGGACCTGATCGCCGACCATATCAGCCACCGCTTCGGCGCGCTCGAGGTGCTCGACGACGTATCGTTCACGGTGCGCGCCGGCGAGGTGGTGGCGGTCGTCGGGCCTTCGGGCTGCGGCAAGAGCACGCTGCTGCAGATCCTCGGTGGGCTGCTGCAGCCGACCGCGGGCGCGGCCGAACAGCGCGGTGCGGCGCCGGCGGACAGTCTCAATCCGCTGACCTTCGTGTTTCAGGACTTTGCGTTGTTGCCATGGTACACGGTGGCGGAGAATGTGGAATTCCCGCTGCTGCACACCGGCCTTGCCGTAGCTGAGCGGCGCGCCATCGTCGACGACGCCTTGCGCCGCACCAGCCTGTCGGATTTTCGCGGCTCCTATCCGAAGCAATTGTCCGGCGGCATGCGCCAGCGCGTCGGTATCGCGCGGGCGCTGGCGGTGCGGCCTGCGATCCTGCTGATGGACGAGCCGCTGTCGGCGCTGGATTCGCAGACCCGCGAATTGCTGATGGAGGATTTCGTCAGGCTGCTCGCCGATGGCGCGATGGGCGCGGTCTATGTGACGCATAATCTTGAGGAAGCGGTGCGGCTCGCCGACCGCATCGTCGTGCTGTCGCGCCGGCCCGGCCGGATCCGCGAGGTCGTGTCTATCCCCATGACACGCAGCGAGCGCGGCGATATCGCCGGGCGCGAAAGACTGCTGGCGCTGCAGAATGGGCTGTGGTCGCTGATCCGCGAAGAGGCGATCGATGCCGAGCGCGAGGTCCAGCATGCTTGACCGGGCGAAGGAGGATTCTGCGGCCCCGCCGGCCGATCCGAACGCCGAAACGCGCCCGGTGGCGTTCCGCGGCGCGGGCTTTACGCCAAGCGCCGGCCGCACCTCCGGCTGGATCGCGCTGGCGCTGGTGATCGGGCTCTGGCAACTCGCCGGCAGCCTCGCGCTCGTCAATCCGCTGTTCCTGCCGCCGCCCTCGGCGATCGCCCGCGCGATCTGGCAGCTCGCGCTCTCCGGCGCGCTCTGGCATCATCTGTCGGTTTCGATCATGCGGATCGGCACCGGGTGGATTATCGGCACGCTCGCCGGAATCATCGTTGGCTTCGCGATCGGGCTCTCGAGTCTCGCGCGCGGTGTCGGCATCACCTTCATCTCGGCGCTGTTTCCGATTCCGAAGATCGCGCTTCTGCCGCTTCTGATCCTGTGGCTCGGGATCGGCGAAGAGCCGAAGATCGCCACCATCGCGTTATGGGTGTTCTTCTCCACCGCGATCTCGGTCTATAGCGGCGTCGACAACGTTCCGCGCAACCTGATCCGGATGGCGCAGAGTTTCAACGTGCCGTTTCATGCGATTGTGCGCAGGGTGATCTGGCCGGGTGCGCTGCCCTCGATCCTCGCCGGCTTCCGCATCACCGCGTCGGTGGCGCTGCTGTTGGTGGTCAGTGCCGAGATGATCGGCGCCGAATACGGCATCGGCGCCTTCGTCCTGCAGGCCGGTAACCTCATGCAGACCGATCAGCTGCTGGCGGGCGTGGTCATCCTGTCGCTGTTCGGGCTTGCGGTCGGCAAGCTGATCAACTGGCTGGAGACGCGTTTCCTGCGCTGGCGGTGAGGCCACTGTCGTCCCGGCCCTGAACCGGGACCCATACCGCGTGATCTATCGATGGGGCGATGTGGCTGACGCATTTTTACAAATTCAACGCCTGTGGTTGCGGGTCCCGGCTTTCGCCGGGACGACTTTGAACGGTGTCCGTCCCTCACGCGTTGCCGCGGTCTTCCCTGAACAGATCGAGCTTCTGCTGCACCGGGCGATCCGAAAAACTGAACAGCACCGAATCCGTATCGGCTTCGTGGGTGACCCACTGCCAGCTCGGCACCACGAACAGGTCGCGCGGACCCCACTCGAAGGTCTGGTCGCCGATCCGCGAGCGGCCCTTGCCTTCGATCGCCGTGAACACGGTCGCATCCGTCGACCGATAGCGCGCGGTCTTGAATCCCTTCGGCAGCAGCTGGATGAAGGTGCCGATGGTCGGCATCGCGAAATCGCCGGTCTCGGGATTGGAGAATTTCAGCTTGAGGCCGTGGCAGGCGTCCCACTCGTTGCGCGCCTTGGCCTGTTCCAGCGCCTCGCGGGTGTAGGAATAGGGATAGTTGAAGATCGGCGAGGTTTTCGATGTGCGCTTTTCGTCGACCGGCAGCAGATTGTGGCCGTAGCGCCCAAAACTGTCGCCGGCCGGTTTGGTGATTTTCTGCTGGTCTTCCTTGGAGTCCTCGGCAAAGGAGGCGTCGAAGAACTGCACCATCGGGATATCGAGACCGTCGAGCCAGAACATCGGCTCGGAAGTTTCGTTGGAGTGATCGTGCCAGGTCATCGACGGCGTGATGACGAAATCGCCGGGCTCCATCGCGGTGCGCTCGCCGTCGACCGACGTATAGGCGCCCTTGCCTTCGAGGATGAAACGCAGCGCCGACTGGCTGTGCCGGTGCGAAGGCGCGATGTCGCCCGGGATCACCATCTGCACGCCGGCAAACAGCGAGGTCGTGACTTTCGACTGGCCGCGCAGTCCCGGATTTTCCAGGACCAGCACCCGCCGCGTGGCTTCCTTGGCTGTGATCAGCTTGCCGGCTTCCGTCATGTAGTCGCGGATGGCGTCGAATTTCCACAAATGCGGCCGGCACGCGCTCTTCGGCTCCGGCGTGATCAGGTCGCCCATCACGTTCCACAGCGCGGAAAGATTCTCGCCGTCGATCTTCTTGTAGAACGCCTCGCGTTCCGGCGTCTTCTGTACGGCTTCCACGGCGAGCCTCCCTGTTCTTGTTGGCTTCAATTATTGACAGCATACTTACAATATGGCTAGCGTCAATCATGGCGGCCAACCGCCAACGAGAAAAATCGAGGGAGGTTCCCCATGAAGCTGCACGGCTATTTCCGCAGCAGCGCGTCCTACCGGGTCAGAATCGCGTTGAATCTGAAGGGTCTGGGCGCCGAGCACCTGCCGCGTCACCTGCGCAAGGGCGAACAGCGCGACCCTTCTTATCTCGCGATCAACCCGCAGGGGCTGGTGCCGACCTTGCAGGATCAGGGCACCGTCATCACCCAGTCGCTCGCCATCATCGAATGGCTGGAAGAGACCCACCCTGCGCCGCCGCTGTTGCCGAAGGACCCGCTGCGCCGCGCGCATGTCCGGGCGTTCGCGCAGGTGCTGGCCTGCGACACCCACCCGGTGCAAAATCTCAAGGTGCTGGCGCGGCTGCGCGAACTTGGGCTCCCCGAGGAGCAGGTCACGGGATGGGCGGCCTGGGCCAACCGCGAGGGGCTGTCGGCCTGCGAAGCCTTGATCGCCAACGAGAGCGGCCCGTTCTGCTTCGGCGACGCGCCGACCATGGCCGATCTCTGCCTGGTGCCGCAGCTCGCCAACGCGCGGCGCTTCGGCGTCGATGTCGCCGCCTATCCGCGTTTGCTGAAGGCCGAAGCGGCGGCGAGAAACCTCAAGGCGTTCGCGGACGCCGCGCCGGAGCGCCAGGCCGATGCCGAGTAAATCCGACAACGTCACCATGGATGCGGTCTACACCGCGCCGGGCTATCTGTTTCGCCGGATGCAGCAGATCGCGGTCGCGATCTTCATGGAGGAGTGCAGGGCCCACGACCTGACGCCGGTGCAGTTCGCAGCCCTGGTCGCGATCCAGACCCATCCCGGTATCGACGCGACGCGGCTTTCCGCCGTGATCGCGTTCGACCGCTCGACGCTCGGCAATGTGATCGAACGGCTGGAGACGAAGGGCTATATCGAGCGCAAGCCGTCGTCCGGGGACAAGCGGATCAAGCTGTTGTACCAGACCCGGGCGGGCGCGGCGCTGCTGCGCGAGATCATGCCCTCGGTCGATCGCGCGCAGGCCCGGATGCTGCAGCCGTTGAAGCCCGCCGATCGCAAGACGCTGATGGCGCTGCTGACGCAACTGGTCGATCTCAACAACGAGGCCTCGCGGGTGCCGCTGCGCGCCGAAGACGCGCTCCAACATCTCGGGAGATCAGGCTGATGGCAGTTTCGAACACACGGCCGGTCCTGATCGCGGGCGGCGGCATCGGCGGCCTCGCCGCTGCACTTGGGCTGGCGCAAAAGGGAATTGCCTCGATCCTGCTGGAGAAGGCTGCAACGCTCGGCGAAATCGGCGCCGGCATCCAACTCGGACCGAACGCCTTCCACGCCTTCGACTACCTCGGCGTCGGCGAGGCCGCGCGGGGCATGGCGGTCTATATCGATCAGCTCCGGCTGATGGACGCGCTGACTGCGGAAGAAATCACCCATGTCGACCTGCGCGACGCGTTCCGCTCGCGCTTCGGCAACCCCTACGGCGTCGTGCACCGCGGCGACCTGCACGGCGTGTTTCTGAAGGCGTGCCGGGATCACAGACTGATCGAATTGCGCGTCAGCAGCGAAGTCACCGGCTATGACCAGGACGGTGCGTCGGTGACGGCGCATCTTGCTTCCGGCGAGCGCGTGACGGGATCGTTGTTGATCGGCGCCGACGGGTTGTGGTCGAACATCCGCAAAAAGGTTACCGCGGACGGGCCGCCGCGGGTGTCCGGCCACACCACCTATCGCTCGGTGATTCCGACCGAGGAGATGCCCGAGGACCTGCGCTGGAACGCGGCGACGCTGTGGGCCGGACCGAAATGCCACATCGTGCATTATCCGCTGTCCGGCTGGAAGGTGTTCAACCTCGTCGTCACCTATCACAACGACGCGCCGGAGCCGGTGGCAGGCAAGCCGGTGTCTGAAGCGGAAGTTCTAAAGGGTTTTGCGCATGTGCACGAACGCGCGCAGAGCATCATCCGTCACGGCAAGAACTGGAAGCTCTGGGTGTTGTGCGACCGCGACCCCACCGAGCGCTGGGTCGACGGACGCGTCGCGCTGCTCGGCGACGCCGCGCATCCGATGCTGCAATATTTCGCCCAAGGCGCCTGCCAGGCGATGGAGGACGCGGTGTGCCTGTCGCACATGCTGGGCAGCCACCCCGACGATCACGCGACCGCGCTGGAGAAATACCGCCAGCAGCGCTTTCCCCGTACCGCGCGCGTGCAGCTTTTGTCGCGCGCCATCGGCGAGCACATCTATCATCCCTCAGGCGACCACGCGCGAATCCGCAACGCGATCATGCGCGCGAAGAGTTCCGAGGATTACTATCGCGATCTGGCGTGGCTGTACGGCGGGACGGGACTGGGGAGTTAGGCAAAACTCCCTCGTCGTCCTGGTCAGGCGAAGCGCGAGCCGGGACGACGGCTGAGTTTGCTCTGGCAAAGAGTACTAAATCCGCATCACCGCTTGTCGGTCGATCTTGCCGGTGCCGGTCTTCGGCAATTCGTCGATGAATTTCACCTCGCGCGGATATTTGTAAGGCAGCAGCTTTGCCTTGACGAAATCCTGCAGCATTCTTGTCGCGTCGCCTTCGTCGAAGGTGTTTTCATTCATGACGACGACGGCCTTCAGCGTCATGCGCCGGTCCGGCAGTTCGGCGGCGAACACCGCGCATTCGCGCACGTCGGGATGCTCGGCGAGACAAAGCTCGACCTCGAGCGGATAGACCCATTGGCCGGAGATTTTTATCAGGTCATCGGCGCGGCCGCGGAAGAAGTGGAAGCCGTCGCTGTCCCGAACAAAACGGTCGCCGGTGTAGATCCACCCGCCGTCGCGGATGGTCTCGGCGGTCTTGTCGGGCCGGTTCCAGTACAGCGGCGTGTTGGAATCGCCGCGCACCCACAGAATGCCTTCCTCGTTGTCGCCGACTTCGCGACCGTCCTTGTCCCTGAGCATGATTTCATAGCCGGGCACGCGAAGCCCGGCGGCGCCGAGTTTCTTCCGTTCCGGCCGATTGCACAGGTAGATGTGCAGCGCTTCGGTCGAGCCCAGGCCCTCGATAATCTCGAGACCGCTGAGTTTCTTCCAGCCGTTGAAGACGTCGGCGGAAAGCACTTCGGCCGCGGACAATGCCATCCGCAACGAGGAGAAATCCGCCTGCTCCGCACCCTCGGCCTTGGTCAGGGAGGTATAGAGCGTCGGCAGTCCGAAAAACACCGAGGGGCGGAAACGTTCGATCGCCTCGAAAATCGCCGCCGGTTTTGGCTGGCCCGGCAGCAGCAGGGTCGCCGCACCCGCCGAGAACGGAAAGGTGATCGAATTGCCGAACCCGTAGGCGAAGAACATTTTTGGCACCGAGAAGCAGATGTCGTCGGCCTTCAGCTTCAATACGTTGTGCGCGAACGCGAGATCGCTATAGGCCATGTCGTGCTGCAGATGGACGATGCCCTTGGGCCGTCCGGTCGAGCCCGACGAATACATCCAGAACGCCATCTCGTTGCGGTCGGTGTCGGCCTCGGCGAGGTCGTCGGGAAACATCAGCAGCCAGCGCTCGGCCGCGATCGCATTTGGCACGGCGTGATCGCCGGCCCCGCCGTTGACCGCGATCAGCGTGCGTAGCTCCGTATCGGTGCAGGCCTCGGCGTTGAAGCGCGAACAGAATTCCGCATCGGCCACCGCGACCGAGGCATTCGAATCCGACAGGTAGAATTGCAGCAGGTCAGGCGGCGTCAGCGTATTGATCAGCAGCGGCACAAAACCGGCACGGACTGCGCCGAAGAACGCAGCCGGGTAGGCCGGCGTATCGTCCAGGAACATCAGGATGCGGTCGCCGCGCTTCAGTCCCAGCGAGATGAAACCGTGGCCCCAGCGCGAGGCGTCCGCGCAGAGCTCGGCGTAGCTGCGCGCGCCCAGCGGACCGGTCAGCGCCAACCGGCCGCCATGGCCCTTGGCGAGATTGTCGAACAGGATGCGGCTGGCGTTATAGGTTTGCGGGACCGCAAAGCCGATCTCCTTCGCGCCGCGACTGTCCGGCGGCACCGCGTCGGCGATCGCACGCGCGCCATCGTGCTGCGACGTCATCGCCGGCTCCCGCTCTTCTGCAGGGGACGGAACGCCTCGTAGCGCGCCATGAAGGCCGGCGACATCGCGCGCAGCCGCGCATCGTCGATCCGCCCGGAGCGCGTGATGTAGCTATAGGCGAAATCCATCAGGTCGAGCTTCATGTGCTCGGGGAATTTCTCGTACCAGCCGGCGCTGGTGCGAGCGGCCGTCACCAGCTTCTTCACGACCGGCTGGCGCTCGTTCTGATAACGCTGGAGGCCGGCGGCAATATCGCCTTCCGCCTCCAGCGCCTTGGTCAGCGCGATCGCATCCTCGATCGCGAGCCGCGTTCCCGATCCGATGGAGAAATGCGCCGAATGCAGGGCGTCACCGATCAGCACCATGTTCTTGAACGACCAGCGCTCGTTCCAGATCCACGGGAAATTGCGCCACACCGATTTGTTCGAGATCAGTCCGTGGCCGTCGAGCGTGGCCGCGAACACCTGCTCGCAGATCGCCCTGGATCCGTCGATCGTCTTGTCGGCGAAGCCGTAGGCCTGCCAGGTCGGCAAATCGCATTCGACCAGGAAGGTGCTCATCTCGGGCGAATACCGATAATGGTGCGCGTTGAAGCTACCGAGCTCGGTTCTCACAAAGGTCTGCGACAGCGTCTCGAAGCGTTTCGTCGTGCCGTACCAGGCGAACTTGTTGGCGGAATAGGACAGCGAGGTGCCGAAGTCGCCCTCGAAACTGCGGCGCACCAGCGAGTTCAGGCCATCGGCCGCGACGATCAGGTCGTAACCGCCTAAAGCATCCAGCGAATGGATCGTGGTGTCGTAACGCGGCGCGATGCCGACCGCGCGCACGCGCGCCTGCAGAAGCCTGAGCAGCTCGAGCCGGCCGATCGAGGAAAAGCCGACGCCATCGATCGCGACGCTTTCGCCGCGCAAATTGAGCGTGATGTTCTTCCAGCTTTCCATCCGGGGCGAGATGGCGTCGATCGTGTCGGGATCGTCGGCGCGCAGGAATTCCAGCGCCTGCGCGGAGAACACCACGCCGAAGCCCCAGGTGGCGCCAGCGGGATTCTGTTCGAACAGATCGATCTCGGCGTCGGGGTGTCGCCTTTTCCAGAGATAGGCGAAGTAGAGGCCACCGGGGCCTCCGCCGATCACGGCGATACGCACGATTTTCCCTCCCGAATTGGCAGTATACTGTTAATTGGGTCCAGACTAATCCGGGCGCGATCCGGACGCCACAGGAAAAACCTTCAGGCTGGCGCATTTTCCGATTGGGAGAGGCCACCCTGCGCGACGCGGCCTCGATCACCACGGCCCGCGCCGTCTAAGAAATGCGGCGAGGGCGCGGCTTGTCTCTCGATGGCGGAGCCGTTGTACTGAAACGTTCGGAACGTCATTGTCCGGGCAACACCTTTTTCAACCAATCCGTTTGATGCCAATCGCCATATCGAGGAGAAGCCATGCAGGATATCAAGAGCAGGTGGGTGACGTTCTATGCCGATTATGTCGGGCCGGCCACGAAGGAAATGTTCGGCTACGTCGAGAAGATGGTGATCGCGACCCTGATCATATCGGCAGGCGCACATGTCTCGAGCGACGAGCCGGCCATCGTTCTGTTCGGCTATTTGCGGCATGGCCTTGTGGGCCGCGGCGTCGAGCTGTTCGGTATCGTTCTACTCTTGCTGAATTTCCTCGACGGCTTCTACAAGCTTGCGAAGCTGAATTGGCATGCCGCATACCAGGTCCTGATGTCGTTCTGCTATATCGCTTTGTCGGTGCGGCTGGTGCAGCTGATCCTCGCGTTTCGCGGCGAATAGAGGCGGCCCGTGAAGCGATGCGGACCGCCCTGAACCGTCGCGCCGATCGATCTATCGCGCGGCGAACTGGCCAAGGACTTCCTTGCACGCCGGGGAAATCGAGGCGGCCTGGCTCGCCAGACATTGGATGATGCGACCGCCGCCGGGAGGAATGCCGCCGCACAGCGCGCGCACGTCACCGCCGCAGGCCGACCGCAGCACGAACAGCTCCTCGCGCGGCCGCATCGGCCGGAGCACGAGCACCGGCGCCGGCGCAGCGGCCGGCGCTGCCGCGGGAGCGGCGGCTGTCGCGGCTGCGCCGCCCGTTGCGGGCGCCGCGCCGCCGCCGCTCGCCGCGTTCAGGGCCTGCTGGCAGGAGGCCGAGACTTTGGTCTTGTTCCTATCCAGGCAGCTCAGCGCCGCTTCGCCGCCGGTCGGCACGCCGGCGCAGACTTTTGGATAGTCGGCGCGGCATGAGCTGCGGATCGCGGCAATCTGCGCGCTGCTTGGCTTCCTAACACTGGTGCTTGCTGCAGCCTTGGGAGCCGCAGCCGCGGGAGTCGAAGTCTTGGGAGCCGCAGCGGGAGCTGTAGTTTCCGCCGCCTTGGGCGCGGGCGCTGCCTCGGCTGGCTTGGCGGCGGCAGCCGGCGCAGGCTCGGCCTTGGGGACCGCGGCCGATTCCGTCTTGGGCTCTGCGGCAGGCTCTGTCTTCGGTGGCGCGGACTCGGCCTTCGGCGCGGCCAGCGGTTCAACCGCGCGCACCGCGCCCTGGCATGCGGCGGAAAGGCTCGCCATGTTCTTCTGCAGGCATTGCAGCGACGCTTCGCCGCCCGGCGGCACGCTGGAGCAATGGGCCACGTAATCCGAGCGGCACTGCGACCTGATGGCGCTGCGCTGCGCGTCGGTAGGGGCCTGCGAAAATGCCGGTGCGGAAGCCGCGAACATGACAGTCGCCATCGACGCAAAAATCGTGGCGTTACGTGTCAACGTGTTGATCATTTGAAGAAATCCTTATCGTTGCGCGGCCGTAGCCGCCGCTTCAAATCGAAGTGAGTGACGAAAAGGTTGGAGGCAAATTTCTCGCAAGCCGCATCATTTTCGCTTTCGAGTTCCACTGCAAGCGGATTGTTGCTATTCATTTGTAGCGAAAGCCTTCCGTTGCAAAAACCTTCGCAGTCGCAAAATGAATCGAGGCACGGGAATGAAACCAGGCCATTCGCCAGCATGCATCGAGCCAAATGAAGGCGAAATGAACAGCCGCATGAGACATGGCGCCGCCACGGCATCCCGTATTGCTTTCGTCATATTCGCGTACGCCGCATTGAGTGCCTGCGAGCAGAATAGCTTTGTGCCGCCGCCGCCGCCCAGGGTCGACGTCGCCGTTCCGCTGCAGCGCGCGGTGACGCGTTTTCTCGAGGCCACCGGCAATACCGCGCCGATCAACTCCGTCGATCTCGTCGCGCGGGTGCAGGGCGTGCTGCAGTCGATCAATTACAAGGACGGCGATTTCGTGAAGGCGGGCACGACGCTGTTCACCATCGAGCCCGACACCTACAAGTTCAAGCTCGAGCAGGCGCAGGCGGCGGAGGCCGGCGCACAGGCCTCGCTGAAGCAGGCCGAAGCCGACTACAAGCGCCAGGCGGATCTGGTCGCCAGACAAGCCGTCTCGCAGGCGACGCTGGATACATCCACCGCCACGCGCGACAACGCGCAAGCCAACCTGCAGCAGGCGCAGGCCAATACCAAAATCGCCGCGGTCAACTACGGCTATACCAATGTGGTGGCACCGTTCGACGGCATCGTCAGCGCGCATCTCGTCTCGGTCGGTGAACTCGTCGGCGTGGCGTCGCCGACCCAGCTCGCCACCATCGTGCAGTACGATCCGATCTACGTGAACTTCAACGTCAACGAACAACAGGTGCTGCGCATCCGCGCCGAGGCGGCGCGCAAGGGATTGACAGCGAGCGATCTCAAGCAAACCCCGATCGAGGTTGGGCTGCAGACCGAAGACGGTTACCCGCACAAGGGCAAGCTCGACTACGCAGCGCCGACCATCACCCAGTCGACCGGTACGCTCGCGGTGCGCGGCATCCTGCCGAACGCCGACCGCATCCTGTTGCCCGGCTATTTCGTTCGCGTCCGCGTACCGCTCGAGGAGCAGAAGGACGCGCTGCTCGTTCCCGATGTCGCCCTGGGCAGCGATCAGGCCGGCCGCTACGTGCTGGTGGTGAACAAGGACGATGTCGTCGAGCAGCGCGAGGTCCAGGCCGGACCGGTCGAGGGCGAGCTGCGCGTCATCGACAGCGGCTTGAAGCCCGACGACCGCGTCGTCGTCGCCGGGCTGTTGCGCGCGATCCCCGGCCAGAAGGTCGATCCGCAGTTGCAGAAGCTCGACGCACCGCCTGCATCGGCCAAATAGGACCGGCCATGATTTCAAAATTCTTCATCGAGCGGCCGGTCCTCTCCAACGTCATCGCCATCCTGATGATCCTGATCGGCGGCGTGGCTCTGTTCGGCCTGGCGGTCGCGCAATACCCCGACGTGGTGCCGCCGACGGTGCAGGTGACGACGCGCTATCCCGGCGCATCCGCCAAGACCGTGATCGACACCGTGGCGCTGCCGATCGAGCAGCAGGTCAATGGCGTCGAGGACATGCTCTACATGCAGTCCTTTAGCGCCGCCGACGGCACCTATACGCTCACGGTGACGTTCAAGATCGGCACCGACCTCAACTTCGCGCAGGTGCTGGTGCAGAACCGGGTCTCGAGCGCGCTGTCGCAGCTGCCTCAGGCGGTGCAGAACCAGGGCGTGACGGTGCAGAAGAAGTCGACGTCGATCCTGCTGTTCGTGACGCTGACGTCGCCGAATTCGACCTATGACAGCCTGTTCCTCAGCAACTACGCCACCATCAATCTGCGCGACGAGCTGTCGCGCCTGCCCGGCGTCGGCAATGTGACGGTGTTCGGCGCCGGTCAGTATTCGATGCGGATCTGGCTCGACCCGAACAAGCTGCAGGTGCGCGGGCTGATGCCGCAGGACGTCATCCAGGCGATCCAGCAGCAGAGCCAGCAGGTGACCGCGGGGCAGGTCGGTGCGCCGCCGGCGCCGCCGGGGCAGGCGTTCCAGTACACGCTGAACGTCAATGGCCGGTTCAACGACAAGGATCAATTCGAGAATATCATCGTCAAGACCGGCAACACCGGCGACGTCACCCGCGTGCGCGATGTCGGCTCGGTCGAATTGGGCGCGCAGACCTACAGCCAGATATTCTCCCTCAACAACAAGCCGGCCACCGGCATCGGCGTGTTCCAGTCGCCCGGCGCCAACGCGCTCGAGGTGGAGAAAGCGGTCCAGAAGAAGATGGCGGAGCTTGCGGCGCAGTTCCCGCAGGACGTCAAATACGATGCGCCGTTCGACACCACCAAATTCGTCGCGGCCTCGATCGCCGAGGTCTACAAGACGCTGATCGAGGCGGGCCTGCTCGTGCTCGTGGTGATCCTGGTGTTCCTGCAGGACTGGCGCGCGATGCTGGTGCCGGCGACCACGGTGCCGGTCACCATCATCGGCGCGTTCGCGGCGATGGCGGCGCTCGGCTTCACCATCAACCTGTCGACGCTGTTTGCGATCGTGCTGGCGATCGGCATCGTGGTGGACGACGCCATCGTCGTGGTCGAGGGCGCCGCGCATAATATCGAAAAGGGCATGTCGGGCCATGACGCCGCGATCAGCGCGATGGACGCGCTGTTCGCGCCGATCATCGGCATTACGCTGGTGCTGATCTCGGTGTTTCTCCCGGCGGCCTTCCTGCCGGGCCTGACCGGGCGCATGTACGCGCAGTTCGCGCTGGTAATCGCCGCGACTGCGCTTCTCAGCGCCGTCAACGCCGCGACGCTGAAGCCGACGCAATGCGCGCTGTGGCTGCGCCGGCCGGTGCCGCCGGAGCAGCGCAACTTTTTCTATCGCGGCTTCAACGCGGTTTACGACCGGCTCGAGCGGGGCTATGCGCGGTTGATCGGCAACCTCGCCGCGCACAGCAACCTTTCCGTCATATCGGCCTTGATTCTGATCGGCATCGCGGGCTACGGCCTGTCGCGGGTGCCGACCGGCTTCATTCCGATCGAGGACCAGGGCTATCTGCTCGCTGCGGTGCAATTACCCGACGGCGCGGCGCTCGAGCGCACCCAGCGCGTGCTCGAGCAGGTCAGCGAAATGGCCGCCAAGGTGCCGGGTGTGGAACAGGTCGTCAGCATCGCCGGCATCTCGGCGCTCGACAGCAGTTCGAGCCTCGCCAATGCCGGGGTCGCCTATCTGGTTCTGAAGGACTGGAGCGCGCGGGGTCCCGGCGAGGATCTGCGCTCGCTGGTGGTTGGACTGAACCAGAAGCTCGCGGCGATCGCGGAAGCGCGGATCCTGGTGATCCCGCCGCCGCCGATCCAGGGCATCGGCAATGCCGCCGGATTCTCCATGCAGGTCCAACTGCGCGACGGCAATGCCGACTATGGCAAGCTGCAGGCCATCACCGACGCGGTGGCCGCCAACGCGCAGACGCAAAGCGCCCTACAGCGCGTCAGTTCGTCGTTCCGCTCGATGGTGCCGCAGTTCGACGTCGAGGTGGATCGTATCAAGACTCAGACGCTGCACGTCACAACCGACCAGGTCTTTTCGACGCTGTCCTCTTATCTCGGCGCCAGCTTCGTCAACCAGTTCACGAGATACGGCCGCACCTTCCAGGTCTATGCCCAGGCGGACGCCCAGTTTCGCCTGACCACGCGCGACATCGAAAACCTGACGGTGCGGAACCAGCAGGGCGACATGATCCCGATCGGCACGGTGGCCAGGATCACGCCCTCGGTCGGGCCGTCGCTGATCAGCCTTTATAATCTCTATCCGTCGGCGACCGTCATCGGCCTGCCGGCCACGGGCTACAGTTCCGGCCAGTCGATGGCGCTGATGGAGGAAATCGCGGCCAAGACCCTGCCG
Organism: Bradyrhizobium sp.; assembly: GCA_041490045.1. GTDB lineage: Bacteria > Pseudomonadota > Alphaproteobacteria > Rhizobiales > Xanthobacteraceae > Bradyrhizobium. The sequence continues at coordinate 15,147 of JBGPSI010000084.1, forward strand.
CAGGGCGCCGGCTATGAGTGGACGGCGATGTCGTACCAGGAAAAGGTGGTCAGCAACCAGATCTACTACGTGTTCGGCCTCGCGCTGCTGCTCGTCTACCTCGTGCTGGCCGGACAATATGAAAGCTGGTACGCGCCGATCTCGGTGATCCTCGCCGTGCCGCTGTCGCTGCTCGGCCCGATGATCGTGCTCACGGCTTTGCGGATCGAGAACAATCTCTACACCCAGATCGGCATCATCCTGCTGATCGCGCTGTCGGCGAAGAACGCCATTCTCATCGTCGAGGTCGCCCTCGAGCTGCACGTCCGCGACGGCAAGCCGCTGGTGGAATCGGCGGTCGAGGCGGCGCGGGCGCGGTTCCGGCCGATCCTGATGACGTCGTTCGCCTTCATTCTCGGCGTGGTGCCGCTGGTGATCGCGACCGGCGCCGGCGCCAGCGCCCGCAAGTCGATCGGCATCACCGTGTTTTCGGGCATGATCGCTTCGACCTGCCTCGCCGTGCTGTTCGTTCCGACATTCTTTGTCGTGGTGCAGCGGTTCGAGAACTGGCTGGCGGAGCGAAAGCGCCGGACGTCCGACGCGCCAACGATCTCGCCGGCCGGATCCTGAGCGGCGGATCATTCCGCCCGCCAGCAAGCCCTTGTGCAGATGACGCCCGCGCGGAATCTTGCGTGCGAGGGAATAGTCCTGACTTGCCGGGGTTCCCGTTGCTGATACTCCCGCGGGCTCGCTGCCACGGGCCGCGTCCGTGCGGACACAATAGCCGCGGCGCGACCGTCAGAACGGAGACACGAAATGCGCTGGCATCTTCTTGGCCTTGCAGCACTTTCCACGCCGATATTCGTTCTTGCCGCCGCGCCGCCGGCGGCAGCGGACTATCCCGTCTGCATGGCCGGCGGGTACGACAGCAGGGCGCTGCATTGCGATTATACGGATCTCGGTCAGTGCCGGGCCACGGCGTCCGGCATCGGAGGGTCCTGCATCCTGAACCCCTATTACCATCCCGCTCCATCGGTCAACCGCAGCGGTCCCACGAGGCGTCGCCATTAGGCGACAGTCAGTGCCGGAAGGCAGGCACGGCGCAAAGAAGCGCCGTTGCCAATCCCTTGCTCGCGCCCGATCCCGTTGCGTCACACCTTGATCATGCGCTTGCCGCGATTCTCGCCGGCCAGTAGTCCGATCAGGGCCTTCGGCGTGTTCTCCAGCCCGCTGATGATGTCTTCCTGGACTTTCAATTTCCCGGAGGCGACCCAGGACTGCAGGTCCTTCAAGGCCTGATCGCGCTGGTCCATGTAGTCCATCACGATGAAGCCCTGCATGATCAGGCGTTTCACCACGATCAGGCCGGGCACGCCGCGCGGCCCATGCGCCGACGGCACGCCGTCATATTGCGAGATCGCGCCGCAGCAGGCGATGCGGCCGTGGTTGTTCATCTGCGCGAGGCAGGCTTCTAGAATGTCCCCGCCGACATTGTCGAAGTAGACATCGATGCCGCCTGGCGCGGCCGCCTTGAGCGCCTTGAACACCGCGCCGTCCTTGTAGTCGACCGCGGCGTCGAAACCGAGTTCGCTCGTCAGCCAGTGGCATTTGTCCTTGCCGCCGGCGATGCCGACGACGCGGCAGCCCTTGATCTTCGCGATCTGGCCGACGATCGAGCCCACCGAGCCGGCGGCGGCCGAGACCACGACGGTCTCGCCGGCCTTCGGCTTGCCGATGTCGAGCAGCCCGAAATAGGCGGTCAGCCCGGCGATGCCGTAGACGCTTAACAGGTGCGTCATCGGTTCGAGCTTCGGCATTTTGGTCAGATGTTTTGCCGGGACGACAGCGTAATTCTGCCAGCCGGTATCGCCGAACACGATATCGCCGGGCGCAAGCCCCGGCGCTTTCGACGACACGACCTCGGCGATGCCGCCGCCGGCCATCACGGTGTTGGCCTCGACCGCCGCGCGATAGGTCGCGCCGTGCATCCAGGCGCGGTTGGCCGCATCGAGCGAAATATAGCGCACCCGCAGCAGGGCCTCGCCGTCCTTTGGCTCGGGGATCGGCGCCTCCGACATCTTGAAATGCTCCGGCCCGAGTTTGCCGGCCGGCTTCTCCACCAGCAGGACCTGACGATTGACGCTGTCGCTCATGGCATTTGCTCCCAAGCTGGCTGTTCTTGATGCAGCCGCTGCGGAGGAATGCGCAAACGGCACACATCGTGCATCGCGCGGGAACGCTAGTCGGCCAGCGCACATTCCACAACCGGAACATTCGGGCAAATCCGCCTGAAATTTCCAACCGTGTTGCGCCGGCTTCGATGGCGCTCGGCGCATCGTGATGGGGCGCTGGTGTTGTTCAACGACACCGAGGGCACAAGTCGTTAGCGCGGCTCAACTGTCCGCGTCCGGCTCAAGGCGGGGACGACATCTGGCAAAACACCTTGTCCAGCGCGGCGCGGTAGGCCGCGTAAACCAGCTCCGGATGCTGCCGGCTCAGCGCTTCCATCATCACCCCCGAATTGATCTCGAGGATCTTCAGGGCGCCGCCGACCTGCACGACGTCGATCGATCCGAACCGTATCCCGATCGCGCTTGCCGCCTGCACCGCGATCTCGACGCAGGCTTCCCTGACTTTGCCATGCTCCAACAGTTCCGGCTGCGCGCCTGAGTCGAGATTATGCCGCCAGTTCAGCACGCGTCGCTGGCCCGCCGGCACGATCGCGTCGAGCGCTGTGCGATCGAGATCGCGGAGCATTCCCAGCAACACCGTCGACCGCCGCTCAGTTGGCGTCGCCGCCAACGCCAGCTCCAGCAGCGAATGCTTGCCGTCGCCCGTGACCGCAGGACGGTTTTTGCCGTAAACGACCAGCGGATGATGATCGAGCAGCACCACGCGGACCTCGTTTTCGATTTCCAGGTAAGGCGAAACTGCAAGACCGAGGCTGGAAGAAAAGATCCGGTGCACGGCAAGCTCGAGGTCGGTCTCGCTCGATACCTTGAAGACGGAATCGCCGCTGGTGCCCTCGTTGGGCTTGACGACGATGCCGTCAGGATTTTCCCGCAGCAGCGCCAGCATCCCCTCCCATGCGCGCTGCGGCGGAATGTATTCGTTCATCTCCGGGCTCAGGAACAGCGTATGCGGTACGCAAGCGACACCGCATGCCTGCAGCACTTCGGCGGCGGCGGCCTTGTCGTTCGCGATCCGGTGCGCCACCGCGCTGTTCAATCCGACATCGTAGCCGAAGGCGAGATGCCGCTTCGCGTCGCGCTGCATGATGATGACCCAGCCCTGGGATCTGATTTCGATCCCGATGCCCCGAGCGGCACAATATCTCTTCACTGCATCCACGAATATTCGCTGGCTGTTAAGCATCATGAAACCGTTCAGTTGCCGCAAAGGCGGATGGCACTGTTGCGCTGAAACCGGGCCAGAGCAATTTATTGCCCGCAAGATGCTGATTTCAGCAAGTTAATTGCGCGCAGCCCCGCCGCGCGATCAAGATATTTTGCGCCCTTTTTGCGGAATAAACCTAGTCGCATCTCACCCCTCAATTGCGCGTCAGCGGCGGTTGACTATCTCTGATATTGGCGTAGGTGAAACGTCAAATCCTCAATCGCTGCAGGGGTTTTTGGCCTCTTTCGGGGCCAGGAATACTTGAAGAAAACTCGTTCGTTCTACATCAGGCCAATCGGAAAAACCAAAACACATGAGCGCATTCCATAGAGAGAAAGTTCTTTCCGTCCACCACTGGACCGACACGCTTTTCAGCTTCCGCGCCACCCGCAATTCGAGCTTTCGATTCCTCAACGGGCAGTTCGCCATGATCGGGCTCGAAGTCGACGGCCGCCCGCTGTTGCGCGCCTACTCGATGGCGAGCGCCAATCACGAGGACGAGCTGGAGTTCTTCTCGATCAAGGTCGCCGACGGGCCGCTGACCTCGCGGCTGCAGAAGATCAGGGAAGGCGACACCATCTTGGTCGGCCGCAAGGCGACCGGCACCCTGATCGCCGACAATCTGATTCCGGGCAAGCGCCTCTTGCTGCTGTCGACCGGGACGGGGCTCGCGCCGTTCGCCAGCCTGATCAAGGATCCGGACGTCTACGACAAGTTCGAGAGCATCGTGCTGGTGCACGGCTGCCGTCAGGTCTCCGAGCTCGCCTATGGCGAGGAGCTCGTTGCCAAACTGCGC
>JBGPSI010000085.1:0-19222 GCA_041490045.1 Bradyrhizobium sp.
GAGCAATTATTCGAGACCTTCGACCGCCTGCGCAAGGAAATCGCCATCATCATCGTCGATCACAATCTCGACCTGGCGCTGGCCTTGTCGGATACCACGGTGGCGCTGGAACGTGGCCGGGTAATCCACGAGGGGCCATCCAAGGCGTTGCGGGACGATCTCGATCTGCGCCGCAAGGTGCTCTGGCTGTAAGGGAGTTACGAGAAGCGAAATGGCAAGCACTGAACGCAACGTCGCCATCGTCGGCGCCGGTCTGATCGGACGCGCCTGGGCCGCGATCTTCGCTCGCGCCGGGTGGAACGTGCGGCTGACCGATCCGCACATCCCGACGCTGAAGGCCGCGCCGCGGCTGATCCGCGATGAATTGCACGCGCTGGCGCGTCACGGCCTCGCCGCCGACCCCGATGGCGCGATGATGCGGGTCTCGGCCGCGGCAAGCCTGCAGGAGGCCGTGCTCGACGTCGAATTCGTCCAGGAGAACGGGCCCGAAAAGATCGAGGACAAGCTCGCGATCTTCGCCCAGCTCGACCGGCTGGCGCCGCCCGGCGCGCTGCTGGTGTCCTCGACCTCGGCCATCGTGGCCTCGCGCTTCACCGAAGCGCTGCCGGGCCGCGCGCGCTGCCTGGTCGGCCATCCCGTCAATCCGCCGCATCTGGTGCCGCTGGTCGAACTGTGCGGCGCGCCGTGGACATCGCCCGAGGCGATCGAGCGGGCGCGAACCATCTATCGCGAGATCGGACAGGTGCCGGTCACTATCAGCCGCGAGATCAACGGGTTTGTCTTGAATCGGCTGCAGGGCGCATTGCTCGCCGAAGCGTTTCGCCTGGTCGGCGAAGGTTTTATTTCGGCCGAAGACCTCGATCACACCGTGAAGGACGGGCTCGGCTTGCGCTGGTCGTTCCTCGGACCGTTCGAAACCATCGAACTCAACGCGCCCGGCGGCATTCCCGATTATTGCGCGCGTTACACCGGCTTCTACAAGGAGCTTGCTTCGGCCGCCGCAGGCCCGGAAGTGTATCAAAGCCCGAACGTGGACCGGGTGATCGCGGCGTGGCCGCATCAGCCGACGCCGGAACGCATCGCCGGCCTGACGCAGCGGCGCAACGAGCGCCTCGCGGCGCTGGCCGCGCACAAGGCCTCCCAGAACAACAAATCATGAAGCATCGACGTCTGTAAGAAAGTGAGCAAAACATGAGCCGCAAAGTCATCATCACCTGCGCCGTGACCGGCGCGATCCACACCCCCTCGATGTCGAAGGCGCTGCCGGTGACGCCGCAGGAAATCGCCGACGCCGCGGTCGACGCCGCCGAAGCCGGGGCTGCCATCGTGCATCTGCACGCGCGCAATCCGAAGACCGGCCAGCCCGACCAGAGCCCCGAAGCCTTCGCGCCGTTCCTGAAGATCATAAAACAGCGCTCGAACTGCGTGATCAATCTCACCACCGGCGGCGCGCCGACCATGACGGTGGACGAGCGCGTCCGTCCCGCAGCGGTCTACAAGCCGGAAGTCGCATCCCTCAACATGGGCTCGATGAATTTCGCCTTCTTCGGCATGCTCAACCGTTTCAAGAAATTCGAGCACGACTGGGAGCTCAAGCACCTGCAGAACAAGGACATCGTGTTCCGCAACACCTTCCAGGACATCGAATACGTCCTGAAGACGCTGTCGGAGACCGGCACGCGCTTCGAGTTCGAATGCTACGACACCGCGCATCTCTATAATCTGAACTACTTCCTCGAGCAGGGCATGGTGAAGCCGCCGCTGTTCGTGCAGACCGTGTTCGGCCTGCAGGGCGGCACCGGCGCGCATCCCGAGGACGTGCTGCACATGAAGCGCACCGCCGACCGCCTGTTCGGCGACAAGATGGTGTGGTCGGTGCTGGGCGCGGGACGCAATCAGCTGCCGATCGCGGCGATGGCGGCGGCGATGGGCGGCAATGTCCGCGTCGGATTGGAAGATTCGCTGTGGGCCGCGCCCGGCCGCATGGCGGCATCGAACGCCGAGCAGGTGACGCTCGCGCGCAAGATCATCGAGGGTCTTGGCCTTGAGGTCGCGACCTCGGACGAGGCGCGCGAGATTCTCCATCTCAAGGGCGGCGACAAGCTGGAAGTCTGACGGCTTCACGGGGCTGCGGAGGCTGGCGGAGGCATCCGTGGTGGGGCGGCGCGCGCCGCGCGAATCCGAAAAGCGCGGGACAAGGCCGGAAGTGTGGCGAATTTGCCGCCTATACGGCTGCGCCCTTCCGCCGCATGGCACCGCATTAGGCCGAATTGCCAATGCGGATACAGCCTTCACGTGTTGCGCGGCCCCCCCGCCATGCTATCGTTCGATAAATTGGCCCGCCATGAGGCCAAAACATATCGAGGGAGGGAACCATGCGGGGCGTGCGGACGCTTGCCGTTGCGGCGGCGTTATCTTTGCTGGCGGTCTCGTCGATCGCGCTCGCGGCCGAACCCAAGCAGGGGGGTATCCTGCGAATCTACCACCGCGACAGCCCCGGCAGCGCCTCGATCCACGAGGGCGCGACCTATTCGGTCAACGTTCCCTTCATGCCGGTGTTCAACAACCTCGTCATCTACAAGCAGGACGTGGCGCAAAACAGCATGGACTCGATCGTTCCGGACCTGGCCGACAGCTGGGCCTGGAGCGGCGACCACAAGACGCTCACCTTCAAACTGCACCAGGGCGTCAAGTGGCACGACGGCAAGCCGTTCACCTCGGCCGACGTCAAATGCACCTTCGACATGCTGATGGGCAAATCGCCGCAGAAGCTCCGCCAGAACCCGCGCAAGGCCTGGTACGAGTTCGTCAACGATGTCACCACCAATGGCGACTTCGAGGTCGCGTTCAACCTTAAGCGGCCGCAGCCGGCGCTACTGGCGATGCTCGCCTCCGGCTATACGCCGGTCTATCCCTGCCATGTATCGCCTGCGGACATGCGCACCCATCCGATCGGCACCGGCCCGTTCAAGTTCGTCGAGTTCAAGGCCAACGAATCGATCAAACTCACCCGCAACCCCGATTACTTCAAAAAAGGCCTGCCCCACCTCGACGGCATCGAGTTCACCATCATTCCGAACCGCTCGACCGCGATTCTCGCGTTCATCGCCGGCAAGTTCGACATGACGTTCCCGACCGAGGTGTCGATCCCGCTGCTCAAGGACGTCAAGACCCAGGCGCCGAACGCGGTATGCGTGGTCGCACCGATCAACGTCAGCACCAACATCATCGTCAACTCGTCGGCGCCGCCGTTCGACAATCTAGATATCCGCCGTGCGATGGCGCTGGCACTCGACCGCAAGGCCTTTGTCTCGATCCTGTACGACGGCCAGGCCGATATCGGCGGCACCATGCTGCCGGCGCCGGCGGGGCTGTGGGCGATGCCGAAGGAAATGCTGGAGACGATCCCGGGTTACGGCCCCGACGTGAACGCCAACCGGGAGGAGGCGCGCAAGCTGATGCAGAAGGCGGGCTACGGCCCGGACAAGCACCTCGCGGTCAAGATCTCGACCCGCAACATTCCGGTTTATCGCGATCCCGCCGTCATCCTGATCGATCAGCTCAAGAGCATCTATATCGACGGCGAGCTCGACGTCGTCGAAACCGCCAACTGGTTCCCGAAGGTCGCGCGCAAGGATTATGCGCTCGGCCTCAACCTCACCGGCAATGCGGTCGACGATCCCGACCAGTCGTTCTACGAGAATTACTCCTGCGGCTCGGAACGGAACTACACCAATTACTGCAACAAGCAGATCGAGAAGCTGTTCGACGAGGAATCCCAGGAAACCGACCTCGCCAAGCGCAAGAAGCTGGTCTGGGACATCGACAAGAAGCTGCAGGAGGACGTCGCACGGCCGATCATCTTCCACGGCCGCGCCGGCACCTGCTGGCAGCCCTATGTGAAGGGCATCACCGTGATGGTGAACAGCTCCTACAACGGCTATCGCTACGAGGACGTGTGGCTGGATAAATAAGGTCCACCTCGAAGCGATCCAGCGGGTAAACGGAGAGCAGCCAGGTGTTTGCTTATATCGTGCGGCGCCTCGTATTGATGCTCGTGACCCTGTTCGGGATCTCGGTCATCATCTTCGTGCTGCTGCGCATCGTGCCCGGCAACATCGTCGACATCCTGTTCGCCGCCGCCGGCTATGTCGACCCGGCCGACAAGGCCAATCTGGAGCGCGAACTCGGGCTCGATCAGCCGATCGTCATGCAATATCTGCACTGGATCGGCGGACTCCTGCACGGCGACCTCGGCTATTCCTTTGTCTCCGAGAAGCCGGCGCTCGACGAGATCCTGCCGCGGATTCCGATCACGGCCCGGCTCGCCGGTCTCGCGCTGATGTTCTCGGCTTCGATCGGGATTCCTCTGGGCGTCATCAGCGCGGTCAAGCAGGGCACGCGGCTCGATTATTTCCTGCGCGTCGTCAGCCTGAGCGGGCTGTCGCTGCCCGCCTTCTGGCTCGGCCTTCTGATCCTGATGGCCTCGGTTGCGATGTTCGGAACCATGCCACTGTTCAATCCGAACCCGAAAACCTGGACCGAGGCGATCGCGATCTATTGCATTCCGGCGATGGCGGTCGGCTTTCGCAGCGCCGCGCTGACGATGCGGATCACGCGCTCCTCGATGCTGGAGATCCTGCGGCAGGACTATATCCGCACCGCGCGTGCCAAGGGAGCGTCGGAAGCCTCCGTCAATTATCGCCACGCGCTGAAGAACGCCATCCTGCCCGTCATCACCGTGATCGGCATCGAGGCGGCGTTCCTGATCGGCGGCCTGATCGTCACCGAAACCGTCTTCAATATCCCCGGCGTTGCCCGCTTCCTGGTCGAGGCGATCCGCTGGCGCGACTACCCGATCGTGCAGAACCTGGTGATGCTGATCGCGGTGGTCGTCGTGCTCGCCAACTTCACGGTCGACATGCTCTACGCGCTGGTCGACCCCAGGATCAGATACACGGATTAGGAGCCGATTTGGCCGCGATCAATTTCGATAACGAACTGCGACGCGCCGGTGCCAACTCGACGCAGGGCTGGCGCAGGCTCACCTTCCTCGCGCAGCGCCATATGCTGGGCACGGTCGGGCTGTTCTTCATGGTGCTGTTCGTTTGGGCCGCCGCGTTCGCCGATCTGATCTGCCGCTACGATCCGCTCACTGTCGATTCCGCGCATGCGCTCGCCCATCCCGACATGCGGCACTGGATGGGGACCGATTCCTTCGGCCGCGACGTCTGGAGCCGCATCATCCACGGCGCGCGGATTTCGCTCGCCGTCGGCATCGGCTCGACCGCGCTCGGTTCGCTGTTCGGCGTCAGCATTGGGCTCGCCTCGGGATATCTCTCCGGCTGGGTCGATCTGGTGTTCCAGCGCGTGACCGATATCTTGCAGGCCCTGCCGCTACTGGTGCTCGCTTTGATCATGACGGCGGCGCTGGGGCCGACGCTTCCCAACGTCATCATCGCGATCGCCATTCCCTTGATTCCGACGGTCGCCCGCGTCATCCGCGCCAATACGCTGGCGCTGCGCGAGCTGCCTTTCGTCGAGGCCGCCAAGTCGATCGGCATGAGCGAGACACGGATCGCGCTGCGGCACGTCCTGCCCAATACGCTGGCGCCGCTGATCGTGCTGGCCACGGCGCAACTCGGCTCCACCATTCTCACCGAAGCCTCGCTGTCGTTTCTCGGTCTCGGCATTCCCGAACCCTATCCGTCCTGGGGCCGGATGCTGTCGGAATCGGCGGCGGAATATGTCCGCACCGCGCCGTGGCTCGTGATCTTCCCCGGCATCGCCATCAGCCTCGCCGTGTTCGGAACCAATCTGTTCGGTGACGCTTTGCGCGACATCCTCGATCCGAGGCAGCGCGGCTGATGGACAAGGCAGAAGCGGACGACAGGGTTCTCGACGTGAAGAACCTGCAGACGGTTTTCTTCACCAATTCGGGGCTGTTCAGGGCGGTCGACGACGTTTCATTCCATGTCCGTCGCGGCGAGACGCTGGCGATCGTCGGCGAATCCGGCTGCGGCAAGAGCGTGACCGCGCTTTCGATCATGCGTCTGGTGCCGGATCCGCCAGGCCGGATCGTCGGCGGCTCGATCACGCTGGAAGGCTCGGATCTCCTCAGGCTCGACGAAGACGAGATGCGCAAAGTGCGAGGCAATCGCATTTCCATGATCTTCCAGGAGCCGATGACCTCGCTCAACCCGGTGATGCGGATCGGCGACCAGATCACCGAGGCGGTGCGGCTGCATCAGCCAATGACGAACAAGGAGGCCTGGGAGCAGGCCGTCAAGATGCTGCGCCTCGTCCGGATTCCCGAACCCGAACGTCGGGCGATCGAATATCCACACCAGCTTTCCGGCGGCATGCGCCAGCGCGCGATGATCGCGATGGCGCTGGCCTGCCGCCCGGCGCTGTTGATCGCCGACGAGCCGACCACCGCGCTCGATGTCACGATCCAGGCGCAAATCCTGGCGCTGGTGCTCGACCTGCAGAAGCAGCTCGGCATGGGGTTGATCCTGATCACCCACGACCTCGGCGTGGTCGCGCAGACCGCGCAGCGCGTGATCGTGATGTATGCCGGCAAGAAGGTCGAGGAGACCGATGTCGAAACCCTGTTCGCCAACCCGCGACACCCCTACACCCGCGGCTTGATGGCCTCGATTCCGACCGTGCCGTCGCCCGGCGCGAATACGGACGTGCGGCTGGTCGAGATCCCCGGCATGGTGCCATCACTCACAAAACTGCCGAAGGGCTGCGCGTTCGCGCCGCGTTGCCAGCTCGCGGTGGCGCGCTGTCGGGAGGAATATCCGCCCCTGCATGACTGGGGCGCCGGTCATCTGGCGGCCTGCTGGCGCGCGGCGGAACTGGTGGGGCCGTTATGACCGACGCGCCGCCGCTGCTCGAAATATCCGACCTGAAGAAGCACTATCCGGTGCGCAGCGGCATCCTGCGCCGCGCCGTCGGCACCGTGCATGCCGTGGACGGCGTGAGTTTTTCGCTCGGCGTCGGCGAGACGCTGGGCATGGTCGGCGAATCCGGCTGCGGTAAATCGACGGTCGCGCGCGCCATCTTGCGCCTGGTCGAGCCGACCGGCGGCAGCATCCGGCTGAATGGCGAGGACATCACCCATCTCGGCAAGGCGACCTTGCGCCCGCACCGGCGCTCGATGCAGATCATCTTCCAGGACCCGTTTGCTTCGCTCAACCCGCGCATGACGGCCGGCGATATCGTCGGCGAGCCTTTGACCGTGCATGGCCTCGCCTCAGGCGACAAGAAGCGCGAGCGGGTCGCCGAGCTGTTCGATCAGGTCGGCTTGCGGCCAGATCAGATGAACAATTATCCGCACCAATTCTCCGGCGGCCAGCGCCAGCGCATCTGCATTGCGCGGGCTTTGTCGCTCGGACCGAGCCTGATCGTCTGCGACGAACCGGTCTCGGCGCTCGACGTGTCGATCCAGGCCCAGGTGATCAATCTCTTGATCGACCTGCAGCGCAAGCATGACTTTTCCTATCTCTTCATCGCGCACGATCTCGCCGTCGTCGCCCATATCAGCCACCGCGTCGCCGTGATGTATCTCGGGCGCATCGTCGAGATCGCGGACAAGACCGCGCTGTTCGCCAATCCAAGGCATCCCTACACGCAGGCGCTGCTGGCTTCCGTGCCCGTCGCCGATCCCAGGGCAAAACGCCTGGTGCCGCTGCTCGACGGCGACGTGCCGAGCCCGATCAATCCCCCATCTGGCTGCGCCTTCCACACCCGCTGCCGTTATGCGATGGAGCGGTGCAAGGTGGAACGGCCGGAGTTGGCCGATGTCGGCGGCCAGCATCAGGTGGCGTGTTTCCTCAACGAGGGCACGGGACGGAAGGCGTAAACTCCATCGTCGTCCGGGCGAAAGCCGGGACGACGTAGATTTTATCACGCTGCCTAATTCGTCATTGCGAGCGAAGCGAAGCAATCCATCGCGCGGCAAACGGAGAGGTGGATTGCTTCGTCGCTTCGCTCCTCGCAATGACGAAGTGAAGGCCCTACGCCGCCTCAGCTTCGATCTCCACCACGATCTTGCCCGTCGTGACCTGCTCGCCTTCCTCGACATTGATCGCGGCAATCACTCCCGCGATCGGCGCGGCGTGCACGTGTTCCATCTTCATGGCTTCCAGCGTCATGACAGGCTGGCCCACCGCGACGCGGTCGCCGGGCTTGACCAGCACGGCCACGACGCGTCCGTTCATTGCGGCGCGCACCTTGCCGTCGCTGCCGGTCGCCGCCGCTGCGGCCGGCGCCGCCAGCGTGAGATCGTGGATGGCCGTCGTGACGCCACGATGCAGCAAATAAAGCCGGTCACCGTCGCGGAGGAAGGTGGCGGACTCCGCGAGGCCATTGCTGCGGAAGCGGATGCTGTCGCTATCCAGCGCGTCGATCTCGAACCGGTGCTCGCCGCCATCGCGGCTTGCGAGATAGCCGCCATCCCGCTCGCGCGCGACTTCCAGATCATAGACGCCGTGATCGAGCTCGACGCGGACGGGAACCGGGAACGTGGTCGCCAGCGACCGCCCGCTTCGCCACGGCGGCGCGTGAGCGTCGGTGACGTAAAGCAACAGCGCGGCCAGTGCCGCTTCCGAAGCAGGATCCTTGCGCGGCGCCAGCAACTCGACGCGATGCCTGCCGATGAACGCGGTGGTCGCGTCGCCCGATGCGAATTCGGGATGCGCGAGACAGGCGGCGAGAAACGCCTGGTTGGTGGTGACGCCGAACGCGGCCGTCTGTTCGAGACCGGAAATGAGCTTCCGCCGCGCCTCGCCGCGGCTGGCGCCATGGCTGATCAGCTTGGCGATCATCGAATCGTAGAATGGGGGAATTTCACTCCCCGAGCGCAGCGCGTGCTCGACGCGGAGTGCTTCCGGCATCCGCCACAACGCCATCCGGCCGGATTGCGGCATGAACTCGTGCGCTGCGTCCTCCGAGCACAGCCGCACCTCGATGGCATGTCCTGAGAACTTGATGTCGTCCTGCTTAACACCGAGCGGCTCGCCGCCGGCGACCCGCAACTGCAGTTCGACCAGGTCGAGCCCGGTGATCGCCTCGGTGACGGGATGCTCGACCTGAAGCCGCGTGTTCATCTCCATGAAATAGAACTCGCCGCTGCTATCGAGCAGAAATTCCAGGGTGCCGGCACCCTCATAGCCGATCGACTTGATCGCGGTGACCGCAATCGCGCCCATTCGGATCCGCAATTCCGGCGATACAGCCGGAGACGGCGCTTCCTCGATCAGTTTCTGGTGCCGCCGCTGCACCGAGCAATCGCGCTCGCCGAGATGGACCGCGTTGCCGAAGGCATCGCCAAACACCTGGATTTCGATGTGGCGGGGATCGACGATCGCCCGCTCCAGAATCACGGTGGCGTCGCCGAACGCGGCTTTCGCCTCGGAGCGGGCGCTGCGCAGGGCATCGGGAAAGGATTCCGCGTCCGCGACCAGCCGCATGCCGCGCCCGCCGCCGCCGGCGACCGCCTTGATCATCACGGGAAAGCCGATCTTTCTGGCTTCCGCGAGCATCACGGCGTCGCCTTGATCCGCGCCCTGATAGCCGGGCACGCAGGGCACGCCCGCCTTCTGCATGATTGCCTTGGCGCCGGCCTTGTTGCCCATCGCCTTGATGGCCTCGGGCGACGGCCCGATGAACACCAGCCCCGCATCGCGGCAGGCCTGCGCAAAATCCTCGTTCTCGGCGAGAAAGCCATAGCCGGGATGAACCGCGTCGGCGCCGCTCGATTTCGCCGCCGCGATGATCGCGCCGATATTCAGATAGGATTGCGCCGGCAACGCCTCGCCGATCCGCACCGCTTCATCCGCCTCGCGCACGTGCAACGCGTCGCGATCGGCGTCGGAATAAACGGCGACCACGCCATAGCCGAGCCGGCGCGCGGTCCGCATGATCCGCAAACTGATCTCGCCGCGATTGGCGATCAGGATTTTCTGGAACGGCCTTGCCTTCATCGACCCGTTTCTCATGGCCGGGCCACCGAGAACTGCATCCGCTGGGGGCTGCGCGCCTCAGCCTCGCCGCAGATCGCCAGCACCTCGCTCAGCATCGCGCGGGTATCGCGCGGATCGATCACGCCGTCGTCGAGCACGCGCGCGCTGGTCGCGAACACATCCATCTGGCCGTCGAATACGCCGGTGATCTGCGCCTTCATCGCCTCCAGCTTTTCCTTCTCGATCGGCTTGCCGCGCCGGATCGCGGCGGCCTCGGTCACGATCGCCATGGTCTCGGCGGCCTGCTCGCCACCCATCACGGCGGTCTTGGCGTTCGGCCAGGAGAAACAGAAGCGCGGATGAAAGCCGCGGCCGCACATGCCGTAATTGCCGGCGCCGAACGAGGCGCCGCAATAGATCGTGATCTGCGGCACGGTGGCCGAGGTCACGGCCTGGATCATCTTCGAGCCGTGCTTGATCATGCCGGCCTCTTCATAGGCCTTGCCGACCATGTAGCCGGTGGTGTTGTTCAGATACAGCAGCGGCGTGCGCGACTGGCAGCAGGCTTGAATAAAGTGCGTCGCCTTGTTGGCGCCGGCTGGATCGAGCGGGCCGTTATTGGTGACGATGCCGATCGCCTGGCCCTCGATACGGGCATGCCCGCACACGGTCGCCGGGCCGTAATTGGTGCCGAACTCGGTAAAATCGGAATCGTCGATGATCCGCGCGATCACCTGGCGCATGTCCACCGGGCGTTTGTGATCCATCGGCATGATGCCGAGCAGTTCCTCCGGATCGTGGCGCGGCGGACGATGCGCGGTCTCGCCCCTTTCCGGCCGGTCCCATTCCAGATTGGCCATGATGTCGCGCGCGATCCGCAGCGCGTCGCGGTCGTCCTCGGCGAGATAATCGCCGAGGCCGGAAATCGAGGTGTGCATCTCGGCGCCGCCGAGTTCTTCTTCGGTGGCGATTTCGCCGGTGGCGGCCTTCAGCAGCGGCGGACCGGCGAGAAACGCGCGCGTGCGCCCGCGCACCATCACGATGTAATCGGACAGTCCCGTCTGGTAGGCGCCGCCCGCGGTCGAGGAGCCATGCGTCACCGTCACCACCGGCAATCCAGCCGCCGACAGCCGCGCCAGATTGCGAAAGATGTTGCCGCCGCGGACAAAATCCTCGACGCGGTAGCGCAGCAGATTGGCGCCAGCGCTTTCGACCAGCTGCACGTAAGGCAGCTTGTTCTCCAGCGCCAGTTCCTGCACCCGCAGCGTCTTGTCGAGACCGAAGGGCTGCAGCGCGCCGGCATCGATGCCGGAATCATTGGCGCTGATCATGCAGCGGATGCCGGCGACGAATCCAATGCCGGCGATCAGGCCGCCGCCGGGAACGCTCTTGTCGGCGTCGGGAACATCGAACCGGTACCCCGCGAGCGTGGAGAGTTCGATGAAGGGCGCGCCGGGATCGAGCACCAGCGCCACCCGCTCGCGCGGCAGCAGCTGTCCGCGCTTGTGGAAACGGTCCTTGGCCGCGGCCGACGCCGCACGCGCCCGCTCCTCCAGCGCCCGCATCCGCGCGATCAGCGCCAGCATGCCGTCGCGGTTGGCATTGTAGGCGGCGCCGGAAGAGGCGATGGTCGATTCAATGATGGCCATGGATGTCAGTCATTCCCGTTTTCCGTCATTCCGGGATGGTCCGAAGGATCAGACCCGGAATCTCGAGATTCCGGGTTCGCTTCGCGCCCCGGAATGACAGTTTGTGGTGGGGCGACGAGCCTCACGCGCGCTCTTTCGCGAAGTGGTCGGCAAAGGCCTGCCGCAGTTCGACCTTGCGCAACTTGCCGGTCGCGGTCATCGGCATCTCGTCCACGATCCTGACCAGCTTCGGCACCTGGAAGCCGCCGAGGCTCTTGCGGCAATGCTCCAGGATGCCGGCCTCATCGGCGCTCGCGCCCGGCTTCAGCTTGACGAAGGCGGAAACCGCCTCCCCCCATTGCGGATGCGGCAGGCCGACCACGGCGGCGTTCTGCACGGCGGGATGGGCCAGCAGCGTCTCCTCGATCTTGACGGAAGCGACATTCTCGCCGCCGGACTTGATCATGTCCTTCTTGCGGTCGAGGAACAGCACCTCGCCGTTTTCGTCGATCAGCGCCAGATCGCCGGTGTGATGCCAGCCGAACTTGCGCGCTTCTTCGGTCGCCTTCGGATCCTTGTAATAGCCCATCATGACGTTGGGCCCCCGATGCACGAGCTCGCCGGCCTGGCCGCGCGGCAACAGATTGCCGGCATCGTCCATGATCGCCGTCTCGTTCACGATCAGCGATTCGCCCCAGTAATTGCCGAAGCGCTTCAACTGCACTTCGGGCCGCGACATCGTCGTAGCCGGATACATTTCCGTCTGGCCGCTGGAGAGCACAAAATTCAGGCAGAGATCGGCGATGGCGCGCTCCAGCAGCGGGCGACCCATCGGCGCCATGGTGTAGATGCAGGTTCGCAGGCCCGAAAGATCGAATTCCCGACGGCGCGGGTGATCGAGGATCGCCTGATACATCAGCGACAGGCCGACGAACACCGTGAGCTTGTCGCGCACGATGGCTTCCATGCACACGACCGGATCGAAGCCGCGCATCAGCGCCATGCGGCCGCCGACCGAGAGATAGCTCAACAGCAGCACGTGGCCGGCGCAATGGAACAGCGGGAATTGCCCGGTGATGCCGTCGTCGCGCGAAAGCTGCATCTCGATGCAATTGCTCATGACCGCCATGACCACGGCAAGATGGCAATGCATCGCGCCCTTCGGCCGCGACGTGGTGCCGGAGGTATAGATGATCATCGCGAGGTCACGGTCGTCGATCTCGATGTCGGGCTCGATCTCGGATCGGCCTTTTATCAGATCGTTGAAACTTTCGAGGCTCGCGCCAGATGCCGTCCCGGCGAGATCGATCGCTACCAGATCGATGCCGCGCTTTTGCAGCGCCGCGCGCCGATCTGGCTGGCCGTAGAGATTGTCGTCGATGATGGCAAACTTCACCTCGGCATGGTCAAGAATAAAATCCATGTCGGCGGGGCCGAGCATGGTGTTGATGGGTACCCAGACGAGGCCGGCGCGGTGAATGCCGAATAGCGCTTTGACGAACTCGACCGAATTGTTGCAGATGGTCGAGATCTTCTCGCCGGGTTTCAGGCCCCGCGCCACCAGGTAATTGGCAAAACGGTTGGCGTCGCGCTCGAGCTCGGTAAAGGTGACCCGCCGCGCGCCGTCGATGAGCGCGGTGCGGTCGGGAAACCGCGCCGCCGCACGTTTCAGGAGATCGCCGATCGCCACCCGGCCGATCCGGCCCGGGCCCGGCACGCCGCCGGTGGCTGCGAGATTGGTCATGACGATTGCTCCTTCGTTTTTCCCGTCATTCCGGGGCGACACGAAGTGTCGAACCCGGAATCTCGAGATTCCGGGTTCGCGCTAACGCGCGCCCCGGAATGACGGCTCAGTGCCTGGTCCCGAAAATCTGCCGCGCTTCCGCCGGGCTCGCGATGGCGCGGCCGGCATTGCGCGCGCATTGCGCGATCGCCTCGACCAGCTGCCCGTTCGAGGTCACCTTGGTGCCGTCGCCGAGATAAAAAGTGTCCTCGAGCCCGGTGCGCAGATGGCCCCCGAGATCGGCGCAACGCTGATGCAGCGGCCAGATTTCCGCCCGCCCGATCGCGGTGACCTGCCAGTGGGCGTCCGGCGCCTTCAGCTTCAACAGGATCGGCAGCAATTCCGGATCGGCCGGCATGCCCGAGGCAACGCCCATCACGAAATTATACTCCAGCGGCCCCGAATACATGCCGGTCTGCCGGTACATCCCGACGCAGCGCACAATGCCGACATCGAAGCATTCGAATTCGGGAATGGTGCCGGCCTCTTTCATCACGTCGAGATAGTCGCCGACCTTTTCGACCGAATTGTCGAACAGCATCGGCGGCCACGCCCAGCTGTTGTCGGCCTTCACTTTCAGATAATTCAGCGAGCCGGCGTTGCAGGCCGCGATCTCCGGCCTGGTCTCACGCACGCAATTGAGCGGGCCCTTGTAGTCCGGACCCGACTGACCCGTGGTGTGATTGATGATGACGCCCGGGCAGGCCTCGCGGATCGCCTGCTGGATCTCGCGGGAGACGGCGACGTCCCAGGACGGCAGATGCCCCTTGCCCGGCGCCTGCTGGCGCAGATGGATGTGCATGATGCTGGCGCCGGCGTCGAAGGCCGCTTTCGCCTCGCGCGCCATTTCTTCCGGCGTCACCGGCACGTGGTGCTGCTTCGGGTCGGTCAGCACGCCGTTCAGCGCGCAGGTGATGACGGCCTTGTCGCTCATGGATTTTTTCTCGATCTATTTCGGGGACGCGAAGCGACCCTCGACCATGATCCGATTGGATCGGATCATGATCTTATCTCTTTAGTTTGAGCATGATCTCTTCGGAAAACCGGTTCCCACTTTTCCGGATCATGCTCCGGCGATCATGCGTTCGCCGTCATCCGGCTTCTTGCGTCCATGCGCTATCGCTCGCTCCGGCCCGGCCGCTGCGATAGATCGCGAGGTCGCGGGAACCCGAAAAGATCGCGCGCGGCTTCAGGCCGTAAAACCTGCGGATGGAGTGGCTGAAATGCGTGGAGTCGGGATAGCCGATGTCCTGCGCCAGATGCGCCAGGTTGAGGTCCTGGTTGGCGAAATGCAGCAAATGCCGCGCGCGTTTCCAGGCGCGGAAGGCGCGGAACGAGATGCCGGTCTCCTGCTTGAACAGATGCAGGAAGCGCGACGAGGACAGGCCCGCCTCGGCGGCGCAGCTCGCCGCCGTCACCGGCTCGCCGCAAAACCGGCCGATCTGCGCGATGGCCCGCACCACGCGCGGATCGAGGCTGCGCCGCGGCAGCGCTTCGCCAAAGCACATGATGTCGAACGCGGTACTGCCAATATCGCCGCCGCATGACTCCTGCAGCAATTGCGCGTAGGCCGCGCGGATGCGATTGGCGAAGAACGGACGTTCCACTCCCGCCACGCGCTTGGCGAGGGCATCGAGGGCGCCGGCGCCGACGGTTTCCGGCTCGATCAGCACGCAAATCACCGAGCGGCAGTCGCTGGCGATGGTGTGCCGGACATCCGGCAGCACCACAGCCAGTTCGCCATAGCTCTCAGGGGCGCCTTCGACCGAAAGCCGCAAGCCCCCCTCGATCGCCACATAGACGTGAAACGCCCCCGAGCCGCGCTGCCTCGGGCGGCCGAGCAGGCCCGCGTAAAACACGCGCTCGGGCATAATCAGCATCAAATGGCCGGATTCGCTGGCTTTTTCGTCCATGGTCGATCCTCCTCGCGCGGCTCTTTCGGCCGCTGCGTGAGGCCAACCATAGCGCAAAATCGGCGGCTGACCACGTCATTCCGGGGCGCGAAGCGAAGCATCGAAGGTGGTATCTCCAGCGCCGTCATTCCGGGATGGTGCGCCAGCACCAGACCCGGAATCTCGAGGTTCCGGGTTCGACACTTCGTGTCGCCCCGGAATGACGTGCCACATCAGGCCCGGACGCGGGGCGTCACGTTCTGTTCGACCCCGGCCCGGGTTTCCGCGGCCACCGCCCGCTGATAGCCGTCGCGCCCCTTCAGCCGCTGCCAGTAAGCGGCGACGTTGGGCCCGAAATCTTTGGCGAGGCCAATGCTCTCCGCCAGCCGCAAGGCGTAGGCGATGACGATGTCGGCCGCGGTGAAACGGCCGGCGACCAGCGTCTCGGCCTTGGCGGTGGCGGCCTCGACCGCCCGCAGGCGCCCCAGGAACCATTTGGCGTAGTCGGTGGCGACCTGCGGATTGCGCCGCTCTTCCGGCTCGAGCTGGGTGTAGCGCAGCACCAGCGTCTGCGGAAAGGTCAGCGTGGCGTCGGAAAAATACATCCAGTTCAGGAACGCGCCATAGGCCGGCTCATCGACGCCGACCATCAGCGGCGTCGGGCCGTGGCGTGTGCCGAGATAGTGGCAGATGCCGGAGGATTCCGTCATCTTGGTCTCGCCGTCGATCATGAAGGGAATGGTGCCGAGCGGGTTGATCGCGAGATACTCCTTGGCGAACACGCGCGGCGGAAACGGCAGCATCTTCAGCTCGTAAGCCAGCCCCATCTCTTCAAGCATCCATAGCGGCCGGAACGAGCGGGCTCCGTCGCAGTGGTAAAGCGTGATCATCCGGCGTTTTCCCTCTTCTCGTTTCGCCCAGTTTGGAACGCCGGTGATCCCTTCGCAAGTGCGGACAGCGGCCGGGTGAATTCGCGCGTCAAGGCGCAGCTTGCGATCGAATGCCTCCATCAGCTACTCAACGCAAGACCGTGAGCCCACGGGGCGCATGGTTTTGTTCACCCGAGCAGAGAGAGGCCTGGACGATGGATTTCGAGCACGGTCCGAAAGCGCTTGAACTGCAGGGACGATTGTCGGCTTTCATGGCCCGGTACGTCTATCCCGTCGAGCACCTCTATCAGGAGCAGGTCGAGAACGGGCATCGCCATCACCGGCCGCCGGTGCTGGAAGAGCTGAAGCGGCGTGCCCGCGCCGAGGGACTCTGGAACCTGTTCCTGCCGGGCGATCACGGCGCGGGCATCGGCAATCTCGACTATGCGCCGCTCGCCGAGATCATGGGACGCGTTTCGTGGGCGTCCGAAATCTTCAATTGTTCGGCACCCGATACCGGCAACATGGAAGTGCTGTCGCTCTACGGTACCCCCGAACAGAAGAAGCGCTGGCTCGAGCCGCTGCTCGCGGGCGAAATCCGCTCGGCCTTTTCGATGACCGAGCCGGCGGTGGCGTCCAGCGACGCCACCAACATCCAGTGCAGCATTCGCCGCGACGGTCCGGATTACGTCGTCAACGGTCGCAAATGGTTCACGTCCGGCGCCATGAGCGAGGATTGCAAGATCCTGATCGTGATGGGCAAGACCGATCCCGATAATCCCAACAAGCATTTGCAGCAGTCGATGGTGCTGGTGCCCCGGGAGACGCCGGGGATTCGCATCGTGCGCGACATGCGCGTGTTCGGCTACGACGACGCGCCGGTCGGCCATCCCGAGATCGTCTACGACAACGTCCGGGTTCCCGCCAGCAACATCCTGCTCGGCGAAGGCCGCGGCTTCGAGATCGCGCAGGGGCGTCTCGGGCCCGGGCGCATCCATCATTGCATGCGGCTGATCGGCTGCGCGCAGCGGGCGCTGGAACTGATGTGCGCCCGCGCCCAGTCGCGCATCGCGTTCGGAAAAGCCCTCGGCGAACAGGGCTCGGTGCGCGAGGACATCGCCCATTCCTGGTGCGAGATCGAACAGGCCCGGCTGTTGACGCTGCGGGCCGCCGAGAAGATGGATCGCGAGGGCAACAAGGCCGCGCGCGACCTGATCGCGGCGGCGAAAGTCGTGGTGCCCAGCATGGCCGCCCGCGTGATCGACCGCGCGATCCAGATCCACGGCGGCGCCGGCGTCTCGCAGGATACGTTCCTCGCGGAAGCCTATACCTATGCCCGCTTCATGCGGCTCGGCGACGGCCCCGATCAGGTCCATCTCGCGCAGCTCGGCCGGGGCCTCTTGAAGCGCTATGGCGTATCAGCCTGATTACTTCGCCTTCATTCCGGGCAAGGTGCCCATCATCTTGCACAACACCATCAGCATCACCTCGTCGGCGCCGCCGCCGATCGAGGTCAGGCGCGAGTCGCGATAGGCGCGGCTGACCGGGGTCTCGTTCATGAAGCCCATGCCGCCCCAATATTGCAGGCAGGCATCGGTCAGTTCGCGCCCCAGCCGGCCCGCCTTCAATTTGGCCATGGTCGCAAGCTTCGTCACGTCCTCGCCGGCGACCAAGGCCTCCGCGGCGCGATAGATCAGCGAACGCAAGAGCTCGACCTCGGTCTGCATTTCCGCGAGCTTGAAGTGGACCACCTGGTTGTCGAGGATCGAGCCGCCGAACGCCTTGCGGTTGCGGGTGTATTCGATGGTCTCGGCGATGATGAATTCATGCGCCTTGAGGCAGGCGGCCGCGCCCCACAGCCGTTCCTCCTGGAACTGGATCATCTGGTAGGTAAAACCCTGGCCTTCCTCGCCGATCCGGTTGCGCTTCGGCACCCGCACATCGTCGAAGAAGATCTGCGCGGTGTCGGACGAGCGCATGCCCATCTTGTCGAGCTTTCGCGCGACCTGCACGCCCTTGCTCTTCATGGGAACGCAGATCAGCGACTTGTTGCGATGGACCGGCCCGTCACTGGTGTTGGCGAGCAGGCAGATCCAGTCGGCCTTGACGCCGTTGGTAATCCACATCTTGCCGCCATTGATGACGTAATCGTCGCCGTCGGAGCGCGCGCTGGTCTTGATCGAGGCGACGTCGGAGCCGGCGCCCGGTTCGGATACGCCGATGCAGGCCACCGCGTCGCCCGAAATCGCTGGCGCCAGAAATTCGCGGCGCACCTCGTCGGAGCCGAACCGCGCCAGTGCAGGCGTCGCCATATCGGTCTGCACCCCGATCGCCATCGGCACGCCGCCGCATGTGATGGCGCCGAGCTCTTCGGCCATCATCAGCGCGTAGCTGTAATCGAGCCCCTGGCCGCCGAACTCCGTGGGCTTGTTGAGGCCGAGAAAGCCGAGATCGCCGAGCTTCTTGAACAGTTCATGGGAGGGAAACTGTTCCGCCTTCTCCCATTCATCGACGAAGGGATTGATCTCCGCCGCAATGAATTTTTGCAGAATGCGGCGGGGTTCGTCATGGTCGGCTGTAAAGAGCATTTTTTGATTTCCTCGTTATTCCGGGGCGCTCGCTTCGCATGCGGTCTTCCCCCCTCCCCCCGCGAAGCGGTGGGGAGGGGTTGGGGGTGGGGGGTGGCGCCGCGAGCTCCTGCTCTCAATTTGGCACCGAACCTGCCGAAGCACCCCCCACCCCCAACCCCTCCCCGCCACGCGCTGCGCGCGTGGAGGGAGGGAGTTAAAGCCCCATCTGCCGGCTCGCCAGGTCCTTCATGATCTCCTCGGTGCCGCCGCCGATGGCGTTGACCTTGACCTCGCGGTAGATGCGCTCGACCTTGATGCCGCGCATGAAGCCGGCGCCGCCGAAAATCTGCACGGCTTCGGAGGCGCAGAACGCCATGGTCTGCGTCGCCTGGTTCTTCAGCATGCAAATCTCTGCGACTGGACTTTCGCCCTGATCGAGCCGCCACGCCAGCATTTCAAGCATCGCCTGCGACGCCGCGACCCGCTGCGCCATGTCGACCAGCTTGTGC
>JBGPSI010000086.1:0-19106 GCA_041490045.1 Bradyrhizobium sp.
CCGCAGCCTCGTGTGCGAAAGTGGTAGTGCAGAATGCACACGAGTATTCACAGCGGTCGCACCGGAAATCACCCGGCATCCCCGCACGCAATGGTTTTAACGGCTTCCTTCGTGATCTCCCCGGCGATCGGCTTTCTTGCCACCGTCGCTTGCAGCGTCTTGACTGCAAACTTGACGCCAGCGTCGAGGCGTCAGGACCACACGACTTCTCCGTCCGCAAGTAGGGCGCTCTCGTCAGAAGCACCGCTCGCGTCCACCGCATCCCGCCCCGCGTCTGTGACGATGGCCAGCGCCCCTCTGTGGGACGGGATGGCGGGGGATAAAGAAGTGATTTGCGGAAATTGCGAAGCGGAAAATTTTTTGCGGCGGGACTGGACAGATAGAAACAGCTTGATCCGGCTTACGAAATTAGATTTTACGCGCAAGTCCGCACGGCGCCGGGAAGCCGGATGAAGCCAACGGTTTGGCGCGACGCGGTTGTGCGCGAAACCGCGATGTCACGTGGAAGGCCGCGGTCCGGATCAACCGTGAGGCGGGGTATGCGACACGATGTTTACGAAGCCGCGACGGCCCTATTGAGTGCACCGTCCGCAATTCCGATTGCGCTGAACTCGTGCTAAAATGCGAGCAGTAATCTTTCTAATCTTCCTCCTCGGACCACCTCTTTGGTGGGGATACAGCGGTAGAGGGCCGATAGCTCCGGCCGTTGGCATAGTCGTGCTAGCCACGTTTGCCGTAACTACCGGTTGGCGACATCCTAAGTGCGGACCGATCAAATCCGGTTTGATCGGAATGCTATTCGCCTCTCTCGCTGTCTTTCCGGCATACTTTGTCGGACGCTTGTTGGGCTAAGGTCTCGATCTCCAAGGTGATATGATGTCTAAGCCGCCCAAAGAATTGCGTGATCTCGACAAGCAGTTTGAGGCGGCCCTAATTGTAGTCAGGGACCTATTTACCCGAGCCACGGAACTTGGTGTCAAAGACATAGAGAGTGCCGCCGACGTGGCTCATGACGCTCTGCTTGATTGCAAGCTGGCTCGATTGAGATGAGGCCTTGGTCAAGCCAGCACTTCAGCAAGACCGCGAACCTCGCGCGGCACACTTTGCGAGCGCTGCCCGCATCGACTATGTTTCCGCCCGGCAGCCGCATCAGGCGGCCTGACACCGGAACCCGCCCATGACCCAGCCCATCGCAAAACGCTTCCCCACCCCTGCGATCGACAGCCTGCCGGACGACATCCGCACGCGCCTGCTCGCGGTGCAGGAGAAGTCCGGCTTCGTGCCCAACGTGTTCCTGACGCTGGCGTACCGGCCCGACGAATTCCGCGCCTTCTTCGCCTATCACGATGCCCTGATGGAGAAAGACAGCGGCCTCTCCAAGGCCGAGCGCGAGATGATCGTGGTGGCGACGTCGAGCGCCAACCAATGCCAGTATTGCGTGATCGCGCATGGCGCCATCCTGCGCATCCGGGCCAAGAACCCGCAGATCGCAGACCAGATCGCCGTCAACTACCGCAAGGCGGACATCACGCCGCGCCAGCGTGCCATGCTCGACTTCGCGATGAAGGTGAGCGCCGAGGCGCAGAAGATTTCGGAAGTGGATTTTGCTGCCGTCGCCGGCCACGGCTTTTCCGACGACGACATCTGGGACATCGCCGCGATCGCGGCCTTCTTCGCGCTGTCGAACCGGATGGCGAACGTCACCGCGATGCGCCCGAATGACGAGTTTTATCTGATGGGGAGGCTGCCGAAATAGTGGGGAATGGCGAATAGAAAAAGCTGCCTGTCAGGCGACGAACACGCTTTCCTATTCCCTACTCGCCATTCGCCCCTCCTAATCATCCGAGGCGGCGCCGCACCAGCCCGGCAGATAGACCGCGTCCTTGCTCTTGGCAAAACCCAGCGCTTTCTCGATCGCCCTCTCGAAATTGGCATCCACGCTCTTGCGCGGAATCTTGCGGCGCAGGAAATCCGCCCACAGGAATTCGCTGAACGGCGTCGTATCCTTGGCAAAACCGCCGACGCGCCGCAATTCGCCGGCGAGGCTTCGGAACGGATCGTCCTTCAGGTCGGCCACCGATTTCGGGATGTCCTTGAAGTGGTGACGTTCGCCCTTGGCGTCGTAGGGATAGACCCATTTGTGATTGTCGAGCACGCCCCAGAAAGCGTCTTTATCAACCATGGTGAGATCGGCGATCACGCTCACCAGAATGTCCTCGATGCCCTCCTCGTGGAGCGCGCGCGCCAGATGATGGTGGTCGACGACGTAGTGCAGCTTGCCCGGTCCCAGCACTACCGGGATCATATGCCTGCCGAGAAACTCGCCCTGCTTCTTCTTCGACTTGTGCTCTTTCCAGTATTCCCGCAAGCGCTTGCGCTTTTCCTTGACCTCGATCATTCCGACCGTCATCTGGGTCGGGCGCAGCGAGAGGATCGGGATCGGCTGGAGGATCGGTTCGCGCGTATTCGCCATGTTCGAAACTCCCGGCAAATTGGCAAAAAATGCTCTGAAACGGCAACGATTATGCCATGATGGCGCGGGCCATCAAATGCCCCAACCTGAGATGCGACGAGAAACGAAAGAGATGGTCAACAGCCCGGGCGAGCGAACATCGAAGCCGCAGATCATCCGCCTCGGCGGCCGCGAAGTCATCGCCGAGGGCCTTCGTCTCAGTTTCTGGGCGGATATCAGCCACCGCTGCATGACCGCCTCCTGGCCGGCTTTCATCGCCGGCGCCGCGCTGGTGTTTGTGGTCTTCAACGCGGTTTTCGCCCTGCTCTACTGGGTCGGAAACCAGCCGATCGCGAACGTGCCCGGCGGCGCCTACATCGACTATCTCTATTTCAGCATCGAGACGCTTTCGACGGCCGGTTACGGCGACATGCACCCGCAGACCCATTACGGGCATTTCATCGCCGCGGTCGAGCTGTTCACGGGCATCTTCTCGATGTCCTTGATGACCGGATTGATCTTCGCGCGGTTCTCGCGGCCGAATGCACGGTTGCTGTTCGCCGATAACCCGGTGATTTCCAGCAATGACGGCAAGCCGACCCTGATGGTTCGCTTCGCCAACGAGCGCCACAACATCATCGGCAACGCCACCGCGAGGCTGTGGTTGCTGCGCAACGAAGTCAGTCTGGAGGGCCGTTCGTTCCGAAGGTTTTACGAGCTGCCGCTGGTGCGAAGCGAGCACCCCGCGCTCGCGCTCAGCTGGACGCTCTATCACGTGCTGAACGAGCAGAGCCCGCTTTACGGGCTCGATGCCGGCGACCTCGATGAACAGGAGGTTGCGCTGGTCGTGGTGGTGTCCGGATATGATGTTGTTGCAGCGCAAACCGTCCACGCCCGCCGATCCTACGACCATTCCGACATTCGTTTCGGCCATCGCTATGCCGATATCCTCGACACGTCGGACGACGGCCGGATCAGGATCGACTACGGCAGGTTCCATGAGACTTTGGAGGGATAGATTGCCGCATCCCCGCCGTGTCAACATTTTCTGTGAGACGCGCAAGCCGCCGTGCTAGAGATGATCAGAATGACTCGGAGCTGGCAGCAGTGAAAAACCAGCAGCCTATCGCGTCGGAAGAAGAGCACAGCGTGCTCAAGTTCCGACCGCGCACCACGGCGCGCCCGCCGGGATATCCGGGCGAGCCGGCGCGCAGGCAGGACGTCGATCACGAGCCGAATGACCTGTCGCGCTACGAGCGGCCCCGGGAAGAACCGGACGATTTTCGCCATCGCATGCTGGCCAACATCGCGGCCTTCGCCTTTACCGTCGCGCTGACGGCGGTGGGAATCTGGCTCGCCATGAGCATCGCCGACATGCGCAAGACCCAGGATTGCGTGCTGATGGGACGCCGCGATTGCGCGCGCATTTCCACGCCACATTTCTAGGCTTTTTTGAGGACCATGACGGGCTGTCCGAGCCTCAAATCCGATGCGCCGCTGCCGCCCGCCTCCATTGAACTCAGGGCGGCGCTCCGATATACGGGCACTCGACTCCGGGCGGCGGATCGGGCATTCCGGGACGCCGCGCCCGATTCCCGCGCCACTGTGGGATTTATCCTCAATATATCAAAGGTTTAGTGATGTCCTCCACATTCGATCAGATCGCCACGATTATCGCTGAAACCTGCGACATCCCGCGCGACACGATCACGCCGGAGAGCCACGCGATCGACGATTTGGGGATCGACAGCCTGGATTTTCTCGACATCGCGTTCGCGATCGACAAGGCGTTCGGCATCAAACTGCCGCTGGAGAAATGGACCCAGGAGGTCAATGACGGCAAGGCGACCACCGAGCAGTATTTCGTCCTGAAGAACCTCGCCGCTCGCATCGACGAATTGGTCGCGGCCAAGGGCGCGTAATCGCCCGCCATGCACATCGAATATTTCCAGCTGATCGACCGCATCATCGACCTCGACATCGGCGAGAAAACCATCACCGTCGAGGCCCAGGTTCCCGAGAAAAGCACGATCTTCGAGGGTCACTTTCCCGGCTATCCGATCATGCCCGGCGTCCTCTTGACCGAAGCAATGGCACAGAGTTCCGGCTGGCTTCTTCTCGCGCTGTTGAAGTTCGAGCGCATGCCGTTCCTGGCGATGATAAAGGAAGCCAAGATGCGCGGGTTCGTCAGTCCCGGACAGTTGCTGACGATCGATGCAAAGGTCGAGCACGAGGGCTCCGGCTTTGCGGTCACCTCGGCGAAGGTGCGCGTCGGCACCGAGCTGAAATGCAGCGCCGATCTG
This sequence comes from Bradyrhizobium sp., assembly GCA_041490045.1. Classification (GTDB taxonomy): domain Bacteria; phylum Pseudomonadota; class Alphaproteobacteria; order Rhizobiales; family Xanthobacteraceae; genus Bradyrhizobium. The sequence continues at coordinate 4,756 of JBGPSI010000086.1, forward strand.
ACCTTCCGCCACATCCCCTTCCCCCATCCCGACTTGCGCGTGCATATGGATGCGATGGCCCACAAGATCGGCTTTCCGCAGCAGGCAATGACGCATGAGTGAGCCGAAAGAAGTCTGGATCACCGGTATCGGTCTGGCGACCTCGCTCGGCGAGGGGCTGGACGCGAATTGGGATGCGCTCAATGCGCGGCGCATCAATGTCGACGAGAAGACGTTCGCGCCGTATGTCGTCCATCCCTGGGCGCCGGTGAATCTCGACTCCCAGATCCCCAAGAAGGGCGATCAGCGCCAGATGGAAGCCTGGCAGCGCATCGGGACCTATGCCGCCGGGCTGGCGCTGGATTCCGCAGGCGTCAAGGGCAACAAGGAAATCCTGGGACGGATGGACATGATCGTCGCCGCCGGCGGCGGAGAGCGCGATCTTGCGGTGGACTGCAGCATCCTCAATCAGGAAGTGAAGGGCAACTCGGCGCCCGGCTTCCTCAATGAGCGGCTGATGAACGACCTGCGTCCGACGCTGTTTTTGGCGCAGCTCTCAAACCTGCTGGCCGGCAACATTGCGATCGTGCACGGCGTCACCGGTTCGTCGCGCACCTTTATGGGCGAGGAGGCGGCGGGCGTCGACGCGGCAAGGATCGCGCTGGCGCGGATCGCCGCGGGTCAGAGCGACATCGCGCTGATCGGCGGCTCGCAAAACGGCGAACGCAAGGACCTGCTGGTTCTCTACGAATTCGGCGGTTTCAACCTCAAGGGCAAGTTTGCTCCGGTCTGGGCGCGTCAGAACAACGCCGGCTTCGCGCTGGGCTCCGCCGGCGCCTTTCTGGTGATCGAATCCAAAGCTCACGCGCAGGCCCGCGGCGCCAAACCCTATGCGCGCCTGACCAACGTGGTCGCCGACCTGGCGCAGCGCAAGCAGCCCGGTGCGGTGACCGCAACGCTCGAGAAGCTCTGGACGAAGCTGGGTGCGCTTCGGGGCAAGGGCGCCATCATCACGGGCGCGACCGGCGCCGAGCCCGCCACATCGCAGGAACGGACCTTCCTGAAGGAGCATCCGGACTTTGCGGTGCGGGCTACCGGCACCATGTTCGGCCACACCATGGAAACCCAGTTTCCGCTGGGAATTGGGCTGGCGGCGCTTTCGATCTCGCGGGGCGCGCTGTTTCCACCCAACGATCCGACCGGGCTGGAGGTTGAAATGGCGACGCCACCGACCCAGATTGTGGTGGTGGGGACCGGTCATTGGCGGGGCGAAGGCATGGCCCTGGTCGAAGCGATCGGTTGAGCATCCGCCAAGGTCTGATTTGAGGCGTTGAACCAGACTTGGTTGAAGCGGACTTGGGCGTTATCCTTTTGTTTGAGCATGATCTTTTCGGAAAGCCGGTTTCCACTTTTCCGGATCGTGCTTTTAGGGCGGCGGGGAAAACATGACAGCACCACGCGATAAACTGGGAAGGCCGATCGTCGTTGTCACCGGCATGGGCGTCGTCACATCGCTCGGCGCCGGCAAGGCCGATAACTGGAAAAAGCTCACTGCGGGCGAATCCGGCATACGGACCATTACGCGGTTTCCCACCGACGGTCTGAAAACGACGATGGCCGGAACGGTCGACTTCGTCCCCGTCGAACCGTTTTCATCGACCGATCTTTCGGAGCGGCTGGCCGATATCGCCACCGAGGAAGCTATCGCCGAGGCCGGCATCGGCAGCAAAGGCGATTTTCCCGGGCCGCTGTTTCTCGCCGTTGCGCCAGTTGAGGTCGAATGGCCGCAGCGGTTTGAGCTCGCACGCGCGGTCGGAGGGGACGCGGAATTCGATTACGACGCCTTGCTGCGCGTCAGCGGCGGCGGGAGGTTCACCCCCTATCATCATCGTTTCATGTTCGGTTCGGTCGCCGACCATCTCGCCGATACCTTCGGCACCAAGGGTTCCCCGATTTCGCTTTCGACCGCCTGTGCTTCCGGTGCCAGCGCCATCCAGCTCGGCGTCGAGGCCATCCGCCGCGGCGAAGCAGATGCCGCGCTGTGCGTCGCCACCGATGGTTCCGTCAATCCGGAAGCCCTGGTGCGGTTCTCATTGCTGTCGGCGCTGTCGACCCACAACGACCCGCCGCAGGCAGCGGTGCGGCCGTTTGCGAAGAACCGCGATGGGTTTGTGATGGCGGAAGGCGCCGGCGCGCTGGTGCTGGAGAGCCTGGAATCCGCTACCGCGCGCGGCGCGAAGATCCTCGGCATTGTTGCCGGCTGTGGCGAACTGGCGGACTCGTTCCACCGCACCCGCTCCAGCCCCGACGGCAAGCCGATCATCGGATGCATGCGCAACGCATTATCGGATGCCGGTCTCGATCCCGACCAGATCGACTACATCAATGCCCACGGCACCGGGACGCCGGAAAACGACAAGATGGAATATCTGGGCATTTCGACGGTGTTCGGCGAGCGCACCGGCCGGATTCCGGTATCCTCGAACAAGTCGATGGTCGGCCACACCCTCTCCGCGGCCGGGGCGGTCGAAGCGATATTTTCGCTGTTGACGCTCGAGCACCAGCGGATTCCGCCAACCATCAACTACGACATTCCGGATCCGGCGATCCCATTCGACGTGGTTCCCAACAAGGCCCGCGATGCGCGCGTCACCGCCGTGATGTCGAATTCGTTCGGCTTCGGCGGCCAGAATGCCGTGTTGATCCTGACGCGCGAACCGGCTTGATCGGCTTGAGCCTTCCGATGCCGGCGATTGACGTCATGTTGCCAACCGGCGATACGCAGGCGACCGCAATCGTCGTTGGTTTCTGATGCATCCCCTGCTGCTTCGCACCAAAGCGCGCCTGCGCGACGCCACCAAGCCGCTCGGCGAAGCCGCTGTCGGCGCGCTGACGATCGCGCTCTTGCGCACCACCCGCTATTTCGACCCGATCAAGACCGCCAATTTGTTCGGCCGAATCCTGCGCACGATCGGACCGTTGACGCGCGAGCAGAAGATCGGCCGCGCCAATCTGACCGCCGCCTTCCCGGAAAAATCGCCCGAGGAGATCGAGACCATCCTCGCAGGCGTCTGGGATAACCTCGGACGGCTCGGCGCCGAATTCGCCCATCTCGACCATGTCTGGGAGCACGATCCTGCGCACCCCGAGGACAGCCGGATCGAAATTTTGCCGCGCACCCATGAGCTGTTCGCGCAATTGCGGCTCGACGGCAAACCGGCGCTGATCTTTGCAAGCCATCTCGGCAACTGGGAATTGCCGGCCGTGGCCGCGGTGGCGCATGGGCTGGATGCGACGATCCTGTTTCGCCGGCCCAATAGCCAACAGGCCAACCGCATCATCGAAGAGACGCGCGCCGTCAAGATGGGAACGCTGATCCCGGCCGGCCGCGACGCGCCACTGCGGCTGGCGGAGGCGCTGCAAAACGGTCAGCACGTCGCGATGCTGGTCGACCAGTACCTTACCAACGGCGTCGAGGTCACGTTTTTCGGCCGCAAGACCAAGGCCAACCCGATGCTGGCGCGGCTGTTGCGGCAGGTCGAATGCCCGATCCACGGCGTCCGCATCATCCGCCTGCCCGGCCATCGTTTCCGCGCCGAATTGTCCGAGGAAGTGAAGCCGGTGCGCGACGCTTCCGGCCAGATCGACATTCAGGGAACGACGCAGGCGATAACCTCGGTGGTCGAGGGCTGGATCCGCGAATATCCGGATCAATGGCTGTGGCTGCATCGCCGCTGGCGGTGAGCGTCCACCTCCTCGTCATTGCGAGGAGCGCAGCGACGAAGCAATCCATTCCACCACCCGTAAATCTGGATTGCTTCGCGGAGCCTGTCATCGGGCGGCGCTTCGCGCCGACCCGTTGGCTCGCAATGACGGAGAGAGTATTACCGTCCCGTCTTCACCTTGGTCCACAATCGGTTGATAATGCGCTGGGTGGCCGGATCGCGCGCGGTGATCACGAACAGCTTCTTCTGCGTCGCTTCGTCGGGATAGATATTCCTATCGTTCAGAATTTTCGGATCGACCAGCTTCTGGCTTGCCAGATTGCCGTTGGCATAGGACAGGAAGTCGGAATTTTTCGCCGCGACATCGGGCCGGTAAAGATAGTTGATCAGTTCATAGGCTTCGGAGACGTTCTTGGCATCGGCCGGAATCGCCAGATTGTCGAAGAACATCTGCGCGCCCTCTTTCGGAATGGCATAGCCGATCTCGATATCGTTCTTGGCCTCCGCGGCGCGGCTTCGCGCCTGCATGATGTCGCCCGACCAGCCCACCACGAAGCAGATTTCGCCTGTCGCCAATGCGCTCAGATATTCCGATGAATGAAACTTGCGGACTGAGGGCGCGATCCCGGTGACGAGATCGGCGGCCTTTTCAAGGTCCGCCTGCTTGGTCGAATTGGGATCGAGCCCGAGATAGCCCAGCGCCGCCGGGAAGATGTCGTCGGCGGAATCCAGCATGTGAATGCCGCAGTCTTTGAACTTGGCGAGGTTCTCCGGCTTGAACACGATATCCCAGCTGTCGATCCTGGCGTCGGGACCGAGAATCTTCTGCACCATCTTGACGTTGTAGCCGATGCCGGTCGTGCCCCACATGTAATTGGCGGCGTATTGATTGCCGGGGTCGTAGATCGCGAGTTGCTTCGTCACGACAGGCCAGGCGTTGGCGAGGTTCGGCAGCTTCGATTTGTCGAGTTTCTGGAAAATATTGGCCTTGATCTGGCGCTGCAGGAAATAGGCGGTGGGAACGACGACGTCATAGCCGGATTTGCCCGCTAGCAGCCGCGTTTCCAGCGTCTCATTGGCATCGAACGTATCGTAGACCACCTTGATGCCGGTCTCCCTGGTGAAGTCCTCGAGCACCCCCGGCGCCATGTAATTCGACCAGTTGTAGAAATTGACGGTGCGCTCCCCGGCCCGCGCGGACTGCGCCAGCGCTGCAAGCAGCGCCGCCATCGCGACGGCATATCGGATGAGGGAACGGCTCCGGTCGCGCATCTCCTGACCTCTTATCGGCGGTGTACCGCGTCGGAGAGACGCTCGAGCGCGGTATCGAGGGTTGCATCCTTCTTGGCGAAACAAAAACGCACCACCGACGTCACGGCATCCTTCTCGTAAAACGCCGACACCGGAATCGCCGCCACCTTGTAGTCGGTCACGATGCGCCGGCAGAACGCCTCGTCGGTCTCGTTGAGGCCGAGCGGCGAAAGGTCGACGGTGAGGAAATAGGTGCCCTGCGAGCGAAGCACCGGAAAGCCGATGCTTTCCAGGCCCCTGGTGAGCCGATCGCGGCTCTTCGCCAGATCCTTGCGCATCTGATGGAAATAATCGTCCGGCTTGCCAAGGCCGTAGGCGACCGCGACCTGGAGATTGGGTGCGGTGGTGAAGGTGAGAAACTGGTGCACCTTCGCCGCCACCCGCAAGAGCGGGGGCGCCGCGCAGACGAAGCCGATCTTCCAGCCGGTCAGCGAGAAGATCTTCCCGGCCGAGCCGACCTTGATGGTGCGCTCGCGCATGCCGGGAATGGTGATCAGCGGAATATGCTCGCGGCCGTCGAAGATTACATGCTCCCAGACCTCGTCGCAGATCGCGATCGTGTCGAACTCCTGGCAGAACCGCGCCAGCAATTCGAGGTCCTCGCGCGGATAGACTACGGCTGCGGGATTGAGCGGATTGTTGAACAGGACGGCCTTGGTCTTGTGGTTGAAGGCGCTTCGCAGCATCTCCTCGGAAAGCCGCCAATGCGGCGGTTCGAGGCGCAACAGGCGCGGAATGCCGCCGGCCTGGCGGATGATCGGCAAATAGGAATCGTAGACCGGCTGGAATACGATGACCTCATCGCCGGGCTCGACGACGGCCAGGATGGCACTGGTCAGCGCCTCGGTGCCGCCCGAGGTCACCATCACCTCGGCCATGGGATCGAGGGAAAGACCATGCCAGCGCCCGTAATGGGCCGCGATTGCCTGCCGCAGCTCTGGAATGCCCATCATCGAGGGGTACTGATTGTAGCCGTCCATCACCGCATCCGACGCCGCGCGGCGGATGTCCTCGGGGCCGGGATCGTCGGGAAAGCCCTGGCCGAGATTGATGGCGTTGTTGTCGCGCGCAAGCTGCGACATGGCCTCGAAAATCGTGACCGGAAGATCGGCAAACACCTTGTTCATCGAAGTCATGGGGCGGTCAGCCGCCGGTCTTGGTCGGCAATCCCGCAGCCTTCCAGGCCAGCATTCCGCCCGCAAGATGCTTGTTGTAGGCAAGGCCGGCAGCCTGGGCGGCGAGCGACGCGGTTACCGATCGCTTCCCCGAACGGCAGGCAAACACCACCTGCTTGGCCCCGGGATCGGGTATCGCCTTGGGATCGAAACTGGAGAGCGGAACCACGACGGCGCCCGGATAAGCCTCCGCGGCAACCTCGTTCGGCTCGCGGACGTCGACCAGGAGGTAGCGCCCCTCGGCCATGCCGTTGGAGACGTCTTCCGGCGCCAAATCTGTGACCTGTTGACCCACTCGATTCCTCCCAGCGATCGGCACGAGCAAATTCAGTAGAGATTACCGAGGGCTCGCCTGCGGCGCCAACCTCGCCTCTCAGGCGGCGAAAATCAAGCGCCGACGCAGGGCAGTTTGATGATACCGGGCGTCAGACCGTAACCTGCGTTCCCACCTCGACCACCCGTCCGCTCGGGATCTGGAAATAATCGGTGGCATCGTTGGCGGTGCGGCTGAGCGCGATGAACAGATGGTCCTGCCAGCGCGGCATGCCGGAATGCGCGGCCGGCTTGAGGGCACGCCGCGACAGGAAGAACGACGTCGACATGATGTCGAATTGCCAGCCCAGCTTTCGCGCGATGGCCAGCGCCTTCGGCACGTTGGGCGACTCCATGAAACCGAACCGCAGTGTGACCTTGGAGAAGGTCTTGCTGATCTCTTCCAGCTTCACCCGCTCGGTCGGATCGATCCGCGGCGTCGGCGCGGTTTCGATGGTAAGAATGACGTTCTTCTCGTGCAGCACCTTGTAATGCTTCAGGCTGTGCATCAGGGCCGTGGGCGCGCTGATGGGATCGCTGGTCAGGAAGACGGCCGTGCCGGACACCCGCTGCGGCGGCCGCTTTTCCAGCATCGCCACCAGATCGGCCAGCGGAAACTCCAGCTTGCGCGATTTCTCGAACAGAAGCCTGCTGCCGCGCCGCCACGTGTACATCAGCATCATCACCGCGGCGCCCAGCGCCAAGGGCACCCAGCCGCCCTCCAGCACTTTCAGGAGGTTCGCGGCAAGGAAGGTGAGATCGAGGAACAGGAACGGTGCGATCAGCGCCGCGGCCGCGAACGGCGACCATTTCCAGACCCGCCAGATCACGACAAATCCCATCATGCCCGTGACCACCATGGTGCCGGTGACGGAAATGCCGTAGGCGGACGCCAGCGCGCTCGAAGAGCGGAACATCAACACCAGCAGCACCACGGCGATCAGCAGCAGCATGTTGATGCGCGGGATGAAGATCTGTCCGGAATGGGCTTCCGATGTATGGCGAATTTCAAATCTCGGCAGCAGGCCGAGCTGAATGGCCTGGCGCGTCAGCGAGTAAGCGCCGGTAATCACGGCCTGGCTCGCGATCACGGTCGCCAGGGTGGCGAGAGCGACCATGGGAATCAGGGCCCAGTCCGGAAACATCAGGAAGAACGGGTTCTCAAGCGCCTTGGGGTCGCCGATGACCAGCGCGCCCTGCCCCAAATAGTTCAACGCCAGCGAGGGCAGCACGATGAAGAGCCAGGCGGTCTGGATCGGCCGCTTGCCGAAATGGCCGAGGTCGGCATAGAGCGCCTCGGCGCCGGTGACGGCGAGGAATACGGCGCCGAGCGTGACGAACCCGATGATGCCGTGATGGAGCATGAAGGAGACGGCATACAGCGGATTGATCGCCGAGAAGATTTCAGGATGCCGCATGATCGGGGTGATCGCCGCGATCGCGATGACGGCGAACCAGATGCACATCACCGGCCCGAAGAAGGCCGCAACGCGCGCCGTGCCACGCGACTGAACCGCAAACAGCACGAACAGGATGAGCACCGTCAGCGGCACCACATAGGGTTCGAACGCCTCGGTGACGAGCTTGATGCCTTCGATCGCCGAAAGCACCGACAGCGCCGGCGTGATCACGGCGTCGCCGTAGAACAGCGCGCCGCTGACTATTCCAAGCAGCACGATGGCGCCGCCGCCGTAAGTGACCGCGCGCTGCGCCAGCGCCATCAGCGCCAGCGTTCCGCCTTCGCCATGGTTGTCCGCCCGTAGCAGGATCACCACGTATTTCAGCGTCACCACGATGATCAGCGCCCACAGGATCAGGGACACGACCCCGAGCACGGCCAGCGGAGTGGCGACGCCCCCGGGACCACTGGCCGCAATCACGGCCTCGCGCAGCGCGTACAGAGGACTGGTGCCGATGTCGCCATAGACGACCCCGATGCTGCCCAGCATCAGCGCCTTGAAGCCGGCGGTGGAATGGGTATCGCCATGCGCATTAGCCGCCGCCGTTTCCGGGACGGGAACTACAACATCGGTGGTCATTGGGGTGGAGGCCTCAAAAAGCTTCACTGCATGGTAGCAAAGCGAGCGCGGCTTATAGTCCTGCGCTCGCAGCACAGCCTAGCCTGATTTTGGGGCCACGCCATGCAAAAATGCATAAATCGCTAAATGGTCACCTGAGTCCCGACTTCAACCACCCGTCCGGTCGGAATCTGGAAATAGTCGGTGGCGTCATTGGCCGACCGGCTCATCGCGATGAACAGATGGTCCTGCCACAGCGGCATTCCGGACTGCGCCGACGGCTTCAGCGCCCGCCGCGAGACGAAGAACGACGTCGACATGATGTCGAACTGCCAGCCGAGCTTGCGGGCGATCACCAGCGCCTTGGGGACGTTCGGAGATTCCATGAAGCCGAAACGCAGCCGGACGGTCGAAAACCTCTCGCTGATGGTTTCCATCCGGACGCGCTCGGCGACGTCGACCCGCGGCGTCTGCGCGGTTTCGATGGTCAGGATCACGTTGTGCTCGTGCAGCACCTTGTTGTGCTTGAGATTGTGCAACAGTGCCGTCGGCACGAAGCTTGGATCGCTGGTCAGGAAAACCGCGGTGCCCTTGACGATGTGAGGGGGGCGCTTTTCGAGGCTTTTGATCAGATCGCCGAGCGGTACTTCAATCCGGCGGGTCTTGAGGATGAGGATCGCCGTACCCCGGCGCCAGATCCAGATCATGAGGGCCATGGCCAGGCCGAACAACAGCGGCACCCAGGCTCCTTCGAGCAGTTTCAGGAGATTAGCGCTGAAGAACGTCATGTCGACGACGACAAACGGCACGATCAGCGCCGCCGCGGTGGCCGCGCGCCAGTTCCACAATTTCCATATCACCACAAAACCCATGATGCCGTCGGCGACCATGGTGGTGGACACGGCGATACCATAGGCCGAGGCCAAATTGCTCGATGTGCGGAACAGGAGCACCAGCAGCAATACGCCGATCAGCAGCAGCCGGTTCACGCGCGGCAGATAGATCTGGCCTGCATGCGTCTCCGACGTGTAGCGCACCTCGAAGCGCGGCAACAGGCCGAGCTGCACCGCCTGGCGGGTCAGCGAATAGGCCCCCGTGATCACCGCCTGGCTCGCGATCACCGTCGCCGCGGTCGCCAGCACGACAAGCGGCAACAGCAGGATTTCCGGGACCATCCGATAGAAGGAATTCTCGATCGCGGCGGGATGGGCAAGCACCAGCGCACCCTGGCCGAAATAATTGACCAGCAGCGAGGGCAGCACGAAATAAAGCCAGCCACCCTGGATCGGTTTGCGTCCGAAATGACCGAGATCGGCATAAAGCGCCTCGCCGCCGGTCACGGCGAGAAATACCGCTCCCAGCGTCACCAATCCGATGGTGCCGTGTGTAAGCAGGAAATCGAGGGCATACCAGGGATTGATCGCGGCAAGTACCGACGGATCGTCGCTGATATGAACGAGACCCATCACGGCAAGAGTGGCGAACCAGACCACCATGACCGGCCCGAAGGCCGAGGCGACCCGCGCGGTGCCGCCGCTCTGAACAGCGAACAGCGCGACCAGGATGAAGACCGTCAGCGGCACCACGTAGTGCTCGAGCGCCGGCGTTGCAAGCTTGAGACCTTCGACCGCGGACAATACCGAAATCGCCGGCGTGATCATGGAATCGCCGATGAACATCGAAGCGCCGACAACCCCCAGCGCCAGCAGCGGCCAGCTTCTGCGGCCGAGCGCCCGCTGCCCCAGTGCCATCAGCGAAAGCGTGCCGCCCTCGCCGTTATTGTCGGCACGCAGCAGCAGCAGGACGTATTTCGCGGTGACGACGATGAACAGCGCCCACAGGATCAGCGACAGCACCCCGAGCACGATGACCCGGGTGACCGGCTGGCCCTGCGCCGCGCCCGCGACGGCCTCACGAAATGCATAGAGCGGCGAGGTCCCGATGTCGCCGAACACCACACCGATGCTTCCGAGCGCCAGGGCCCAAAAACCCGTCGTGACCGGCCCGTCCTGGGCTTCGGTTGATGTGACGCTGGCGGCCATGATGATGGAAAAACGTTCTATCCGTTGATTTGATCCGGCGGGCTATCGACGCTGTCGGCGAACGCCTGTCAACCGGTCAACCATAGCATCTGGGCGCAACCTCGCCTGTCTCCGCATCGTCACACCCGCCCCGAACAAATCCGGTAAAATAGTAGTGACGACTACGGCTTCAGGCCCGGAGGCAGCGGCGGATCTTCGCGCATCAAGGTAATGGTCACGCGCCGATTTGCCGCCAGCGTGGGATCGTCGGGAAACAACGGCTGGGTATCTGCCTTTCCGGACACCGCAAAAAAGTGCCCCGGCGGCACGCCTTCCCGCTCGAGTATTTGGCGCACCGCATTGGCGCGATCCGCCGACAGGTCGAATGCGCCGTAGTCGCTTTTCGTCGGCACGAAGCCCGCCGCCGTGTGACCGACGATGGAGAGGCGCAGCGGCGTCGCCTTGAGCGGAACGGCAAGCTTCTCGATCAGCCGGCGGGTGCGGTCATAGGGCTCCTTGGAGCCGTCGGCGAACATCGATCGCCCGTCCTGGTCGACGATTTCCAGATTGAGGCCCTGCTTGGTCTCCTCGAACATGATGTGCTTGGAGATTTCGGTCAGCTCCGGCATGTCCTGCAGCGCCTGCCGCAGCGACGCCGAGGCCAGCGCGAATTCATGGTCGATCTTTACCCTGGCGCCCTGGGCGACGCTGCGCTCCTGTTCGTCCGGGGTAGGCCTGTTGGACGCTTCCTCCGGCGGAATGTGCTCGGCGTTTTTCAGCTTCTCCCGCGTCGGCAGGCCGTCGGATTCGATGATGCCGGAATAGCGTGCGGTCTGCACGCCGAATGCATCCCGCATCGAGCCGGCGACGACCTTGAGCTTGTTGTTGTCCATGGTGGAAAATGCCGTGAGCATCACGAAGAAGCTCATCATCAGACCCATGAGGTCGGCAAAGGTCACGAACCAGCCGTGCCCCCCTCCATGTGCGTCGCCGCGTTTCTTCTTGGCCATTGCTTGCTTTCAGGACTGCCGTCGGCCGCCCGATCAGGCCGGGACCGGCTCGCCTTCTTCGTGGCGGTGTTTTTCCGGCAGGTAGGCCAGCAGCATCTCCCGGACCAGCGTCGGGCTCTTGGAATCCCGGATCATCAGAATGCCGTCGATGATCAGCGTTCGGTTGGTCTCCTCGTCGAGCAGCTTGCCATGCAGCTTGTCGGCGATCGGCAGACAGAACAGGTTCGCGACCAGCGCGCCGTACAGCGTCGCCAGCAACGCGGTCGCCATGAACGGACCGAGTTTCGAGGGGTCGGTCATGTTGGCGAACATCTGCACCATGCCGATCAGGGTGCCGATCATGCCGAAGGCCGGCGCGCAGTCGCCGATGGCGCGATAGATCTTGCTGCCTTCGTCGAGGTGCATCAGGAAATTGTCGCGGTCGCGCTCGAGATTGTCGCGGATGAATTCGAGGTCATAGCCGTCGGCGACGTAGCGAATGCCCTTGGCCAGGAACGGCTCGTCGGTCTCGACCTTTTCCAGGCCGACCGGCCCCTGCTTGCGGGCGATTTCGGCGATCCGGGCGAGTTCGTCGACGAGATCGCGGGCCGACAGCCGGCTCATGGTGAAGGCGAATTTGGCGCCGAGCGGCAGACCGTGCAGCATCACGCCGAGCGGGAAGCGGATCATGGTGGCCGCAATCGACCCGCCGAAGATGATGATGATCGCGTGCTCGCTGATGAAAATATGCAGGTCGCCGCCCAAGAGCATCATCGTCGCAATGACAATGATGCCAGCCACGAGCCCGGCGCCCGTCATAATATCCATGGGAGACTCCAACACGTACGCGAACCAACGGCCGTTCTGGTCGATGGCGCGGCCCACCCCGAGCCGCGTGACGAGAACCCTACGTTCCCCGCCATTAAAGACGCGTAAAGGTTAAACCGATTGCTGACGGCGGGGACGCGATCAACCGGCCGCAAAACCCGATCTCAACACTCTGCTAACCATACCGGAGGCCGCGCTTTCGGCTGCGGGCCGCGCCCAAAAACCCAGGCAGGGATCGGAGCGACGCAGCGACGGCGTCAGGCCGCGGCCAGGCCCGTCAGGTCGAGGCTGAGCACGTACAACCGCTTGCGAGCGGCTTCGTCATAGGCCTGCGGGTTGGCCCGCGCCTGGTTCATGCCGTTGAAAAACAGGCCGCTTTCGCCGGCGACATCATCGCCTGCCGCCAGATGCAGGATGGCCTCGCCGCCCTGCTCCACTGTCGAGATCGGCGTGATGCCGCCGGCCCGCACCATGGTGGTGTTCATGTAGGTCGCGGGGTGAAGCGAGTTGATCGTGACGCCGGTCCCTTTCAGTTCTTCGGCGAGATCGATGGTGAACATGATTTGCGACAGCTTGCTCTGCGCGTAGGCGCGGCTGCCGCTGTAGCCCTTCGTGATCATGACATCGTCGAAATCGATCGGGTGCTGGCCGAGCGAGGCAACATTGACGATGCGCGACGGCGCACTCGCCTTGAGCAGCGGCAGCAGACGATAGGCAAGCAGGAATCCGGCGAGATAATTGACCGCGAAACGCAGTTCATGACCGTCCGCGCTGACCTGCCGCGCGGGCCCGTCATTCTGCGATCCGATGCCGGCATTGCTGATGAAGATGTCGAGCCGCTTGTTGTCGGCCAGCACCGCGTCGGCAAGCTGCCGGACGCCTGCCAGCGACGACAGATCAGCCTGATAGAACACGGATTCGCCGCGCCGTTCCCGCCCGATCTCATCGGCAAGGGCCCTGCCCCGCCCGCCGTCGCGGCCGTGGATCAGGACCCTGGCGCCGGCGGAGGCGAGTTTCGTGGCGACGTAACGGCCGACGCCGTCGGTCGAACCGGTAACCAGCACCGTCCTGCCGTCCATGTTCATCGCAACCACTCCCGGCGCCGCGCAAAAGCCCTCAATGAATCTCGGCCGACCGCTTCAGCGCCGCTTTCAGCTTCTCGAGGCTGAAATCCTTGGCTCGCGCGATTTCGAGGATCGGCGTCTCGCGGCGACCGCAGAGTTCGGCGGCCTCGGGAATCTTGGCGGCAATGTCGATCGGGATCACGATCGCACCATGCTGGTCGGCGTGAATGAGATCATCGGAACGCACCGTCATGCCGGCGACGCGCACTTCGCCGCCAAAGCTTTCGGCGTGGACCCAGGCGTGCGAGGGGCCGATCGATCCCGCGAGCGCCTGGAAACCCGGCGCCCATTGCGGAATGTCGCGGATCGATCCGTCAGTGACGACGCCGAGGCAGCCGAGCGCCTTATGCACAGAGCTTTGCACCTCGCCCCAGAACGCGCCATATCCCACATCCGCCCCGTCGATGTCCTGGATCACGGTGATGCGCGGGCCATAGCCGGTGCCGACATATTCATAATAGGCGATGCGCCGGCTGGCTTGCTCGGCCGCCGGAAGGCCGGATTGCAGCACGGAGCGGATCGTCACGGTGCGGGCATAGCCGACCATCGGCGGCAGATCCGGGAACGGACACACCAGCGGCTTGGTGGTGTAGCCGATCAGGCGGCGTTCCGGGGCGACGATTTCCATGGCGTTGCAGATCGTCGGCGTATCGTAGCGCCCGAGCGCTTCGAGAAGCGAAGCGGGCAGCGGCGCTTTTGCGGAATCCGTCACGGCGTTTTCTCCAGAATTTTCAAGGGCCGGCCAGATCGTGCTGACCGTGCATGCGACGCCATATAGCCGAGATCGGGGTCGAACCCAACTCGGCCTTCGCTCATGGCAGATATCCGGGGCGGTTTCGAGCAAAAGCTGGACGTCGCCGACGCCGGGC
>JBGPSI010000087.1:0-19005 GCA_041490045.1 Bradyrhizobium sp.
ACCGCTTCGACGCCACGGTGGGGCGGGAACTCACGGCCCGGGGACGCAGCCTGCGCTATCTGGAAAAGCTGCGGCTGCTGCACGCCGGTGTTACGGTCGTGTTGACGATCGCCCTGTTGGCCTGGGCCATCGTGCTCTGGCAGCGCGGCGGCGCCACCACCGGCGACGTCGTGCTGGTCTGCACGCTAGGCCTTTCCATCCTCTCTGCCACGCGCGATCTGGCGGTGGCGCTGGTCGATGTCACCCAGCATGTCGCCCGCCTGACCGAAGCCATAGCTACGCTATTGCTGCCTCACGAACTGCGCGACCACCCCGAGGCCGAACCATTGGTCCGAAGCGGTGCGGCGATTGCCTTCAACAACATTTCGTTCCGCTATCCCGGCGGGCTCAAGGTGTTCGAACGCTTCAGCCTTCGTCTGCATCCGGGGCAGCGGGTCGGGCTGGTCGGCCAGTCCGGCGGCGGCAAATCCAGCCTGTTCGTGCTGCTGCAGCGGTTCTACGACGTCCAGAACGGCAACATCACCATCGACGGCCAGGATATCGCCAAGGTCACGCAGCAGAGCCTGCGCGAGGCGATCTCGGTGGTGCCGCAGGACATCTCGCTGTTCCAGCGCTCGATCCTGGAGAACATCCGCTATGGCCGGCCGAACGCGACCGACGACGAGGTGCTGCGCGCGGCGATCGCCGCGCGTTGCGATTTCGTCGAGACGCTGCCCCAGGGCCTTGCCACCATGGTCGGCGACCGCGGCGTCAAGCTGTCGGGCGGCCAGCGCCAGCGCATCGCGATCGCGCGCGCGTTCCTCAAGGATTCGCCAATCCTGCTGCTGGATGAAGCGACCGCGGCGCTGGACAGCGAATCCGAGGAGGCGATCCGCGAAGCTCTCGGCCGGCTGATGCGCGGGCGCACCGTGATCGCGATCGCCCACCGGCTGGCGACATTGCGCAATTTTGACCGCGTCGTGATGTTGAAGTCCGGTAAGATCATCGAAGATGGACGGCCGGATAGCCTGATGCAAGGGCAGGGGCCCTACCGCGAACTGGTGACGCAGGAAATGAGCCGGCTCGCGACACATGCAGCCTGAGACAGGGCTGAAGATTCCAGTCGAGTTGCGTAAATCCAGGGACGCGCGGGCGGGGGAACCGATCGAGGTCACATGGCAGCCGAACTCGTAACCCAGATCATGACGGCCCGGGCCGTCGAACAGATCCAGGAGTCGCCGTTCTATATTCCGATGACCGGGCCCGCGGCGCGGCCGCGGCGCTCGCTCAAGCACGACGACACCTTCATCGTGCTCGACAGCCATGGCGACATCGGCGCTTCCGCCGGCGGACCGGACGGACTGTTCAACGCCGACACCCGCTATCTCGCTCGGCTGGAACTCGTGCTCGACGAGCTGCAGCCGCTGCTGCTCGGCTCGAATTTGCGCGACGACAATTCCGCCCTGACGGTCGATCTCACCAATCCCGACGTCCATCGCCAGGGGCGGATCGTGCTGCAGAGGGACATGTTGCACATCGTGCGCACGATCTTCCTGTGGCGGGGAACGGCCTATCAGCGGATCGGCGTGCAGAACCATGGCGACCGGCCGGCGAGCTTCGACCTGACGCTGTTGTTCGACAACGACTTCGCCGATCTGTTCGAAGTGCGCGGCGAGAAGCGCCCGCGCCGGGGCATCGGCACCGGCAAGCTGCTCAGCCCGGCCGACGTCCTGCTGGAATATAAAGGCCTCGACGATGAAGCGCGCGGCACGGCGCTGCACTTCGATCCCCGGCCAACGCGGATTGCGGTGAACGCCGCAACCTATCATTTCGATCTGGCGCCGCAACAGGTCGCCTCACTGTTTGTGGCGGCGTCCTGCAACAAGCCGGCGGGGTTCAGGCCGGCGCGCTTCTTCCGCGGCCTGCTGGCGCATCGCCGCGAAATGCGCCGCCAGACAGCCGGCGCCGCCAGCATCGAAACCTCCAACAACATCTTCAACGAGGTGCTGTGCCAGTCGATGGCCGACCTCAACATGCTGATGACGGACACGCCGCAGGGGCGATATCCCTATGCGGGCATTCCCTGGTATTCGACGACCTTCGGCCGCGACGGCATCATCACAGCACTGCAGATGCTGTGGATCGACCCGCGCGTGGCGCGCGGCGTGCTGCGGCGGCTCGCGTTCTACCAGGCGAAGTCGGTCGATCCGCTCGCCGACGCCGAGCCCGGCAAGATCCTGCACGAGATGCGCGGCGGCGAGATGGCGGCGCTGCGCGAGGTGCCGTTCGCCCGTTACTACGGCAGCGTCGATGCGACGCCGCTGTTCGTGCTGCTGGCCGGCCTCTATGTCGAGCGCACCGGCGACGACGAGACGCTCGCCGAGTTGTGGCCCGCGATCGAAGCGGCGCTCGGCTGGATCGACGGGCCGGGCGATCCCGATCGCGACGGTTTCGTCGAATACCGGCGTGCATCGGAGCAGGGGCTCGCCAATCAGGGCTGGAAGGATTCCTACGACGCGATCTTCCATGCCGACGGCCGGCTGGCCGAAGGCTATATCGCGCTGGCCGAAGTGCAGGGCTACGTATTTGCCGCCAAGCGGCTGGCGGCGCGCTGCGCCTTGCGCATGGGACTTGCGGAAAAAGCAGGGCAACTCGCGACCGAGGCGCAAACGCTCGCGGCACGGTTCGAACAGGCCTTCTGGTGCGACGAACTCGGCACCTATGCGCTCGCGCTCGACGGCGAAAAACAGCCGTGCCGGGTGCGCACCTCGAATGCCGGACAATTGTTGTTCACCGGCATCGTGCGCGAAGACCGCGCCCGCCTGGTCGCCGCCGACCTGATGCGGCCGCATTTCTTCTCAGGCTGGGGCATCCGCACCGTCGCGCATGGCGAAGCGCGCTACAATCCGATGTCCTATCATGATGGCTCGATCTGGCCGCATGACAACGCGCTGATTGCGCTCGGACTGGCGCGTTACGGGCTCAAACATTCGGTGGCGCATCTGTTCAAGGCGCTGTTCGATGCCGCCAGCTATATGGATTTGCGTCGGCTTCCCGAACTGTTCTGCGGGTTTCGGCGTGAGAAGCGGCGCGGGCCGACACTTTACCCCGTTGCCTGCGCGCCGCAGGCGTGGGCCAGCGCGACGCCGTTCACGCTGCTTGAGGCTGCGCTCGGGCTCGAATTCGACGCCGGCCGCGGCGAAATCCGGCTGCGCAATCCGCGTCTGCCGGCGTTCCTCAACGAGGTCGTGTTGCGCGATCTGCGTTTGGGACCGTCCAGCGTCGATCTGCGGGTCAGCCGCCACGACGGCGATGTATCGCTGGAGGTCCTGCGCACGCGCGGGCAGATCCAGGTGTCGATCGTATTGGCGCATTGAAGGCGGCGCTTGAACGGAGAAGGCCGAATGCGCGCAAGATATCTGTTGGTCCTGGTGGCCGCCGTCCTTACGGCGTTGGCCGCGGCCACGTCCTGGGCGCAAAACCAGGCGGCGCCGCCACAAGCGGATAGCCATCCGCCGGCGTCGCAGCCGCAAAATGCCGCCGTCCCGGCCGCGCCGAAGACGCCCGCACCGCCGCCTTCCGTCACCATCATCGGCGCCAGGGAGGCGCACGGTGTGCTCGGCCGCGACGTTCGTAGTCCGACGGACGAGGATATGGGGCATATCGTCGACGTGATCGTCGATCGCGCCGGCGTGGTGCGTGCGGCCGTGATCGATTTTGGCGGCTTCCTCGGCGTCGGCAGCCGAAAGATCGTCGTCGACTGGAACGCGCTGCATTTCGGCCATGTCGCGGACAAGGGCGACAGCATCACGCTCGAATTGACCAAGGAGCAGGTGACCGCCGCGCCCGAATACAAGGAGGATAAGCCGATCGTGGTGCTTGGCGCAGCGGGCAGCCTGAAGCCGCTGCAGTTCGATCCCTAAGAAAAGCCGAACCAATATGCCGTTCGCAGGTTCCTCCCATTCGATTGACCGGATTGATGGTGACCGGCGTGGGGGAGCGATCGGCAGTGATGGGGTTTCATCCCGGGTATTGGAACCGGTGATGGACAAGGCGACGGCAGCACCCTCGAGTCAGAGCCAGCGCGGCCTCGACTGGTTCATCTTCTTCCTCGCCGATGTGCAGACCGGTTTCGGTCCGTTCATCGCGGTTTACCTGACGACCGAGAAATGGACGCAAGCCCAGATCGGTCTGGTGCTGTCGATCGGCGGCGTGGTCGGGCTGATCGGGCAGATGCCGGGCGGCGCCATCGTCGACGCGGCCCGTTCGGAGCGGCTGGTGGCGGGGCTTGCGGTTGCGACCATCGGCATGAGCGCACTTGCCTATGCGCTGTGGCCGATCTTTCCGGTGGTGACGGCTGCGGCGACGCTGCATGCGGCCGCGAGTTGCGTGCTTGGCCCGGCGATCGCCGCGATCAGCCTCGGCCTGGTTGGACCGCCGGCGATGGGCAAGCGACTAGGGCGCAATGCCCGCTTTGCCTCGCTCGGCAACGGAACGGCCGCGGCCGTGATGGGTACGGCGGGCTATCTGCTGTCGAGCCGTTCGGTGTTCCTCGTCACCTTCATCCTGGCGTTTCCGACCCTGCTCGCGCTTTCGCGCATCCGCGAACGGGAGATCGACGTGGCCCGGGCGCACGGCGCGGTCCTGCGGGAGGTGCCCGATGCGCGTTCGACAAGCGTCTACAGTCTGGTGTGCCGGCGCCCCCTGCTGATTTTCGCGGCCGCCGTGCTGCTGCTGCAACTCGCCAATGCCGCGATGCTGCCGCTGATGGCCGGCGTGGTGACGGCCCGGTCGAGCCAGTGGGCGCCGGTGCTGATCGCCGCCTGCATCATCGTTCCGCAAGCGATCGTCGCATTGGTGTCGCCCTCGGTCGGAAGCTTCGCGCAGGAGTGGGGACGGCGGCCTTTGTTACTGATCGGATTTGGCGCGCTGGCGATGCGCGGCCTGTTATTTGCGGTCGTTCGCGATCCCTATTTGCTGGTTGCCGTCCAGATCTTCGACGGCGTCACCGCGGCGGTCTTCAGCGTCATGGTGCCGCTGATCGTCGCCGATGTCGCATTCGGAAGCGGTCACTTCAATCTGGCGCAGGGCATCGTCGGCACGGCTACCGGCATCGGCGCATCGCTCAGCACCGTGCTGGCCGGTTACGTCAGCGACAGATTCGGCAGCAGTTTTGCTTTTACGGGCCTTGCATCCGTGGCCGCCCTTGGCCTCGTCATGATCTGGCTGGTGATGCCGGAGACGCGGCGGAGCCCAAAATAGCCCGGCAGAATACGAAAACGCCGGCCCGAGGGCCGGCGTTTGGAAAGGAGATGATGTGAGAAATTTGGCTCGCTCAGGCGTCCAGCGTGCGCAGCTTCTGGCGGTTGCGGAGCACGATCTGCCGCGCGCCCGAAAAGCCGAGAATGCCCTGGCTGTGGAGCTGCGAAAGCGCCCGCGAGACGGTCTCCAGCGTCAGGCCGAGATAATCGCCGATATCCCTGCGGCACATCGGCAGCGCCATCATTCCGGCCACCGCGAGCCGGCCGTCCATTTCCAGAAGGAAGGTGGCGACCCGCTCCATCGCGGTCTTGCGTCCGAGCAGCAGCATATGATCTTCCGCATGCCGCAGGTCGCCGGCGGTCATCGCCCACAGCTTGCGTGCAACCTGGACATCGACGCCGGCTGCCTGTTCGAGGCTGCGGCGCTTCACCAGCCGCACGGTGGTGTCGATGATGGCTTCAGCGGCCAGCCGGTGGATGGTCCCGGATTCGAGGCCGAAGACGTCGCCGGGAAGATGGAATGCGCCGATCTGGCGCCGTCCGTCGGAAAGCAGCTTGTAGCTGCGAACCGCGCCCGAAATTACCTGGTAGACATATTCCGCAGGCTCGTCCTCGCCGTAGATTTCCTCATCCTTCTTGTAGGAAAACTCAGTTGCAACCAGACCGGCATGACCGGTGACGGCGCCAAACTGGTCGGGCGTGGGGGCAGGGTAGGCGACGTGGCTGACCTTGTTGCCGATAACCGGGGTGTTGAGCGATTGGGTGAGCATTTGCCATCTCCTGTGCAGCGGATGGCGTATGGGTACCGGGGATTTTGCAGGCTGGAAATTTCGCGAGATATCTTAAGGGGATGTACCTACGTATATTACCGGAGGTCCCAGCTTCCCGGCCTCAGCCCTCCACCGGACCGCTTTCCTGGATGGCCCCGCGGATGCGGGTGACAAGGCTCTCATCCAGCAGGGGTTTCATCAGGACGTGCCGGACACCCGCCGCCTCGGCCCTGGCCGAGATGTTTTCGTCGGGGTAGCCGGTTATGAGGATGACCGGCGCGGCGATGTCGCGGTTTCGCAGCCGGCCGGCGAGATCGATGCCGTTCATATCGGGCATCTTGTAGTCGATCACGAAACAGTCGACGCCGGTCGAGCGCACAGCGTGCAGCAGCGACGCTCCGTTCCTGAAGGTGCGGACGTTGAAGCCGTCCGTTTCAAGAAGGAATCGCAGGGAACCAAGGACGTCCGCGTCGTCGTCGACCACGTAAACCGTTGGTTTGGCGGGTGACGACATCGCGAGAGCTGGCGCCTCTTTCGAGCTGGTCTGGATCATAATCTCGCCAGATTAGCAGCCGAAAAACGGTCGAGGCTTGATTTAGCTCAATCGTTCAGCAGGCCGGCTCGCATCGCCAGCCGCACCAGCTCCGAGAGGCTGTTGGCCTGCATCTTCGTCATCACGTTCGCCCGGTAAACTTCAATGGTGCGGGGGCTGATGTCGTAGTCGCGGGCGATCAGCTTGTTGGAAAGCCCAGCGATCAGTCCGTCCATGACCTGGCGCTCGCGAGGGCTGAGCGATGCTATCCGCGTCGCGATATCCTGGGTGATTGCCTCGCTCTTTGCGGCGGGCTCCGCCCGATGGATGGCCGACTCGATCATGGCGACCAGGCGGTCATCCTCGAACGGCTTCTCGAGAAAATCGACCGCCCCCAGCTTCATCGCCTCGACCGCGAGCGGCACGTCGCCGTGCCCGGTCATGATGAGGATCGGAAACGTACTGTGGCCCGCCTTCATGCGCTTCAAGAGCTCGATTCCGTCGAGACCGGGCATGCGGACGTCTGAAACGACGCAGCCGAATTCAAGACCCGGAAGAGCATCGAGAAACGCCAGGGCGCTTTCGAACAACGTGACCTTGTAGTTGGCGGAGTCGAGCAGGAAATTCAATGAATCCCGCATCGCCTCGTCGTCGTCGATGACGTAGACCTTTCCCCTATCCGGCATGTATCAACTCTCGTTCGCTGCTGCTGGCAGGGTGAAGCGAAAAGTCGCGCCTCCCGCAGCATTGCTTTCGGCCCACATCCGGCCGCCATGGGCTTCGATGATCGACCGGCTGATGGAAAGTCCTACCCCCATCCCGGTTTCCTTCGTCGTAAAGA
The DNA here is from genome assembly GCA_041490045.1 of Bradyrhizobium sp. Classification (GTDB taxonomy): domain Bacteria; phylum Pseudomonadota; class Alphaproteobacteria; order Rhizobiales; family Xanthobacteraceae; genus Bradyrhizobium. The sequence goes on from JBGPSI010000087.1 coordinate 7,384, forward strand.
AAGTTTGAAACAGGTTGGCTTTGACGTCGTCGTGGAATCCGGACCCGGTATCCGACACTTCAATTTCGATCATGTCGTCCCCAACCTTGGCGTTCGACGCAATAAGCTCCCGTCGCGGCGACTGCGCCATCGCCTCCAGCGCATTGCGAAACAGATTGACCAGCACCTGCTGGATCTGGACCCGATCCGCCAGCACCAGGTCGAACTCCGGATTGAGGTGGAAGCGCAGCTGGATGTTCTGCTCACGGGCGCCCGCCAGACCGAGCGCGCCGGCTTCCTCGATCAGTTTCGAGAGGCTTTCGACGCGCTTTTCGGATTCGCCTCGGGAAACGAAATCGCGAAGCCGGCGGATGATCTGGCCGGCGCGAAGCGCCTGTTCGGCGGCGCGGTCCATGGCGTTTTCGATTTTCGCCGTATTGGGATCGGCGCTGCCCGCCAGCAGCCTGCGCGAGCCCTTCATGTAGTTGCTGATGGCGGCGAGCGGCTGATTGAGTTCGTGCGCGAGCGCGGACGCCATCTCGCCCATCGCGCTCAAGCGGGAAATGTGAACCAGTTCGGATTGCAATTCCTGCAGCCGCGCCTGGGTCTGCTGGTGCTCGGTCAGATCGCGCACGAACCCGGTGAAGTAGGGCTCTCCGCCCGATTGCATCTCGCCGATCGACAGATGCATCGGAAAGGTCGTCCCATCCCTGCGTTTGCCGGTCACGATCCGTCCGATGCCGATGATGTGCCGTTCGCCGGTGGACCGGTAGCGCGCCAGATAGCCGTCGTGGCGCGCCTGGTCGGGCATTGGCATCAGCTCGCTGACGTTCTTGCCGATCGCCTCCTGCTCGGTATAGCCAAACAGCCGCTCGGCCGCGGTGCTGAAGAACTGGATGATGCCGTAGCCGTTGATCACGATCATCGCATCCGGCACCGTGTCGAGGATCGAGCGCAAGTGGCTCTCGCGCGTTCTCAGCGCGTCCTCGAGCTGCTTCTCCTCGTCGATATCGAGCGCGATGCCGCTGACATGCCGGGGTACCCCGGCCTCGTCCCTCACCAGGCCGCCGCGGGCGCGTATCCATTGCCCGGACTTGTGCCTGCTACGAAGCTTGAAAGAAACGTCGAGACTGCCGCCGGTCTCGGCGACTTTCCAGATCGCCCGGTCGGTCCGCTCGCGATCTCCGGGTTCGAGCAGGGAAAGAAACCGGTCGTAGGATACGGGCTCTGCGCGGTCGAGGCCGAACAGGCTTCGCGTGGCATCGGACCACTCCAGCTCTCGTGTGGAAAGGTCGAGATCCCAGGTTCCGACGCCGAATCCCTCCATCTGGAGTTGAAAATGCTCTTTTGACGATCGAGTTATGCCGGCCACGCGTAAACTTTCACTTCCTTTTTGCCCGACGTCCGCAGATCCATCCTACACCAGATTGACGTCCGAAAAGCCCAGTAACCCAAACTTTGACGCCCGATTCACAATTTCGTCTCGGTTGATTTAGCCCGAAATTCCTGCGGTTCATTGAATATCCCTGCCCGCTTTCTCGATTCGCGCGCCGGCCACGCCGGCTTTGGCGAATTTCGCGGGGAGTTCGAAGGCACTTTGATCTATCTCATCCTGGGTTCCGATTCGGCCCCTAAAATAACTTCGGTGGCAACGGAGAAAGTCGGATGACATACGCGACCGTCATGGTCAGCCTGGCGCTCGATCAGTCGAACGAGGCGCGTCTCGAAACGGCGGGGCAGATCGCCGAACGATTCGGCGCCGGCATCGTCGGGATCGCGGCGTCGCAGTTCACTCCACCGCTCTATTTCACGTCGGGCGAACTGGCCCAGGACCTGATCGACGAGGGGCAGGCATCGATCAAAAAACGCATCGGGGAATTGGAAGGCCAATTTCGCGAGGCCGTAAAGAATAGGACCAAGCAAGTCGAATGGCGGAGCGCCATCGACTTCCCGGCACGCTACGTTTTGCGGGAAGCCCGTTGCGCCGACATCATCGTCAGCGGTGGAGACAGGGGGGTGCTTTCGGACCCGTTGGCGGTAGCCAGCCCGAAGGATCTCGTGATGCAGGCGGGCCGGCCGCTGCTCATCGTTCCCGATTCTGCCGATTGGCTCGATTTGCGAAGCGTGCTGGTGGCGTGGAAGGACACCACGGAGGCAAGGCGGGCGACCGCCGATGCCCTGCCCATGCTGCGCAAGGCCAAGAACGTCACGGTCGGGGAGATACTCGAGGAGGGCGGTAGCGGGTCGACAGCCGCATCGCGGGTCCGCGATGTCGTTGCCTGGCTGTCACGTCATGGCGTTTCGGCCTCCGAACGCGTCGCGAAGAAGGACGGAGACCAGGACGCGAACGCGCAACTGGACGGAATTGCCGCCGATCTCGGCGCCGGCCTCGTCGTTGCGGGTGCCTATGGTCATTCGCGGTTCCGCGAAATGATTCTCGGCGGTATGACGCAGCATCTCATCAGCCAGTCCGCCCGCTGCGTGTTGCTGTCTCACTAGAGGCCAACGTTTTAACCACGTAATCGATGGGATCGCGCCTTGTACAAGTTTCTCGAACAGACCGTAGCCGGCTACATGACGCGCGAAGCCAGGACTGTGACGCGCGAACGAACAGTGCGCGACCTCAGCGAAATGTTCGAAAAAGATGATTTCAATTCCTATCCGGTCGTAGAGGACGGGCAGGTGGTCGGCATAGTCACCAAATTCGACTTGCTGAAAAATTTCATCTTTACGCCGAGTCAGATGATTCCGCCGTACGAGCAACTGATGAGCCGGACGGTCGGCGACGTCATGACTTCGGAATTCATCTACGTTCGTACTGACACCAAACTGACCCGGGTACTTCAGCTCATGGTCGATCACCGCATCAGGAGCGTTCCCGCAATCGACGACGAACACCGATTGGCCGGTATTATCGCGCGCAGGGATGTTCTCAAGGCGTTGGCCGATTGTTCCGCTTGACGTTTCCCGCAGATTTGGGGTCGCGGCGTCCGGGTTCTGCACAACCCTCGCACGGCCAAATGCGACGAATCGGTTTTGCCAAGCCGTTGATAACGGGCGTCAAAAAATCGCTTCCCGTGGTTTGCCGGATCTGAAATCGGTGCGTTCCATCAAAAGGGGTTGATCTCGATCAAATCGCTCCTCGCGCGACTGTGATTGTTTGAGTCGTGTCCTCAAGAGAGAATCCGCATGAGCCAGGCCTCTAGTTCCAAAACCATGACCATCGGCGAAAGTGGCTTGTCACTGATATTTGCAGTGACCGCCTTTCTTTGCGTGGTCGCCGCGGCCAAAGCCGTCGATGCGCCCTTCGCATTTCATGCCTCTCTTAGCGCCGCCGCCAGTCTTGCGGCGGTATTTGTCATCCTTAACCGGTATTTCGACCGCCCTGCCGCGCTGCCGGCGCAGGAAATCAATGGCCGGCCCAACTACAATATGGGCCCGATCAAGTTCGCTTCGGTCATGGCTATGTTCTGGGGAATCGCCGGTTTCACCGTCGGCCTCTTGATTGCATCACAGCTGGCTTGGCCGGCGCTTAATTTCGATCTGCCCTGGACCAGTTTCGGCCGGCTGCGGCCGCTGCACACCTCGGCCGTGATCTTTGCGTTCGGCGGCAATGTGCTGGTCGCAACCTCGTTCTATGTCGTTCAGAAGACGTCCCGGGTGCGTCTCGCCGGAGACCTGGCGCCGTGGTTTGTCGTTGTCGGCTATAATTTCTTCATCCTCGTCGCCGGCACCGGCTATCTTCTCGGGGTCACGCAGTCGAAGGAATACGCCGAGCCGGAATGGTATGCCGATCTGTGGCTGACCATCGTCTGGGTGACCTATCTGCTGGTGTTCCTGATGACGCTGATCAAGCGCAAGGAGCCGCACATCTTCGTGGCGAACTGGTTCTATCTCGCCTTCATCCTCACCATCGCCGTGCTTCACCTCGGCAACAATCCGGCGCTGCCGGTGTCGGTGTTCGGCTCGAAGTCGTACATCGCCTGGGGCGGTGTTCAGGATGCGATGTTCCAGTGGTGGTACGGGCATAACGCCGTCGGCTTCTTCCTGACCGCCGGTTTCCTCGCCATCATGTACTATTTCATCCCCAAGCGAGCCGAGCGCCCGATCTATTCGTACCGGCTGTCGATCATCCACTTCTGGGCCCTGATTTTCCTCTACATCTGGGCGGGCCCGCATCACCTGCACTACACCGCGCTTCCGGACTGGGCCCAGACGCTCGGCATGACCTTCTCGATCATGCTGTGGATGCCGTCATGGGGCGGCATGATCAACGGCCTGATGACGCTGTCGGGCGCCTGGGACAAGCTTCGCACCGATCCCGTGCTGCGCATGCTGGTGGTCTCGGTCGCCTTCTACGGAATGTCGACGTTCGAAGGCCCGATGATGTCGATCAAGGTCGTCAATTCGCTGAGCCACTACACCGACTGGACCATCGGACACGTGCATTCCGGCGCACTCGGCTGGGTCGGCTTCGTCTCGTTCGGTGCGCTGTATTGCCTGGTGCCCTGGCTGTGGGATCGCAAGGGACTTTACAGTCTCAAGCTCGTCAACTGGCACTTCTGGATCGCGACCATCGGTATCGTTCTCTACATCTCCGCGATGTGGGTTTCGGGAATCCTGCAGGGCCTGATGTGGCGCGCCTATACCTCGCTCGGCTTCCTCGAATATTCCTTCATCGAGACCGTGGAAGCGATGCATCCATTCTACATCATCCGCGCCGCCGGGGGAGCGCTGTTCCTGATCGGCTCGCTGATCATGGCCTATAATCTCTGGATGACGGTGCGCGTCGGTGAGGCGGAAGTTCAGTCGCCCGTCGCTCTTCAGCCGGCGGAATGAGGAGCGATTAAATGTCTTTCTGGACACGGCACCAAGTTTTCGAAAAGAACTCGATCATCCTGATCGTGGGAATTCTCGCGGTGATCGCGATCGGCGGTCTGGTCGAGATCACCCCACTGTTCTACCTGAAGAGCACGATCGAGGTGGTTGACGGCATTAGGCCTTACACGCCGCTCGAACTCACCGGCCGCAATATCTACGTCCGCGAGGGTTGCTATCTCTGCCATTCGCAGATGATCCGGCCGCTGCGCGACGAGGTCGAGCGTTACGGTCACTTCTCGCTCGCCGCCGAAAGCATGTACGACCATCCGTTCCAGTGGGGATCGAAGCGAACCGGGCCCGATCTGGCGCGGGTCGGCGCCAAATATTCCGACGACTGGCATGTGACGCATCTGACTAATCCGCGTGCGATCGTTCCCCAGTCGGTGATGCCCGGCTATTCGTTCCTGGCCACGACCGAAATCGACACCGATACCATCGCCGATCATCTGCGGACCAACCGCGCCGTCGGCGTACCCTATACGGACGATCAGATCGCCAACGCGGTTGCCGATCTGAAGGCGCAGGCTGATCCGGACAGCCCGGGGGTGGATGCGTTCTCGAAACGCTACCCGAAAGCCGTTGCGCGCAATTTCGACGGCAAGCCGGGTGCTCCCACCGAATTGGACGCGTTGATCGCTTACCTGCAGATGCTTGGCACGCTGGTCGACTTCAAGCTTTACAACGAAAAAGCCAATCTTCGCTGAGGCAGAACGATGAGTGCAATCCTAACCGTCCAGAATATCACATCGGATTTCGTCACGACCTTCTGGACGCCGACCTTCGTCGGAATCTTCATCGCAATCGTGACTTACGCGCTTTGGCCTCGCAACCAGAAAGCCTTCGACGACGCGGCGAGAATGCCGCTGCGGGAGGATTGACACAATCATGACTGAACATAGCGATTTCGACCAAATCTCCGGCAAGACGACGACCGGCCACGAGTGGGACGGCATCAAGGAATTGAACACGCCGCTGCCGCGCTGGTGGGTGATCACCTTCTATTTGTGTATCGTCTGGGCGTTCGGGTACTGGATCGTCTATCCGGCCTGGCCGCTGGTTTCCGGCTATACCACCGGCGTGCTGCATTATTCCTCGCGCGCGGACGTCGCCGTGGAACTGGCTAATCTCGAGAAGATCCGCGGCGACAAGATGGTTGCGCTTGGCGCGGCGTCGCTTGCGGATATCGAGAAGGATCCGGCGTTGCTGGCACTCGCGCGCGCCCGCGGCAAGACGGTATTCGGGGACAATTGCGCGCCATGCCACGGCTCCGGCGCCGCCGGCGCCAAGGGTTTCCCAAACCTGAACGACGATGATTGGCTCTGGGGCGGCACGCTCGACCAGATCATGCAGACGGTCCAGTTCGGGGCGCGTTCGGGGCATGCAAAGACCCACGAAGGCCAGATGCTCGCCTTCGGCAAGGACGGGACCCTGAAAAGGGAAGAAATCGTCACTGTCGCCAACTACGTCCGGTCGCTGTCGGGCCTGTCCACGCGTCCGGGATATGACGCGGCAGCCGGCGCCAAGATTTTCGCCGACAACTGCACCGTCTGTCACGGCGACGCGGGCAAAGGGAACCAGGAAGTCGGCGCACCCAATCTCACCGACAAGATCTGGCTTTATGGTTCCGACGAGGCGACGATCATCGAAACCGTCACCAACGGCCGGGCTGGCGTGATGCCGGCATGGGTGGGGCGGCTCGATCCCTCCACCATCAAGGCGATGGCGGTCTTTGTTCACTCGCTCGGTGGGGGGAAGTGACCGCTATAGCGTTTTCGAGCGAAGTGGATACCGGTTCGCGTGAAGAGAACGCGCCAAACAAGATGTAGCGCCTCGGTTCTGATTCAATCGTACGAAGCGCTAGCCAGGGCAATCCCGGATATCTGCCGGCTATTTGAGCTGGATCAACTGCGCGTCGGATGCTGAGTCTAGTCTGCATCGCTCATGCGAGATGAATCCTGCCGATGAACAAGCCCGTACTCCCGACGGAAGTGGAATATGACGATAACGGGCCGCTTTATGCGGCCCAGAAGAAGGTCTATCCGCAGAGCGTTTCCGGGACTTTCCGCCGTATCAAATGGGGGCTGATGGCGTTCTGTCTCGGCGTCTACTATCTGCTGCCGTTCGTGCGCTGGAATCGCGGCCTCGGCGCGCCCAGTCAGGCGGTGCTGATCGATCTCCCCAACAGCCGCTTCTATTTCTTTTTCATCGAGCTGTGGCCGCAGGAGGTCTACTATTTTACCGGGCTGTTGATCGTCGCCGCCATTACGCTGTTCCTGATGAACTCGGTGGGCGGACGTATCTGGTGCGGATATCTCTGCCCGCAAACCGTGTGGACGGATCTGTTCTACGCCGTCGAGCGCCTGATCGAGGGCGACCGCCGCGAGCGCATGAGAAAAGACGCCGCGCGGGGCACGCTGAAGCTGGAGCGCTTCGCCGAGATCACGCTGAAGCATTCGATCTGGCTGATGATCGCCTGGTGGACCGGCGGCGCGTGGGTGCTCTATTTCAACGACGCGCCGACGCTGGTGAAGCAGCTGGTGACGTTCCAGGCGCCCATGCTGGCCTATATCTGGATCGGAATCCTGACCGCGACCACCTATGTTCTCGCCGGCTTCATGCGCGAGCAGGTCTGCGTCTATATGTGCCCTTGGCCGCGCATCCAGGCGGCGCTCACTGACGAATGGGCGCTCAACGTCACTTACAAATACGACCGCGGCGAAAAGCGCACTTCTCTGAAGAAGGCGATCGAATTGCGGGCGCAGGGCGAAACCGCCGGCGACTGCATCGACTGCTATCAGTGCGTCGCCGTTTGTCCGACCGGCATCGATATCCGCAACGGCCCGCAACTCGACTGTATCCAGTGCGGCCTGTGCATCGATGCCTGCGACACCGTGATGAAGAAGATCGGCCGGGAAACCCGCCTGATCGGCTACGACAACGACATCAACATTCATCGCCGTCAGGCCGGTAAGCCGCCGGTCTACCGCCTCGTCAGGCCGCGGACCATCGTCTACAGCGCCATGATCGCCTCCGTCGGGGCGGTCATGCTTTACGCGATGCTGACGCGGTCGCTGCTCGACGTCAACGTGTTGCACGACCGCAACCCGCTTGCGGTCCGGCTGAGCGACGGCTCTGTTCGCAACGGCTATACGGTCCGGCTTCTGAACAAGCGGGGCTTCGACCGTGTCATAGCGATCGACGTCGACGGCCCGGCGAACGCCACCGTCCATGTCATCGGCACCGACTCCATTACCCCGGACAGGCCCATGATCATCCTGGCGCGGGATACCACCACCGAACTGCGGGTTCTCGTCACCGCTCCTTCCGAAGAGAATTCCGAGAAATCGATCCCCGTGAAGTTCCACGTCACCGACATCGGCCTCGGCGAGGTCGCGTCCGCAACCGATAATTTCGTCACTCCCTGAAGCTTTCAAGAAAGACCCCGGCATGAGCAAATCGACCGTTTCACCGAAGCCTCTCACCGGACGCATGGTGCTTTTCATGCTGGTGGCGTTCTTCGTCGTCGTGTTCGGGGTCAACGGCCTCATGATGAAGCTCGCGATCCAGACCTTGCCCGGCACCGAGGTCGACAGCGCCTACAGCGCGAGCCTCGCCTACGAGAAGGAGATCGCGGCCGCCCACGATCAGGACGCGCGGGCCTGGAAGGTCAATGCCCATGTTCAGCGCGGCGCCGATGGCGGCGCCACGGTGCAGGTCGAGGCGCGCGACAACAAGGGCGTACCGATGTCCGGCCTCACGTTTCAAGGCCGCTTCGAACGGCCGACCGATCGGCGGGCTGATCAGCCGGTTGACCTCACGGAAGTGGGCGGCGGCATCTATCGCGGCAGCGCGCATCTGATCGCGCCCGGACAATGGGATCTGGTGCTGGAAGGCGACGCGGCGGGACAGCGGATGTTCCTGTCGAAGAATCGCGTGCTGCTGAACTAGGATGGCCCCGACCATGCAGGCGACGCGCGACTTCTCCCATTACGTCAAGGACGCAGGCTCCGGCCTGCAGCACATCGACCTTGCCGTCGAGGGAGTGAGTTGCGCCGCATGCATGTCCAAGATCGAGCGGGGACTGTCGGCGATCCCCGACGTCACGCTCGCACGCGTCAACCTGACCGACCGCCGCGTGGCGCTGGAATGGAAGCAGGGCACGCTCGATCCTGCCCGTTTCATCGACCGGCTCGCCGAGCTCGGCTACAAGGCCTATCCGTTCGAAACCGCGGGCGCGGAGGCGGCGGAAGCCGAACAGTCGCGCTTTTTGATGCGCTGTCTCGGGGTTGCGGCATTCGCGACCATGAATGTGATGATGCTTTCCATTCCGGTCTGGTCCGGCAATGGCAGCGACATGATTCCGGAACAGCGGGATTTCTTTCACTGGTTGTCGGCGCTGATCGCGCTGCCTGCGGCGGCCTATGCCGGCCAGCCTTTCTTCCGCTCGGCGTTCCGCGCGTTGCGCACCGGCAACGTCAATATGGACGTTCCGATCTCCATCGGCGTCATCCTGGCGCTGGCCATGTCGGTCGTCGAAACCATCAATCATGCCGAGCACACCTATTTCGACGCGGCAATCATGTTGCTGACGTTTCTCCTGGTCGGGCGCTATCTCGACCAGAGCATGCGGCGGCGAACGCGGGCGGTCGCCGGAAATCTCGCAGCGCTGAAAGCGGAGACCGCGACCAAGTTCGTGGGCGCCGATGAAATCTCGCAAGTACCGGTCGCGGCGATCCTCCCCGGCGACATCGTGCTGCTGCGGCCGGGCGAGCGTTGCGCGGTCGACGGCACCGTGATCGAAGGGCGTTCCGAGATCGACCAGAGCCTGATCACCGGTGAAACCCTGTACGTCACGGCGGAGCAGGGCACGGCGGTCTATGCCGGCTCGCTCAACATTTCCGGAACATTGCGCGTCCGGGTTTCCGCGGCATCGGAAGGCACGCTGCTGGCGGAGATCACCCGGCTGCTCGACAACGCTCTGCAGGCGCGCTCCCGTTATGTGCGGCTCGCGGACCGGGCGTCGCGGCTCTATGCGCCGGTGGTGCACGCCACCGCACTCGTGACCGTGCTCGGCTGGGTGCTGATGGGCGCGAGCTGGCACGACGCGATCGTCACCGGCGTCGCGGTTCTCATTATCACGTGCCCCTGCGCGCTGGGTCTCGCGATCCCGACCGTGCAGACCGTCGTCTCCGGTGCGATGTTCAAGGCCGGAGTCCTGCTCAACTCCGGCGATGCCATCGAGCGGCTGGCCGAGATCGACTGGATCATCTTCGACAAGACCGGAACCCTCACGCTGCCCGATCTGGAAGTGGTAAACGCCGCTGGCATCCCCGACGACGTGTTCCGCCTCGCAGGCCAGCTCGCGCTCGCGAGCCATCATCCGGTTGCCGCCGCGGTGGCGCAGGCGGCCGGCGCGAAATCGCCCTTGGTCGGCGCCATCGAGGTGCCCGGGCAGGGCGTGCGCGGCCTGCTCGGTCAAACCGAGATGAGGCTGGGAAGGCCGTCGTTCTGCGGCGCGGAGCAATTGGCGAATGAGCGTGCCAAGCTCGATCCGGAAGCATCCATCGTGGCGTTCAGCCTCGGCGAAGCGAAATACGCGTTCGCCGTACGCCAGGGGCTGCGCCCGGACGCGGAAGCGATGATCGCGGCGCTCCAGAAGCGCAATATCCAGCTGGAAATTCTGTCGGGCGACCGCGAGCCCGCGGTGCGGGCGGCGGCGCGGGCGTTGGGTATCGGCGAATGGCGGGCCGGCGTGACGCCGGCCGACAAGATCGCCCGCATCGAGGATCTGAAACGCCGGGGCCACAAGGTGTTGATGGTCGGCGACGGCCTGAACGATGCGCCCTCGCTCGCCGCGGCGCATGTCTCGATGTCGCCGATCAGCGCCGCGCATCTGAGCCAGGCGACCGCCGATCTGGTATTCCTCGGCAAACCGCTGGCGCCCGTGGTCGCGGCCGTCGATTATGCGCGCAAGGCGCTATCGTTGATGCGGCAGAACCTCTGGCTCGCGGTCGGCTACAACGTTCTGGCGGTTCCGATCGCGATCAGCGGCGTGGTGACGCCCCTGATCGCGGCGGCGGCGATGTCGGGTTCCTCGGTGCTGGTGATGCTAAACGCGCTCCGCGCCCGCCGCGTCGCGAAGGGGAGAGCGCAATGGAAGTGATGGTCATTCTGGTGCCGCTGGCGCTCGGCCTTGGCCTTGCCGGCCTGCTCGCCTTTCTGTGGTCGCTCAAGAGCGGCCAGTATGACGATCTCGAGGGCGCGGCCTGGCGCGCCATCGCCGACGACGAGCCGCCGCTGGAGAAGCCGGCCGAGTGAGCTGATCCCGCCAGGCAGGCTCCAGTGTAACAAGACGGGATTGTGTGCGAATATCCGGAGGGGCGAGGGCCATTCGGACAAAGCATGCTGAACGATCGGAACACTCTGTCGCCGCAAGGCATGGGATCGCCGAGTAGAACCTTGCCCGGCCAGGTCGTGCTGGTGTTGCAAGGGGGAGGCGCGCTGGGGTCCTATCAGGCCGGGGTCTATCAGGCGCTGCATGAGGCGGGAATTGAGCCGGACTGGATCCGGCACCTCGATCGGCGCCATCAATGTGGGCCTGATCGCCGGCAACGCGCCGCAAGACCGGCTGCCGCGATTGCGGGAATTCTGGAAGGGGATGGAGCAGCGGCCGGCACCAGGCTTCGTTGGCGGGATTCCTGCCATCAGCGAACAGTTCTCCTACTGGTCGACGCTCACGCAGGGCATCCCGGGATTCTTCAA
>JBGPSI010000088.1:0-18902 GCA_041490045.1 Bradyrhizobium sp.
ATGATGATGCAGCTCGTGATCCGCTTTGGCTTCGGTGTCGATATCCCCTGGGTCAAGCGCACCGCGGACGGCGCGCTGCTGGCGATCGGCGGTCCAGACATGACGGTGCTGCGCACGCCGGTCGAGACCCGCGGCGAGGATCTGACCACGGTGGCCGATTTTTGGGTAGGCGAGGGCGAGACCATCCCCTTCGTGCTCACCTATGGCCCGTCGCATCTGCCGGTCCCGGAGCCCATCGACCCGGCCTACGCGCTGGAGGCAACCGAGGACTTCTGGACCGACTGGTGCAGCCATTGCAGCTATGAGGGTGATCACCGCGATCTCGTGATGCGGTCGCTGATCACGCTGAAGGCGCTGACCTATGGTCCGAGCGGCGGCATCGTCGCAGCACCCACGACCTCGCTGCCGGAGAAGCTCGGGGGGAAGCGCAACTGGGACTACCGCTTCTGCTGGCTGCGCGACGCCACCTTCACGCTGCTGGCGCTGATGAACTCCGGCTATACAGAGGAAGCCTCGGCCTGGCACAACTGGCTGCTGCGTGCCGCTGCCGGGTCGCCGGCCGATATGCAGATCATGTACGGCATCATGGGCCAGCGACGGCTTCTGGAATGGGAGGCGGACTGGCTGCCTGGCTACGAGGGCGCGCAGCCGGTTCGGGTCGGCAATGCCGCGCATGCGCAGCTGCAGCTCGATGTCTATGGCGAGCTGATGGACGCGTTTCACCAGTCGCGCATGGCCGATCTGAAGCTCGATGACGGCAGCTGGGATCTGGAACGCACGGTGCTGGAGCATCTCGCGGAGGTCTGGGACCAGCCTGACCACGGCATCTGGGAGCGGCGCGGCGATGGCAAGCACTATGTCTCGTCGAAGGTGATGACGTGGGTCGCGTTCGATCGCGGCATCAAGAGCGCAGAGAAGTTCGGGCTTGACGCGCCGCTCGACCGCTGGCGGGCTCTGCGCGATGAAATCTGCCGCGACGTATGCGACAAGGGCTTTGACACGAGGCAGAACACGTTCGTCGAATCCTACGGCTCGCAGCTGCTCGATGCCAGCATCCTCATGCTGCCCGCGGTGGGTTTCCTTCCCGCTTCCGACCCGCGGGTTCGCGGCACGATCGCGGCGATCGAAAGGCACATGATGCGGGATGGGTTCGTGCTGCGCCACGATCCGCGCGAAATCGGCGAGGAGACGCAGCCGATCGAAGGCGCGTTTCTCGCCTGCAGCCTCTGGCTTGCCGACGCCTATGTGCTGGCCGGCGAGATCGACAAGGCGCAGGCACTGTTCGATCGTGTGGTGGCGGTAGCCAATGATCTCGGCCTGTTGGCGGAGGAATATGATTCCGGCGTCGGGCGTCAGACCGGCAATTTTCCGCAGGCATTGACGCATATCGCGCTGATCAACACCGCGCATAATCTCAGCGACGCCGGCAAGCCCAGGGGGAAGCCGGCGATGCAGAGGTCGAAATAATTCACTCTCGTCGTCCCGGCCAAGCGAAGCGCGAGCCCGGACCCATAACCACCGTTGTTTGTTGTTAGCAAAGGCAACTGCCACATCGGCCAAACGAGGGGACACGGCGTATGGGTCCCGCCGTTCGCCGGGACGACCAGAGAGAGCAAGGCGACTATCGCATACCCGCCGCATTCTTCCGCAGGATCATCTCCATCGCCGCCGCAAAACCCTCGTCCTCGTTCGACGCCGTGACATGCGTCGCCTGTTGCTTGACGTCGTCGGTGGCGTTGCCCATCGCGAAGGACAGCCCGCTCTTCTTGAACATTGCCAGATCGTTCTGCATGTCGCCGATGGTGGCGACCTGATCGGTCGGGATGGAAAGATGCCGCGCCATCGCCTCGACGAAAGTGCCCTTGTCGTGGCCCGGCGGGGTGACGTCGAGATAATAGCTCTGCGACCGCACGGCGGTTGCCTGCGTGCCCACCGCCTCGAGCATCGCGGCTTCGCAGCGTTGCAACAGCGCGGGATCGGCGCTGGAGCCGACGATTTTGCAGGCAGCCGCAAGATAGGGCGAAAAATCCGTGACCACGGTCGGATCGGCGCGGATCGCGCGCTTTTCATTCGGGACGTATTCGCCGTCGCCGTTGCGGGTGAGCCAGTCCTCGTTGGTGAACAGCCAGATATCGATACCGAATTCGTTCAGCACGCCGAGACTGCGTTCGACCGCTTGTGCCGGGATCAGATGCTGCTCGATCGGCTTTAATTGCGGATCGACGATCGAGCTTCCGTTGAAGGCGCCAAGCGGGAGCGTGATCGCGAGCGGCTCGATCAGGAAGCGCATGCCGATGGTCGGGCGGCTACTGGTGATGGTGAAGCCGATGCCGGCCTCGTGCAGCCGCCGCACCGCGTCCCTCGCGCCGTCAGTCAGGGTCTTGTCTTTTGTCAGCAGCGTGCCGTCGACATCGGAGACAACAAGGGCGATGCGGGTCATGCGCGGTTCCTGCGGGACGCGCCGCCGTCGAGGGCGCCAAGCCTGAGCTGGCGGACGATGTCGTCGACGACGGCGTCGACGGAAGCGTCGATCGAGACGGTCACGGGGTTTTCACCCGCGTCCGGTGGTTCCAGCGTCTCGAACTGGCTTTCCAGCAGTCCCGGCGGCATGAAATGGCCTTTGCGTTGCGTCAGCCGGTTCGCGATCAGCGCTTGCGCGCCATCGAGAAAGATGATGCGGACATCGCTTCGTCCGTGCACCAGCACGTCACGATAGGCGCGCTTCAGCGCCGAGCAGGCGATCACGGCGTGCTTGCCGGCCATGCAGACCCGGTCGACCTCGTCGGCGATCGCCATCAGCCAGGGCCAGCGGTCGTTGTCGGTAAGCGGCTGGCCGGCGCTCATCTTGGCGACGTTGCTCGGGGGGTGAAACCTGTCGCCATCCTCGTAGCTCCAGGCCAGCCGTTCGGCCAACCTTTCGCCGATGGTGCTCTTGCCGGAGCCGGACACGCCCATCACGATCAGCGCGCAGGGTATCTTGTCCGTTTTATTGTCCACGAAAGCTCTCCGGAAGCGCGGCCTGGTCCACGAGCCAGATGGTCTCGCCGCTCGAATGCGCCTGGTTCGCCGGCAGGTTCTCGCCTGCGAGCAGGCGCGTCAAGACCGCGCGCTTCTCCGGGCCCGCGACCTCGAACAGCATTTCCCGGCAGGAGGCGAGAGCGGGCAGGGTCAGCGTCACCCGCGGCACGAAGGGCTCGACATGCGCCTCGGGGACGCCGACCACCCAGCGCTCGGTTTCGGCAATCGCCGGATAAAGGGGAAACAGCGAGGCGGTATGCCCATCTGGGCCGACGCCCATCAGCACGACGTGGAACAGGGGTCTCGCGGGATCGAGGCGGTCGGCGCCATAAAACGACTGCAGAATGAGTTCGTAGCGCCGCGCGGCTTCGTCCTGGTTGACGCAGTCGGTCGGGATCGGGTGGATATTGGCGGCAGATGCGCACGCATCGAGGAACGCGTGCCGCGCCATGGCCATGTTGTTGAGCGGGTCGTCCCGGCCCACAAAACGCTCGTCGCCGATGAACCAGTGCACGCGCGGCCACGGAATCCGGCTGCGATAGGGCTCCGTCGCCAGCAACCGATAAAGCTGTTGCGGGGTCGATCCGCCGGTGAGACAAATCGCCACTCGACCACTATTGGCGGCTATCCTCGCCAGTATCCGCTCGGCAGCGGCTTTTGCGAGTGCAGCCGAATCGGAAACCGGGATCACGTGGCGATGGTCGTTCCCGGCCATCCGGTCTAACCGAGCTTGCGCCAGCTGCGGCCGTCGCGCTTGAGCAGCTCTTCGGCGTCGGCGGGACCTTCGCTGCCGGCCCTGTATTTCTCAAGCCCCTTGGCGCCGGCCTTCTTCCAGGCGTCGAGGAAGGGCTGCACCGCCTTCCAGCCGGCCTCCACGCTGTCGGCGCGCTGGAACAGGATATTGTCGCCGATCATGCAGTCGTAGATCAACGTCTCGTAGCCGGTCGCGGGCTCGGCCTTGAAGTAATCCTTGTAGCGGAACTTCATCTCGACGCCGCTGGTGGTGATCGTCGGCCCCGGCACCTTGGTGTTGAACTGCAGCGCGATGCCTTCGGTCGGTTCGACGCCGATCACGAGATAGTTCTCCGCCAGCGTGTCGACCGGGGTGCAGTTGAACATTGCGAACGGCGCCTCCTTGAACTTGATCGCCACTTCGGTGCGCTTGAGACCAAGCGCCTTGCCGGTGCGCAGGTAAAACGGCACCCCGGCCCAGCGCCAGTTGTCGATGCTGAGTTTCAGCGCGGCGTAGGTTTCGGTAGTGCTGCCGGGACCGACGTCCTCGGTCCTGGTGTAATCCTCGATCTCGGTGTCGCCGATCTTGCCGCCCAGATACTGGGCGCGCACGGAATTTTTCAGCGCTTCCTGCTCGCTCTGGGTCTGGATTGCCGCGAGCACGTCGGCCTTCTCGGAGCGCACCGAATGGGCGTCGAAACGAATCGGCGGCTCCATCGCGACCAGCGACAGCAACTGAAACAGATGGTTCGGCACCATGTCGCGGAGCGCGCCGGTGGCGTCGTAGAAACTCCCGCGATGACCGACGCCGAGTTTCTCGTCGACGGTGATCTGCACGTGATCGATGTGATTGCGATTCCAGATCGGCTCGAACATGCCGTTGGCGAAGCGCAGCACCAGGATGTTCTGCACCGTTTCCTTGCCGAGGTAGTGATCGATCCGGTAGATCTGGTGTTCGGTGACGATGTTCAGCAGTTCGTCATTCAGGGCTTTGGCCGAAGCCAAATCAGTTCCGAACGGTTTTTCGACCACCAGCCGCCGCCACGCGCCGTTGGCCTCTTTCAGCATGCCGGTGCGGCCGAGTTGGCGGCTGATCGGCGCGAACGCGGCGGGCGGTGTCGCCAGATAGAACAGCCGGTTGCCGCCGGTCGCGCGGTTGGTTTCCAGTTTCTCCAGCCGCTCCCGCATCGCGTCGAATGAGGCGGGATCCTTCGGATCGGCCTCGATGCTGGTGACGCATTCCAGGAGGCGCCCGGCGACCTTGTCGTCCACCGGGCGGGTGGCGTACAGGCGCAGGCCCTTCATCAGGCTGTCGCGCAACTCGTCGCTCGACGTGCCCTTGCGGGCGACGCCGACCACGCAGAATTTGTCGGGCAATAGTCCGGTTGCTTCGAGATTGTAGAGCGAGGGCATCACCAGCCGGTGCGTCAGGTCGCCGGTGGCACCGAAGATCACGAAGGAGCAGGGGTCTGGCTTCTTCTGGTTGGTGAGCGGGGTCTGGTTTGGAAGAGCGTCTGTCACGAGCGGCCGGCCTCTGGCTTGACGATATCAGGCGCGTTCTGGCGCGCCGGATCGGGATGCTGCTGCGGCTCCTTGTGACCCCCAAAGCCATCGCGCATCGCAGAAAGAATCTTTTCGGCGAAGGTGTGCTCCTTGCGCGAGCGGAAACGGGCGAACAGGGCCGCGGTAAGAACCTCGGCCGGCACCGCCTCGTCGATCGCGGCATTGACGGTCCAGCGGCCCTCGCCGGAATCCTCGACGAAGCCGGAATAATGGTCGAGCGTGTGGCTTTTGGCCAATGCGGACGCCGTGAGGTCGAGCAGCCATGAGGGGATCACGCTGCCGCGCCGCCAAACTTCGGCGATATCGGCCATATCGAGATCGAACCGATGTTCGGCGGGAAGCGTCTCGATATTGGCGTTCCTGAGGATGTCAAAACCTTCGGCATAGGCCTGCATCAGGCCGTATTCGATGCCGTTGTGAATCATCTTGACGAAGTGTCCGGCGCCGACCGGGCCGGCATGGATGTAGCCCTGCTCGATGCGCGGATCGCGTCCGTCGCGCCCCTCGGTGCGCGGGATATCGCCGATCCCCGGCGCCAAGCCTGCGAAGATCGGATCGAGCCGGTCGACCACGGCCTTGTCGCCGCCGATCATCATGCAATAGCCGCGGTCGATGCCCCAGACGCCGCCGGAGGTGCCGACGTCGATGTAATGGATGCCGCGCTCTTTCAGCGCCTTGCCGCGGCGGACGTCGTCCTGCCAGAAGGTGTTTCCGCCGTCGATGATCACGTCGCCGGGCTCCATCAGTTTTGACAAGGCGTCGATGGTCGCTTCGGTGATCTTGCCGGCCGGCAGCATCACCCAGGCGGTTCGCGGCTTTGTCAGCTTCTTGACGAAATCCTCCAGTGCGCCGGTGCCGACCGCGCCGTCAGCCGCAATCGCGGCCACGGCCTTGGCGTCCTTGTCGTACACGACCGTCGTGTGTCCGTGCTTCATCAGCCGGCGGACGATGTTGCCGCCCATCCGCCCCAAGCCGATCATGCCGAGTTGCATGTGAGTAACGTCCTCTCATTTGAGCATGATCTGATCCGAAAACCGGTTCCCACTTTGCGGGATCATGCTCTAGTTCAACGCATCGTGAATTGCCGTATCGAGCATCCTCAAGCCGGCTTCGAGATCGCCCTTCAGGTGCACACGCAGCGCGCGCCGGCCGCGCTCGGTCAGCACGTCGAAATCGCCGCGCGCCTGCGCCGCCTTGATCACGCCGAAGCTGGCCTTCTGGCCGGGCACGGCGAGATCCCTGGCGTCGTCGGTCGTGATCTGCAGGAACACGCCCGAGTCGGGCCCGCCCTTGTAGGCCTGGCCGGTTGAATGCAGGAAGCGCGGGCCGAATTCGGCGCAGGTCGCGACGTGGCGCTGGTCGCGCACGGCAAGCCGCATCTGCTGCAGGGCGTCGATATGGGCGCCATCGCGCTCGATATAGGCCAGCAGCGCCACGTAATCGTCGGTGCCGGAGCGGGAAAGATGCGCCTTGATCCACGAGCCGAGATCGCCGTCGGCACCGGCCTGCCGAAGCGCGGCCGCATTCTTGTCGTCGGTATAGAGATCGGCCTCCGAGGTCGACATCACCGGCTTCTCGGCTGGAAGCTTGCCGGACTTTTCGAACGCGGCTGTCAGCTCGCGGGTCTTGATCTTGGCAGCCTCGACGTCGGGCTGGTTGAACGGATTGATGCCGAGTACCGCGCCGGCGACCGCGGTAGCCATCTCGAACCGGAAAAATTCCTGGCCGATATGGTCGATCGATTCCATGACGATGCGAACCACGGGATGGCCGGCCTTTTCCAGCGCGGCGAGCTTGCCGTCATGCGCGGCGTCATCTTCGCCTTCGGTCCTGATGTCGATGAAGAAGCGGTCATGGCCGTAAATCGCGGGATCGCCCAGCGGCTCGCCGTCGATCGGGATCAGGCCCTTGCCTTCCTTGCCGGTGGATTCCGCGATCAGCTGCTCCGCCCAGGCGCCGAAATCGGCGACCTTTTTCGACGACAGGATGGTCACCTTGTCGCGGCCGTCGAGGCCGGCCAACCCCATCGCCAGTCCGAGCTGCACGCCGGGATTTTCATGCGGCGGCACGTCCGGCCCGCACGAACGCACCATCGAAAGCGTGTGTTTTATGAGAGTGCGGACGTCGATGCCGGCGGTCGCGGCGGGCACCAGCCCGAACGGCGACAGCACGGAGTAACGCCCGCCGATCGTCGGATCGCCGTGGAAGATGCGGGCAAAGCGCTGTTTGGTCGCGACCTTCTCCAGCGACGAGCCGGGATCGGTCACCGCGATGAAACGGTGCCCGGCCTTCTCGGCGCCGATCGTCTCGGCGACGCGGGCGAAGAAATAATCCTTCATCACGTTCGGCTCGGTGGTGCCTCCGGATTTGCTGGAGACGATGAACACGGTGTTGGCGAGGTTGATCTTCGCCTGCAGGCTGCGCACCTGCGCCGGATCGGTGGAGTCGAGCACATGCAGTTTCGGGAAGCCGGGCTGCTGTGCGAAGGTCTCGGCCAGCACTTCGGGCCCGAGGCTCGATCCGCCCATGCCGAGCACGACCGCATCGCTGAAATTCTGTCCTTTCACGCGATGGGCATAATCCTCGTAATCGGCGATGTCGGCTGCGGCCGGACTGTCGAGCCAGCCCAGCCACTTGTCTTCGTCGGTTCCGGTCCACACCGATTTATCGTGCTGCCAGAGCCGGCGGATTTTCGCCGCGGCTCGCCACTCTTCGGTAGCCTTCGCCACCGCCTTGCCGATATCGCTGCCGAGGCCGAGCGCCTGCCGGTTGAGCCCTGCGCCTAGCACGGTGACGCGCTTGTGCGCGACCGCGCCGTAAAGCTTGTCAGCGGCATCCGCAAACAGCTTGACGCCATCCCTGACCAGTTCGGCCGTGATCGCATCGAGCGAAATGCCGGACTTTTCGAGCTCGGCGAGGACGCCTCTCGCGTCCTCGATATTTTCCTCGAGGCTGTCGCGCGGCTTGCCGTGGTCGCGGAAGGCGTCGAGCGTCGCCGGCGGCACGGTGTTGACGGTGTTGGGGCCGATCAGCTCCTCGACATAGAGCACGTCGCTATAGTCCTTGTTCTTGGTGCCAGTCGAGGCCCACAACAGCCGCTGTGGTTTTGCGCCTTTGGCCGCAAGCTTGTCCCAGCGCGGCCCGGAAAACAGCCTTTTGTATTCCTGATAGGCGAGCTTTGCGTTGGCGATGGCGACCTTGCCTTTCAAGGCGGCCAGCCGCTCTTTCTCTCCGGGATCATTGGCGCGCGCGATCTTCTCGTCGAGCTGCTTGTCGACCGCGCTGTCAATGCGGCTGACGAAGAAGCTCGCGACGCTCGCGACATGGGAGGGGTCGCCGCCGGCCTTGACGTATTTTTCCAGCCCCGCGACGTAGGCTTGGGCGACCTCGATGTAGACCTTCTGCGAAAACAGCAGCGTGATGTTGATGCTGATGCCTTCGCCGATCAGATGCTGGATCGCGGGCAGGCCTTCCGGCGTCGCCGGCACCTTCACCATCAGGTTCTTGCGGCTGACGTCGTTCCAGAGCCGCTCGGCCTCGGCGATGGTGCCCTTGGTATCCATCGCCAGATAGGGCGATACCTCCAGGCTGACAAAGCCGTCGTCACCGTTGAGTTCGTCATAGACCGGCCGCAGCACATCGGCCGCGTGCTGGATGTCCTCGACCGCGACCTGTTCGAACAACTCGGCCACCGGGCGGTCGCCCTTTTTCAAGGCGCTCCCGATCGCGCCGTCATATTCGTCGGAACTGCCGATCGCCTTCTCGAAAATCGAAGGATTCGAGGTGACGCCCTTGACGCCATCGGTATCGATCAACTTCTGCAGGTCGCCCTTGGCGACGAAGCCGCGGGCCAAAAAATCCAGCCAGATCGCCTGGCCGTGGTTTTCGAGTGCTTTGACGGGATTCATGATGGCCTTGTTCTGTTCGAGCCGGTCCCTTTTGGGTTCCCGCACCTTCCAGCCGGAAGCCGAATGTTGTCAACCGGCGCTGGACCAGCCCTTATAACGGTTATCGACGACCGAAATATGCGTAAGCCCTGGGTATAACGCCACTCACGACATATCGATCCCGTAAAATCGGCGGTTCGGCGGCAATTCCCGGCAGGATTGTCGTAAACGAACGGCGAAGTGCCGCCCAATGCGCTGGCCGTTCAGCCGTCCGTCGCCGACGGTCTCGCAACGGTCTTGCTGGCGCGGTAGTCGCGAGGCGAAATGCCAAATCGATCCTTGAACGACCTGCTGAAGTGCGACTGATCGTTGAATCCCCAGGCAAAGGCGATCTCGGTGATCTGCCGGTGGGCCAGCGCGGGATCGGCAAGATGGCGCCGACATGCCTCAAGCCGGTGGGCCAACACATACCTGCCGAACGATTCGTTCTCCGATTCCAACAAGGCGTTGACATATCGCGGCGAGATACCCATGGCCGTGGCGGCTTCGGTCAGGCACAGCCGGGGATCCGGCAGATGCGCGCGAATATATGCTTTCAACCGGTAGGTCATGGCTGACCTGTATGTCGAGGACCGGTGCGCCTCCGCCGACTGGCTCAGCGCGATTGCCACCAGGTCGAGTGCCTGCCCGGACAGCCGGTCGGCCGCCGGCGTCTCGATCGCTTCGATAACCTGCGACAGGCCCGCAATGAAATCCGAGGCGATGCGGTGAAGCGGACGGTCGGAAGAAAATGTCACTGCCGTCAGGTCGTCAACAGGTCCCAAGCGCTCGTGGGCGAGCTTGCGAGGAACCTGGAGGATGATCTGGGAAAAGTCCGCATCGAAGGAAAGTTCGTAGGGTCGCGTGGTGTCGTAAAAGGCGAACTCGCCAGGCCTGATGAGGGCCTCGCGACCATCCTGGATGACGTCGCCGACGCCCGTGGACCCAAAGGCGAACAACACGTAGTCCTCTTTCGCCCGCGCAATTCGCGATGGTGTTCGGAAAACTCTCTGCCGGGCGGAATCAACCCGCGTCAGCGATAATTCGCCGAACGTTGTTTGCGTCACCGAGCCGCGAAAATCCTCCAGGTCCGATTTGCAATCAAGCCCAACGAAGACATCGCAGACGATATCCTGCCACGCCGAAAGGCGACGACGCGCTGGTTCGGAAGCTGTGTCGTATCGAACGGTCACGGAAGAATCCTCCTGCCGATCAGAACGATGTCATCCTCGCCCGGGCGCGCAAGCAAAGCCGGCCGGTGGCGCCAGGTTGGTCTGTCGCCAACCAGGCACGATACGAAGCCAGCATAGGGCGCGCGCACTGCCCAGACAAGGTGCGTCCGCAAAGCTCCGGCCCGGCAGCGGGCGCCTTTGCTTCCTCGTCGGTCAAGTCTTCCTTCCGCCTCGATCAAGCAGGTTTTCCGGGCATCGTTAGTTTTGACAATGTCGGGCGGATTACCGTTGCCGGATTGGCAGACGTGGCGAAGGGGAAAATCGATGGGTGTTCAACATCCCAAGTACAAGGTGGCCGTGGTCCAGGCCGCGCCTGTCTGGCTGGATCTCGACGCAACGGTCGATAAGACCATCAGCTTGATCAATGAAGCCGCAAACAATGGCGCAAAGTTAATCGCCTTTCCCGAAGCGTTCATCCCGGGATACCCCTGGTATATCTGGATGGGAGCACCGGCCTGGGCGATCGGGCGCGGTTTTGTTCAGCGCTATTTCGATAACTCGCTTTCCTACGAAAGCGTTCAGGCCGACAAGCTGCGCGATGCGGTTCGCGCCGCCGGGATTACGGCCGTTCTCGGCCTGTCCGAGCGCAGCGGCGGCAGCCTTTATCTTGGCCAATGGCTGATCGGACCAGACGGCGAAACCATTGCCAAACGCCGCAAGCTGCGTCCCACCCATTCCGAGCGAACGGTGTTTGGTGACGGTGACGGCAGCGACCTCACGGTCCATGCGCGTCCCGACATCGGCAGGCTGGGCGCGCTGTGCTGCTGGGAGCATCTGCAGCCGCTGTCCAAATATGCGATGTACGCGCAGGACGAGCAGGTGCATGTCGCGGCGTGGCCGAGCTTCTCGCTGTACGACCCGTTTGCCCATGCGCTCGGCGCAGAAGTCAACAATGCCGCCAGCAAGGTGTATGCGGTTGAGGGCTCCTGCTTCGTCCTCGGCCCATGCGCGACCGTATCGCAGTCGATGATCGAGGAAATCTGCGACACGCCCGACAAGAATGCGCTCTTGCATGCCGGCGGCGGCCATGCGGTCATTTACGGCCCGGACGGGTCTTCGCTCGCCGAGAAACTCCCTCAGGACCAGGAGGGGCTGCTCTACGCCGATATCGACCTTGGAATGATCGGGGTCGCCAAGAACGCCGCCGATCCGGCCGGCCACTATTCGAGGCCCGACGTCACGCGGCTGCTGTTCAACAACAAGCCGTCCAGACGGGTGGAGCATTTCTCGCTGCCGATCGACACTGAAGCAGCCGTCGAGGTCGCGGTCGCCAAATGACCCCGAGGCGTCGCGCCAATGAGGTCCGTCTATCGACGGATCCCGCGCGCGCCCTAATCCGTCCTAGCGCAGGCCGGCGTTGATTTTGTCCAGCGCGGCGGAGCCGGGGCAAAGCGCCTGGGCGTCGAGTGTATTGAGCGGCGTATCCACCGTGTTGAGATGGGTGTGCAAATCGTCCGCTTCGGGATCGATGTAGAGCAGGCCGGTGACGATCTGGCCCTTGGCGGCGTGCTTCTGCAGGAAGGTCATCGCCGCGAGGCGGTCATTGGGGTCGTAATCCGCATCGATCTTGCGCAGCGCCAGCCGCGAGCCGTCGTGCTGTTCGACCACCTGCACCGTGCCCGGCGCGTAATCGACCGTGATCGGATCGCGGCCGGTGAGCACGTCGAGGCGGTTCACCGCGTCGTTGTGCTCGCGGACATAGTCGAAGCTCTTGGTCGAGCCGGCATGGTTGTTGAAGGCGATGCAGGGGCTGATCACGTCGATGAAGGCCGCGCCCCGGTGCTCGATGGCGGCCGAGATCAGCGGCACCAGCTGGCTTTTGTCGCCCGAGAAACTGCGCGCCACGAAGGTTGCGCCCAACTGCAGCGCGATCGCCACGAGGTCGATGGCGTTGTCGGTATTGGTCACGCCCTTCTTGGATTTCGAGCCGCGGTCGGCGGTGGCCGAGAACTGGCCCTTGGTGAGGCCGTAAACGCCGTTGTTCTCGACGATATAGGTCATGTTGACGGCGCGCCGGATCGAATGGGCGAACTGGCCGAAGCCGATCGAGGCCGAGTCGCCGTCGCCGGAGACGCCGAGATAGATCAGCTCGCGGTTGGCGAGGTTGGCGCCGGTCAGGACCGACGGCATGCGGCCGTGGACCGAATTGAAGCCGTGCGAATTGCCGAGGAAATAGTCCGGCGTTTTCGAGGAGCAGCCGATGCCGGAAATCTTGGCGACGCGGTGCGGCTCGATCGACAACTCGAAGCAGGCCTCGATGATCGAGGCGGTGATCGAGTCGTGGCCGCAGCCGGCGCACAGCGTCGAGATCTTGCCCTCGTAATCCCGGTGGGTATAGCCGAGATCATTCTTGGGCAGGCCCGGATGATGGAATTTCGGCTTGGCGATGTAGGTCATGATTTCACCTTGCGGAGCGGGGTCACCTTGAGCTGGTCCTGGTGGTCGCCGATGGAATTGGCGATGAAGCGTGCGGTGATCGGCGTGCCGTCATAGTGCAGGATCGGCACCAGGCGAACCGGATCGATGCCGTTTTCGTTGACGATCAGCGAGCGAAGCTGTGCGTCGCGGTTCTGTTCGACGACGTAAACGAAATCGTGGTCGGCGATGAAGCTCGCCACGCTGGAATGGAACGGGAAGGCACGGATGCGCAGGCGGTCGAGCTGGTGCCCGCGCGCCTCCAACAGCCCGATCGCCTCGTCCATCGCAGGCGCAGTCGAGCCGAAATAGATCACGCCGTATTTGGTCGGCTTGCCGGCGTTGGCCTGCAGCGGCCGCGGCACCATGTCCTGGGCGGTCTCGAATTTGCGCACCAGCCGCTGCATGTTGTCGGCATAGACCGAGCCTTCCTCGGAATAGCGCGCGTAGCGGTCGCGCGAGGTGCCGCGGGTGAAGAACGAGCCCTTGGTCGGGTGGGTGCCGGGATAGGTGCGGTAGGCAATGCCGTCGCCGTCGACGTCGAGATAGCGGCCGAAATCACGGCCTTCCTCCAGCATTTCCGCCGTCATCACCTTGCCGCGGTCATACTGCCGGGAGTCGTCCCATTTCAGCGGCCGGCACAGCCGATGGTTCATGCCGATATCGAGATCGAGCATGACGAAGATCGTGGTCTGCAGCCGTTCGGCGAGGTCGAAGGCGGTGGCGGCGAATTCGAAGGCCTCGGCCGGATCCTCCGGAAACAGCAGCACGTGCTTGGTGTCGCCATGCGAGGCATAGGCGCAGATCATGATGTCGCATTGCTGGGTGCGCGTCGGCATGCCGGTCGAGGGGCCTGCACGCTGCACGTTCATGATCACGGCCGGAATCTCGGCGAAGTAGGACAGGCCGATGAATTCCTGCATCAGCGAAATGCCGGGACCGGAGGTCGCGGTGAAGGCGCGCGCGCCGTTCCACGACGCGCCGATCACGATGCCGATCGAAGCCAGTTCGTCCTCGCCCTGCACGATGGCGTATTTGGCCTTGCCGGTCTCCGGATCGTGCCGCAGTTTCTTGCAGTGGCTGCCGAAGGCGTCGGCGAGGGAAGACGACGGCGTGATGGGATACCAGGCGCAAACCGTGGCGCCGCCATAGACCGCGCCGAGCGCGGCGGCGCTGTTGCCCTCGATGAAAATGCGGTCGCCGACCTTGTCGGCCTTCTTGACGCGCAGGCCGGTCGGGCATTTGAGGTTCTGCAGCGCCCAGTCGCGGCCGAGATGCAGCGCATGGACGTTGGACGACAGGAGCTTTTACTTGCCCTTGTACTGTTCGCCGATCAATTGCTCGATCAGCTTGGGGTCCATGTCGAGCAGCGCGCACAGCGCGCCGAGATAGATGATGTTCTTGAACAGCTGGCGCTGGCGCGGATCGGTGTAGGTCGAATTGGTGATCGCGGTCAGCGGCACGCCGATCACGGTGATGTCGGCGCGGAATTTCGACGACGGCATCGGCTTGGTCGAGTCGTAGAACAGATAGCCGCCGGGCTCGATCGAGGCGATGTCCTTGTCCCAGGTCTGCGGGTTCATCGCCACCATCATGTCGACGCCGCCGCGCGCGCCGAGATGGCCTTCCTCGGTCACCCGCACCTCGTACCAGGTCGGCAGGCCCTGGATGTTGGAGGGAAAGATGTTGCGCGGGCTGACCGGCACGCCGTGGCGCAGGATGGAACGGGCGAACATTTCGTTGGCGCTCGCCGAGCCCGAGCCGTTGACGTTGGCGAAGCGGACGACGAAATCGTTTACGCTGCTGATCGGCTTTTGGACGGGCATGATGTACCTGCGTGGGTCATATCGATGAGGTATTTCTGCATGTCCCAGGCACCGGTGGGACAACGTTCGGCGCACAGGCCGCAATGCAGGCAGACGTCTTCGTCCTTCACCATCACGCGCCCGGTCTTCAGCCCGTCGGCGACATACAGGGCCTGGTCGGGATGCGGCGAGGGCGCTTTCAGCCGTGCCCGCAGGTCGGCCTCCTCGCCATCTTGCGTGAAGGTGATGCAGTCCATCGGGCAGATGTCGACGCAGGCGTCGCACTCGATGCACAGCGGCGCCGAGAACACCGTCTGGATATCGCAGTTCAGGCAGCGCTTGGCCTCGCCGAGTGCAAGCTTGACGTCGTAGCCGAGTTCGACCTCGGCGCGGATGTCCTTCAGCGCCACCACCTTGTCGCGATGCGGCACCTTGTAGCGCTTGTCGGCGGAGATGTCGTTGTCGTAGCTCCACTCGTGGATGCCCATCTTCTGCGAAGAGACATGCACTTCGGGAAGCGGACGCTCGGTGATGTCCTCGCCGGAACAGAGCTTGTGGATCGAAAGTGCTGCGTCATGGCCGTGCGCCACCGCCCAGATGATGTTCTTCGGGCCGAACGCGGCGTCGCCGCCGAAGAATACTTTCGGGTTGGTCGACCCCATGGTCTTGGCGTCGACCTTGGGCATGTTCCACTTGTCGAATTCGATGCCGCAATCGCGCTCGATCCAGGGAAAGGCGTTTTCCTGGCCGACCGCGACCAGCACGTCGTCGCAGGCAATGGTCTGGTCGGGGTCGCCGGTCGGCACCAGATTGCGGCGGCCCTTGGCGTCGTATTCGGCCTTCACCTTCTGGAAGGTGACGCCGGTGAGCTTGCCATCCTTGTGGGTGAAGGCGACAGGCACCATGAAATTGAGGATCGGGATGTCCTCGTGAATGGCGTCCTCTTTCTCCCAGGGGCTCGCCTTCATCTCCTCGAAGCCGGAGCGCACGATCACCTTGACGTCCTCGCCGCCGAGCCGGCGCGCGGTGCGGCAGCAGTCCATCGCCGTGTTGCCGCCGCCGAGCACGATCACGCGCTTGCCGATCTTGTCGGTGTGGCCGAACGACACACTGGAGAGCCAGTCGATGCCGATATGGATATGGCCGGCGGCTTCCTTGCGGCCGGGAATGTCGAGCTCGCGGCCGCGCGGCGCGCCGGAGCCGACGAAGACCGCATCGTAGTTCTCGGCGAGCAGCTTCTTGAGGCTGTCGATGCGCTGGCCGGCCTTGAACTCGATGCCGAGGTTGAGGATGTAATCGGTTTCCTCGTCGATCACCGAATCCGGCAGCCGGAATTTCGGAATCTGGCTGCGCATCATGCCGCCCGCCTTGGCGTCGGCATCGAACACGGTGCAGTGATAGCCGAGAGGCGCGAGGTCGCGCGCGACGGTGAGGGAGGCGGGGCCGCCGCCGACGATCGCGATGCGCTTACCGTTTTTCGCCGACGGGCGCGGCATGCGGCCCTTGACGTCGTCCTTGAAGTCGGCGGCGACGCGTTTCAGCCGGCAGATCGCGACCGGCGTCTCCTCGACGCGGCCGCGGCGGCATGCGGGCTCGCACGGGCGATCGCAGGTGCGTCCGAGAATTCCCGGAAACACATTCGATCTCCAATTGATCATGTAGGCGTCGCTGTAGCGGCCCTCGGCGATCAGGCGGATGTATTCAGGAACGGGTGTGTGCGCGGGACAGGCCCATTGGCAGTCGACGACTTTATGGAAGTAATCGGGTGCCGCGATATCAGTCGGTTTCATTCCTACCTTGCCCGCACGACGACGAGAAACCGCGCGGCCTTCATCTTCTGTTGTGAACGCTCATCGCGGCGTTCTTGTGGTTTGGCAGACATATCATTGGCTTAATGAATCGGGCCATTCAATATCATCGGCGGTACACTGAAAAGCCATTTTTGCTTAACCGCCATTCGTTATTGGTCTGGTTACCCGGCCTTAATGCCGTTCCGATGCATGTGGCACTGCAACATATGCCCTGATGCGGGCATGGTGCATTGATTTAAGACAACCGGATGTCCGATCGCGCGAGATCCCACATTAGCCGATAGGTGCCCGACGATATCCTTATTCCGCCTTCGAACACGCCCGTTTCCGTGACGCGGTCGGCCGTCGCCTCGGAGGCCGCGTTCACATCGGTGGCATCGATCAGGACGAACCAGTCGCCGGCGCCCGGATCGGAAACCGGGGGATCGTCGGTGAGCGGTTTTGACAGCGCCGGATCGCTCTCGATCAGATGCATTGCGATAATGCCGTCCAGTTTTTCGGGATCGAGCCGCTCGCGAAGCGTGGCGCGCAATCTCTCGTGGCTTCCGGCGGCGGGACGAAGACGGATGATGCCGAGCGCAGCACCTCGGCCCCGTCCGCGGCTGACGGTGATGCGGGCGATGGTGCGGATCATGTTTTTGAAGCGCGCCAGATTCGTCTTCGACCATTCGGTGGGATTCATCAGCGCCGTGCGATAGGCCGGGCTGTCGAGCACCTCGAAGGTCTCGGTCGAATACAGGCAGAGATATTTCGGGTTGCCCTGATGGGCGATGTAGCGCCTTGCCTCCAGGAAGCCGTCGATCGCCACGCGCTCGATGAGATGCTCGCGATCGTACCACCGGTTGAAATCGGCCTCGTCCTTCGGATCGATGTCCATCGAGGTCAGCAACATTCCTTTTCCGGCAAGCGGCATATTTCGGCAGTCCTTATTGGGTGATTTCAGAAGCGAGGTCCGCAATCGCCCGCATCACGGCATCCCTGACGCCGGGATCGTAGAGCGAGTGGCCGGCGCCCTCGACCAGATGGACCTTCGAATCGGGCCAGACGGCTGCGAGCGCGTGCGAGGTCGAAGGAGGGCACAGCAAATCGTAACGTCCTTGCACGATGAGGCCGGGAATGCCGGCGAGCCTTGCCGCTTCGGCGAGAAGTTGTCCCGGCTTCATGAAGCAGTCATTCAGGAAATAGTGCGCTTCCATGAACGGCGTGGCCGGCAGCGGCCGCGACGAGTTCAGTGCGGAGAGATCGAGCCGCACCCGTCCCGGCGCGTGTTCGGACAGAATCCGTTCGGTGTCGTGCCAGGCGCGCGCCGCCGGTCCATGCACCTGAGAATCGGAATCGAGAATGCGGCGGTAATAGGCATCGAGCGGCCGGGCGCGTTCATCCGGCGACAACAGCTTAAGGAAATCCTCGCTGAGATCGGGATAGAAGCGCGGCAGCACGTCGAGGAAGGCGTCCTCGAGTTCGGTCGTGGTGCCGAGAAAGGTCGCGCGCAGCACGATGCTGCTGACCCGCTGGGGATGCACCTCTGCGTACGCCAGCGCCAGCGTTGCGCCCCAGGACCCCCCGACGATCATCCAGCGCTCAAAGCCGAATTGCTCGCGGATCTTCTCCATGTCCGCGATCAGATGCGGCAGCGTGTTGTCCTCGCGGCCGCCCTTGGGACGGCTGCGGCCGGCGCCGCGCTGATCGAACAGGATTGCGTGGAAGCGTTCGGGATCGAACAGCCGCCGGTGATCGGGCTGGCAGCCGCTGCCGGGCCCGCCGTGCAGATAGACCGCCGGGATGCCGCCGGTCCGTCCGATGCTTTCGACATGGATCTCGTGGCCGTCGCCGACCGGCAGCAATTGCGAGGTCAGCGGTGCGAACGGATCGGAGCGTTGGCCTGTCGATTTTCCCGCATCGGCGTCAGGCGCCATGGTCGTCGCCCGTCTCCAGCGTACCGCCGGCAAAATTGCGATAGAGGAAACGGTTGTGCTCGCCGGCGGATTCCGCTTCGGCCAGTTTGAAGATCTGCTCATGCATCGGCGACAGCGTGCAGGCCGGATCGGTGTTGCCGGCATCGCCGGTCAGCGCAAAAGCCTGGCAGCGGCAGCCGCCGAAATCGACTTCCCTGAACTCGCAACTCTTGCACGGCTCCTTCATCCAGCCGGTGCCGCGATAGCGGTTGAAGGCCTCCGAATTCTGCCAGATCCAGGCGATCGAATGATTGGATCGTACGGATTCAAATTCGAGGCCGGTGATGCTCTCGGCGGCGTGGCAGGGCAGGATCTTTCCTGCAGGCGATATATTGAAAAACTGCCGGCCCCAGCCGCCCATGCATTTCTTCGGCCGCAACGCGTAGTAATCCGGCACCACATAGTCGATGGCGAGGGTGCCTTTGAGCCGCTCGCGCGCTTCCTC